>CAUJJN010000128.1 GCA_963204905.1 Pseudomonadota bacterium
TCTACGGCCTCGGCGCCGACGCGACACATCCCGAGGCGATCGCGCGGCTTTATCGGGCCAAGGGGCGGCCCTCCTTCAACCCCCTGATCGCCCATGTGCACGATCTTGCCGGCGCGGAGCGAATCGCCCGGTTTGACGCCAGCGCCCGCAAGCTGGCCGAAGCCTTCTGGCCCGGCCCCCTGACGCTGGTGCTGCCGAAAACGCCCGACTGCGCCGTGGCCGACCTCGCCACGGCCGGGCTCGACACCGTGGCGGTGCGGATGCCCGCCCATCCGGTCGCGCGGGATATCTTGCGCGCCCTCGGCCACCCGATCGTCGCGCCCTCCGCCAACCGCTCCGGCCACGTCTCTCCGACCGCCGCGGCCCATGTCGCCAGCGACCTCGATGGCCGCATCGACCTGATCGTCGATGGCGGCCCGGTGTCGGTGGGTGTCGAGTCCACTATCGTGGGCTGCTTCGACCCGCCACTGCTGCTGCGCCCTGGCGGCCTGCCCCGCGGCGCCATCGAGCAATTGCTCGGCCATCCGCTCCGGCGGCCACGCCCGCGACCCGACGCCGCCGGACAGCCGATATCCCCGGGGATGCTGGCCTCACACTACGCGCCACGGACACCCGTGCGGCTCGACGCGACCCACGTCGAGCCCGGCGAGGCGCTGCTGGCGTTCGGACCCGTGACACTTTCCGGCCACGGTGTTGCCGCAAGAATTCTGAACCTCTCGGACCATGCCGACCTGACGGAAGCCGCCGCCAACCTGTTCAGCCATCTGCGCGCGCTCGACACCGTCGGCGCCCACGCCATCGCAGTGATGCCCGTTCCAGAACACGACCTCGGCGAAGCCATCAACGATCGGCTGCGCCGCGCAGCCGTGCCGCCGACGTGACGGGATCGAGCCAAATAACCAAATAACAAGTAACAAGTAACAAGAGACGCGACATGAACATCGTCCAGCCGCCACCCGTCCCTCTCTCCCCTGAATTGATCGCGCGGTTCAGGGCCATCGTCGGCGATAAATACGGGATCACGGATCAGAACGAGATCGCGGCCTACGTCACCGAGGAGCGCAACCTTTACCAAGGCCACTCGCCGCTCGTGCTACGGCCCGGCACGACCGCCGACGTCGCCGCGATCTGCAAGCTCGCGACCGAAACACGGACGGCGTTGGTCCCGCAGGGCGGCAACACCGGCCTCGTCGGCGGCCAGACACCGCATCACGGCGAAGTCGTGCTGTCGCTGCGCCGCCTCGACAAGATCCGCGATATCGATACGCAATCCAATACGATGACGGTCGAGGCCGGATGCGTTCTGAAAACACTGCAAGAACGCGCCGACGACGTCGACCGCCTGTTTCCGCTTTCCCTCGGCGCGGAAGGAAGCTGCACCATCGGCGGCAATCTCTCCACCAATGCCGGCGGCACAGGCGCGCTTGCCTATGGCGTGGCACGCGCGATGGCGCTTGGCCTCGAAATCATCCTCGCGGATGGACGCGTGCTCAACACGCTGTCAAAGCTGAAGAAGGACAACACCGGCTACAACCTGCACAATCTTTTCATCGGCGCGGAAGGCACGCTTGGCGTCATTACCGCCGCGACGTTGAAACTGTTTCCCAAGCCGCGCAGTGTCGATACCGCGTTCGTCGGGCTCGCCTCGCCGGCACAGGCGCTGAAGCTCCTGGAAATCGCGCAGACAGAGGCGGCGGGCAATCTCACCAGTTTCGAATTGATGGCGGAGATCTGCATCGACTTCTGTGTGAAACACGGACCATCGATCCGCGACCCGCTGGCGACGCGCTATCCGTGGTACGTGCTGATGGAAATCTCCTCGTCGCGCGACGACGCGCGCGAGACGCTTGAAGCGATCCTTACACACGCGCTGGAAGCCGGCATCGCCGACGACGCGGTGATCGCGGAAAATCTGGCGCAACGCGCGGCGTTCTGGACTTTGCGCGAAGTGATTTCACCAGCGCAAAAGCCCGAAGGCGGTTCAATCAAGCACGACATCTCGGTGCCGGTCGCCGCTGTCCCGGCGTTTATCGCGGAAGTCAACACCGCCGTGGTGAAATTGCTGCCGGGCTGTCGCCCGGTGCCGTTCGGCCATCTCGGCGACGGCAACATCCACTATAACGTCAGCCAGCCTATCGGCGGCGACAAGACGGCATTCCTCGCACGCTGGCACGATGTCAGCGCGGCGGTGTTCGAGATCGTCCTGAAAATGGGCGGATCGATTTCGGCCGAGCATGGTATCGGCGTGATGAAGCGAGACGAACTACCGGACGTGAAGGACAAGGTTGCGATCGATGTCATGCGCGGCATCAAGGCACTGCTCGATCCGCTCAACATCATGAACCCTGGCAAGGTGCTGTAGACGGCGAAGCGCCGGGACTTACGCGCCATCCGTCCGATTATCATTGTCCGGGCGGCGCGCACGATGCCGCGCTTCCGGGTCGCGGCGAAACAGATGATCGCGTTTCGTCTGCATTCGGCTGATCCACTTCAGCAACCCAAACGACAGGCGAATCTTCTCCTGTCCGAGCGGAAGATCGAGCCCCCCATGCATCCACGTCGACTTCGGATAGGCGACCAGTTGGTCCGGATAGACGCTGCGGTGACCGATCATCACATAGGCGGCCATCGCCGCGCCGGCGACATAGATCGTTCCGGTCACGCCGCCGAACAGTTCAACGCCCATCAATATGGCCGCGATCGGCGTGTTCGACGCCGACGCCACGACAGCGACGAGCCCCACGGCCGCACCCAGCGCCGGACTAATTCCCAACAGATGCGCGCAGGCGTTGCCGGCGATCGCCCCGATTACGAATTGCGGCGTGACGATGCCGCCATAAAAACCCGACCCGAGCGTGATGGCCACCAGCAACGTCTTCCAGAGGAAGCCAAGATACGGCATCGCCTCTCCGGTCAACGCGCGATCCATCAGCGGCAGGCTGAGGCCAAGATAATCGCGGGGAATGACGATGATCAGCGCCGACAACAGCATCCCGCCGAGAAACGGCATCAGCGGCGGCCACAAGTCGTAACGCGCACGCAGACGGGTGAACAAGCGGCGCGCCAGTGCGACCGTTTCGACGAAAACGCCCGCTACTATGCCGCAAATAATGCCGATGATAACGGTCTTGAAGAACAGCACGCCATCGAAATGCGGCAGCAATTGCATGGTGTAGTACTGATAGGGGATGTTCCAGAACTTGCTGATCTCGAATGAGGCCACGCCCGCGATGATCGCCGGAAACAGGAAGTCGTGTCGGATGCGACCGATCGCCAGCACCTCGACGCCGTAGATCGCGCCCGCGATCGGCGTGCCGAAGACGCTGGCGAAGCCGGCGCTGACACCGCACGCCACGATCCGCTTTTGCAATTCGACGTTCAGGCGAAGCAACCGTCCCAATCCAGAAGCCAGCGAGCCGCCGATATGCGAGCACGGCCCCTCCTTGCCGGCCGAACCACCCGACGCCAGCGTGATGATAGCCGCCAACGGCTTGATGGCGATGGTCGAGATCGGCATCTTGCCGGATTGTCGATGCACCGCGGCGATGACGGAATCGCCAAGTCCCGTCCGGTTGAGCTTGTAGCCATAGTAGAGCAGCAAGCCGTTGAGCAATCCGCCGAGCGGCAGCAGTGCCATCTGCCATGACAGCGATATGCTCGCGGTCTGATCCGACAGGAAAAACAGACCGTGGAGAAAAAGGCTGGTGCCGCTCCCGACCACGACCCCGGTGAGTGTCGCCAGCACGATCCATTGCAGGATCGTCGCCAGCATGACAATCGGTTCGATTAAGGTTGCGCGCGGCATGCCCGTCATTGTCACGATGGCCCCGACGGCGTCAAGAAAACCAAGACCCCTCCCCTTAGAACAGCGATCCCTGCCCATCGTCGGGCGGGAGTTGTTTGCGCGGCGCCGGCTTTGCTTTGGGCGCAGGCGCCTCGTCCGCGATCTGCTGGTCCGACAACGGCAAGAGCAATCGTGCGTCGTCGTTAGCAACGCGATTGACGTTGCGCGAAACCCGATGCCACCTGAAAACACCGTCGGCAGGCGCGACCATCAGCGCAGCCGCTTCATCGGCGCTAACCGAGGCGCAGTCCAGCCATCGCGCGACGTCGTTTGGCTCGATCGTCACCGGCACACGATGATGCAGCATCGCGAGGTCGCCTTTGGCAGCGGCGGTGACGATCGCTACCGTATCGACTTCCTCACCGTTCGGCCCGCTCCAGGTTTCCGCGATCCCGGCGAAGCCGATCGGACCACCGTCGCGAGGATAGATAAAAAACGGATGCTTTTGGTCACCGACGGTATGCCATTCGTAGTACCCGTCAGCGGGAAGCAAACAGCGTCGCCGCCGGATGGCATTGCGGAACGCCGGCTTCTCCCGCACCGTTTCGGCACGCGCGTTGATCACCAGGGCGAAGTCGCGCGGGTCCTTGACCCAGCCGGGAATGAAGCCCCAGCGCATCAAACGAAAATGGCGAGCGCCCTGCTCCACCAGTACGACCCCGACCGGCTGTGTCGGCGCGATGTTGTGCCGAGCCGGAAAGTTCGGATTCTCGCCGTAGTCGAATGCCGCACGGATCGCCGCGGGGGGCGAAGTGATGACGAAACGGCCGCACATACTCGCGTCCCATCTGAAATATCTTCAGCACCTTTTAACCCGGCACGCTACAAAGTGAAGCTGATGAGCTTCTCCGCCCGACATGCCCGTCCACAGGAAACGCCGTCCGGCGAACGGCCGACAGCGGCCGACCTCACGGCTGCGAACATCAATCCGCGTACCGGGCTCGCCACCGACTATCTCAATCACTTCAACGAAGCGATCATGCTGCTGGACATGATCCCGGACATGCCGGAATGCGCCGAGGATTTTCTTGCCTGGCAACCGCGGACCTACCGCGAGCATTTTGCGGCGTCGAGCTTCAAGGCGCGAGACCTCGCCATCCTGGCCTATGAACAGTCCGACGCCGTCGTCCGTGCCGAGTTCGATAATATTACCGGTGCGATGACCTCGATCCTCACCGCGGTCGGCTCCGCCATGCGGGAGGCCCAACAGGATCGCACCCGTATCAAGCTGGCCGAACAGGCGACCGGTTGGGTGCGCCCTTTGGCCACTCTCGCCAGTGGCATCATCCACGGCTCGCGCAGCGAAGCCGAGGCCGATATCGATTCCATCATGACTCAAGATCTCCCGTGACCGAATCCATCCCCGGCAGACCACAACTCGCCGCCAGCGCGGTGATTTTCCGCGACGATCAATTTCTGGTTGTCCGTCGCGCCAACGCCCCGGGACGCGGCCTCTATTCCGTGCCCGGCGGTCGGGTGGAACACGGCGAGACGCTGCATCAGGCGGCTGCCCGCGAAGTTCGCGAGGAGACCGCGTTGGCCATCGACATTATCGGTTTCGCGGGTTGGCGCGAGGTGTTGCCGGACCCTGCCGCCGGACGTGCCGGACACTATGTGGTGATATCCTTCGCCGCGCACTGGCGCGCCGGCGAGGTAACGCTCAACGAAGAGCTCGACGATTTCCGCTGGATCAAACTGGACGAGCTTGGCGAGTTGCAGACCACGCAAGGACTTAACGATATCGTCTGCGCCGCCCGGCGGCTGGCTGTCATCGACAATTGATTCGGTCACGTCGGCTTGCACCAGCCATTCCGACAAGGCATATCAGCCGAAATCCGGGGCCGACGATGCGAACACGATTTTTTGCAACCATTCTGCTCCTCGCGACGTGCAGCGCGAGCCTCGCCCCTGGTCCAGCGCGGGCCCAGGATGCCGCCGCGCCGTTCGACGGCGACCTGCAACGGCTCGCGGAAATCCTCGGCACGCTGCACTATCTGCGTGGCCTCTGCGGCGCCAACGAAGGCGCGAAATGGCGCAACGAGATGCAGGCGCTGATCAACGCCGAGACGCCCTCCGGCGAACGCCGCACGCGGCTGATCGCAAGCTTCAATCGCGGCTATAACGGATTCCAGCAAACCTATCGGAGCTGTACGCCTGCGGCCAATGTCGCCATCAAGCGCTATATCGAGGAAGGCGCGAAGATCTCACGCGACCTCACGGCCCGCTACGCCAATTGACCAGACGGGATTGGCGCGCGCCCGGCCGCGAGGTTCCAAGACGGTATGACTGTGGCGTCCGGAACGCATTCGGGAACTTCCCCGCAATCTTGAATCTCTCCGTTAACCTTTCCTAAAGATGTGGCCTAGCCGGCACGCGGGGGCGTGTTAGAACTTGTGCATATTCGCGGTGTCGCCGCGAGTCGCCGATGCCGCCGGGAACTTCATGAGCCAGTCCTTGTCCTACGCCGCAGCCAACGAATCGATGCCTGACCACGAACAGAAACAGGCAGCGCTGAGCTACCTGAACGAGGCATGGGCAGAGGCGCGTCATGAGGGCGTTGACGGTGATTGCCTGGCGCAAGCCAGCCTGTTCACTGCCTTCGCCGAACTGGTGTCGACCTATGGCGAGGACGCGGTAGCGAAATTTGTCGAAGGATTGCCGAACCGGGTCCGAAACGGCGAGTTCTCCCTCGTCCTGGCCAAGCAGTAAGCGGCCCTTCTCTCCCGCACGCTCCATATGTGAGTGCATTCGCAAAAGTCCGCCTTTGTGGGCGGTCTTGTCGTTTGCCGACCCGCAGCTTACGTTCGGAATCAGTTCCGGCACGGTCGGACACCCGATTCTCCCGAGACTTCGACGATGGACGCAACACTTCTTTCCGACCGGGGTGTGATCAAGCTCAGCGGCGAGGATGCGAAAACATTCCTCAATGGGCTCTTCACCACCGATATCACCCGACTTGAACCCGGAGCGGGGCGCTTCGGAGCGCTGCTGACTCCGCAGGGCAAGATCGTCGCCGACTTCCTTGTCACCGAAGTGCCCGAAGGCCATGGCGGCGGTGTGCTGATCGATTGTCCGAAAACATTGGTGCAATCGCTCGCCACCAAGCTCGGCTTCTACAAGCTGCGGGCCAGGGTAACCGTGGAAAACCTGTCGGATTCGTTCGGCGTGCTCGCGGTTTGGGGCGGGGAGCCGACGGTTAAACCGGATCTCTGTTTCGTGGATCCGCGTGCCGAAGGCCTTGGCTGGCGTATCCTGATTCCACCGGAACTTGCAGCCAAGGCGGCGGCCCTTGTCGGCGCGACGATGACGGATGAATCCGCTTACGAGGCGCATCGCATCGCTTGCGGCGTACCGCGAGGCGGCGTCGATTTCAGTTATGGGGACGCGTTTCCGCACGAAACCAATATGGACCGGCTGCACGGCATCGATTTCGACAAAGGCTGCTATGTCGGGCAGGAAGTGGTGTCGCGGATGCAGCATCGCGGCACCGCGCGAACCCGCACGGTGCGTGTCGCCTTCGACGGCGCTGCGCCGGACGCGAACACGCCGATCCTCGCGAACGATAAGCAGGTCGGGACGATGGGATCATCAGCCAACAACTCCGGCCTCGCGACGGTGCGGATCGACAAGGTGTCCGACGCGCTCGACGGCGGCACGCCGCTCATCGCGGGGAACGGGACGATCCGCCTCGCCGATCCCGATGCCGTGCGCGGCTTTCAAAAGAAAACGGTCGCATGAGCCGCGCCATTCAGCACGCCGATGGACTCGTTCGCTGCCCATGGCCGGGCGAAGACCCGTTCTACGTCGCCTATCACGACACCGAATGGGGCGTGCCGGAATACGACGACCGCGCGCTTTACGAGAAGCTGATCCTCGACGGTTTCCAGGCCGGACTGTCGTGGATCACGATCCTGCGCAAACGGGACAATTTCCGCCGCGCCTTCGATGATTTCGAGCCGGCGAAGATCGCGCGCTACACCGAGAAGAAGCGGCACGCGTTGATGCAGGACGCCGGTATCGTGCGCAACCGCGCCAAGATCGAAGGCGCCGTCAAGAGCGCGCAGGCCTATCTCGATATCATGGAGAAAGGTCCCGGCTTCTCGAAATTGCTGTGGGACTATGTCGACGGCAAGCCCAAGGTCAACGCTTTCAAGACGACCGCCAGCGTGCCCGCCTCGACACCGCTCTCGATGAAGATATCGAAAGACCTGTCGTCGCGCGGCTTCAAGTTCGTCGGCCCCACCATCGTCTACGCCTTCATGCAGGCGACCGGCATGGTCAACGATCATCTGGTGACTTGCCATTGTCATGCAGTGTGCGGCGGCAAGCAGCGCTCACGCCGCCTCCCCGCTCCATGACACAGTCCAAGCCGCAGGCCACGAAGGCCGACACCCGCGTCTGGCAACGCATGTTGTCGGGGCGACGGCTGGACCTCGTCGATCCCTCACCGCTCGATATCGAGATCGCTGACATCGCCCACGGCCTCGCCCGGGTCGCGCGCTGGAACGGACAGACCAACGGCACGCATATCTTCTCGGTCGCGCAACACACGCTGCTGGTCGAAATCGTCCTGCGCCACGCGCTGCCGCGCGCCGATCAACGGCTGCGTCTCGCCGCGTTGCTGCACGACACGCCGGAGTATGTCATCGGCGACATGATCTCGCCGTTCAAGGCGGTGATCGGCGGCTCTTACAAGACCGTCGAGAGACGGCTGCTCGGGGCGATCCATATCCGCTTCGGCCTGCCTGCCGCGCTGCCCGGAGAATTCACACAGGCGATCAAGGCCGCCGATCGCGGCGCGGCCTATCTCGAAGCAACGCGGCTCGCGGGCTTCTCCGAAAGCGAAGCAAAACGATTGTTCGGGCGCGATCCGATGCTACCCGCGACGACCGAGCAGGATTACCTGACGCCATGGTCCGCCGGCAAGGCCGCGAAACGCTTTCTCGCACGGTTCACAACCCTGCGCATCTAGCCGTCATCCACATGTCATCCTGAGCCAATGTCGAGCAGCGATCTGAACCGGTCTTGTCGTCGCGAATACTCATGCCAAGAGGAGAAAGCCATGATGCACCGAAAGACGGCATGGGTTGCGAGCCTGTTGGCCGGCTTCTGCTGCGTTTCGCCAGCATCGGCCGATCCGCTCGGCGACCTGCTGTTATCCACCGGCGGCGCGTGCTTCGCCCGCAGCTACGACGCCGCGCACCTCGCGCGCAATCCCAGACAGGATACCCGCAAGGTGCTGCTCTCGCTGACCAAGGATTCAAAGTCCGACGCCGCGACGCTTCGCCTGACGCTGGAAGGAAAGGCGCGCATCAGCGTCATCGTTGGCGAATGCGGTTGGAAAGCGCGTGCCAATCTCGACGTTCAGGATAAACCGCTGCTCGACACCTTCAAAGGTGGGCCGGGACTCGATTGTCATGGCTATACCAGTATCGACGGAATGTCCGCAGAGGAAGGCGGCGACTTCGTCATCGACCTGCGCGACGAACACACCATGACGATGCATCTTCCCGACTCCATCGCCGCGTGGCCGGCGATCGCGCGGCGCGGTCGCGCCAAATGGGCGACGTTCGACAAGGACGACCGCGTCTTCAAGCTCGACCGTGTCGACCAAGTGGAGTGCAAGCAGATCAATGCATCGATCGAGGCGCTGAAGTAACCGACTCCGTCGCCGATTGCGGAGTAAAATACCTCCGCCGAATCGCGTGGCACCGTGCAACGGCGTAACCGCAAGAAGCACTATAAGAAGGGTGTATCCATACAGTCTCCCTTTGTCCGCACCGCTTCCGTTTACCAAACGCGGCGGTTATAATTTCAGCGGATGACAAGGGACAATATCATGATCCATGTGTGTTCGCTCGCGGCTCTTCCCTCGACCGTGCAGGCCACCGGCGCCAGCCACATCCTGACGGTCATGGGCGATATCAGCCGGGTGCAACGGCCGGCCTCAGTTCGCGAGGCCAATCATCTGATGATCTCGATGGATGATATCAGCGAGCCCGCCGATGGGTTCGTGACACCATCGGAACAGCACATTGACAAAGTGCTTACCTTCGTGCGCGGCTGGGATCGGCAGGCTCCGCTGGTGGTGCATTGCTATGCCGGCATCAGCCGTTCGACCGCCAGCGCCTTCGCCGCCGCATGCGCACTCAATCCGCACCGCGATGAGGCGGTGATCGCGCGGCAGATGCGCCGCGCCTCGCCGACAGCCTATCCTAACCGGCTGATCGTCTCGCTCGCCGATCGCGCGCTCGGGCGCGACGGCCGCATGTTGCGCGCGCTCGACGAGATGGGACCGGGCGACATGTCGATCGAAGGCCGGCCATTCCGCGTCGATCTCGAATAACGTCTCAACCACTCGGGACTTTTGAACCGAATGCGACAACACACTGACTGACGACACGCCGCCGCGAGAGCACGCGCCTCATTTCTCCGACTATCCCCCACCGCCGAAGTTCTCTCCGGCGCCGCGACGATCGAGGATCCATGGAATTTCTCGCGCTGTTGATCGCTATCGCCGCAGTCATTGTCGCCCGCAAGGCTCTGACCAATGCCAACGCGTTGCAAGCACGCGTGAAGGCGCTGGAAGCGGCCGGCAATGGACCGATCGTCTTGCCGCCGCCGCTCGATACCATACCCCACCCGCCGATTGCGGAACCGGCCGTGACCGCGGAAACCTTCATTTCCTCCCTGCCGCCGCCGCTCGTGCCGGACGCCGTTGATCATCCACAGCCACCTCCAATCCCGGCTTCGGTGGCGACCTCCAGTGCACGCATTGAGGAACGCATCGGCACGCGCTGGGTCGTATGGCTGGGTGGCCTGACATTGGCGCTCGGCGGCTTCTTCATGGTGCGCTACTCCATCGAGGAAGGCCTGCTCGGACCGGGCGTGCGGGTGCTGCTCGGCGGCCTGTTCGCCGCGGCGCTGCTCGCCGTCGGCGAATGGACGCGGCGTCGCGACAGCATGGCCGCCATCACGCCATTGCCGATCGCGAATATTCCCGCGATCCTCACCGCCGCCGGAACCGCTGTGGCATTCGCGACAGTGTACGCCGCTTACGCGCTGTATGACTTCCTTGTGCCTGCCACTGCCTTCGTGCTGCTGGGGCTGGTTGCGCTGGCGACGCTTGCCGCGGCGCTGCTGCATGGTCCGGCACTGGCCGGCCTCGGCATTGTCGGCGCATTTGCCACGCCGGCGTTGGTATCGTCGGAGCGTCCCGACTTCTGGGCGTTGTACATCTATCTCGCCATCGTCACCGCCGCCGCGTTCGGGCTGGCACGCATCCGGCTGTGGCGTTGGCTCGCGATCACCACTGTCGTGTTCGCGCTGCTGTGGACCATCCCTTGTCTCGACTGCGGACCCTCAATGGTCGCGTCCCACGCATTCCACGTTATCGTCGGCTTCGCGCTCGCCGCATTGCTCGTGGTGTGTGGATTGCTGTTCGGCCCTCCTGCCGAACCCGGCAAGGTGGAGCCGGTGTCGTCGAGCGCATTGGCGGCTTACGTGCTCGGCGCGACGATGATCGTGCTTGGCAGCGGTCATGCAATATCGGCGATTACCGTGTTTGGCATGCTTGTCGTCGCCACGCTGGGGATTGCGTGGCGTGCGCCGGCGGCGATCGCGGCGGTCGCCGCCAACGTCGTGCTGGTTGCCATCGTATTCCTCGAATGGGCGGTGCGCGCCAATCCGGACATGCTTGTGCTGCCCGGCGGGGCGATGCCCGGCCTCGCGCCCAGCGCCACCGATGAATCCGTCTCTGCGCATCTGACCGCCGCAGCGATCTTCGCGACAACCTATTCCGTTGCGGGCTTCGCCGCGCAAGGCCGCTCCATCAGCGCATCGGTGCCGGTGATCTGGGCGGCGTCGGCGGTGTCCGTGCCGATTGCGCTGCTGATCGCGCTCTACGCGCGCGTCGCGCATTTTGATCGCTCGATTCCCTTCGCGATCGTCGCCGTCATTCTCGCGGCCGTCTTCGGATGGATGACAGAACCGCTCAACCGGCGCGAGCCCCGTCCCGGCCGGGCCATCGCGGCGGCGCTGTTCGCGACTGGCACACTCGGCGCGCTGGCGCTGGCACTCACCTTCGCGCTCGAGAAGGGCTGGTTGACCATCGCGCTGGCGCTGATGTCGGCGGGCACCGCTTGGGTCGCGACCCGACGGCCGATCCCGTTCCTGCGCTGGCTGGCCGCGATCCTTGCCGCCATCGTGGTGGCGCGCATCGGATATGAGCCTCGAATTGCAGGTGACGCGATCGGCAGCACCATCATCTTCAACTGGTTGTTGTGGGGCTATGGTATCCCGGCCTTGTCATTCTGGACCGGAAGTTATCTGCTCCGAAAACGCGGCGATGATGCGCCGCTACGCATGATCGAGGCCGCTGCGATTCTGTTCACCGTGCTGCTGGCCTTCATGGAAATTCGTCACGCGGTCAACGGCGGCAGGGTCTACGCCAACATCGCCGGGCTAACCGAGGTGGCGTTGCAAGTCTGCGTCGCGTTGGCGATGGCCATCGGCCTGGAGCGCCTGCGTATCCGCTCACACAGCATCGTGCACGACGTTGCGGCGGTGCTGCTGACGATCTTCGCCTGCCTCGCCGCACTGTTCGGATTGCTGGGGCTGGACAACCCAATGATCTGGCGGATCGACGTCGGCGGCGTGGTCGTCAATCTCCTGCTGCTCGGCTACGCGCTGCCTGCAATATTGATGCTGACGCTGTCTTATTTCGTGGCTGGCCGCCGCGCGCGCTTCTACAGCCACGCGCTCGCCGCAGGTTCGCTGGTGCTGGCGCTCACCTATGTCACGATGGAGATCCGGCGCATCTATCATGGACCGATCATGAGCAGCGGAAGCATCAGCGACGCCGAGCAATATACCTATACGATTGCTTGGCTGGCGTTCGGCGTGCTGCTGCTCACGGCCGGCGTGTTGCTCAATTCGCAACGCGCGCGGTTTGCTTCGGCGGCGGTGATCGCTCTCACCATCCTCAAGGCATTTCTGGTCGACATGTCCGAACTGACCGGCGTTTATCGCGCCCTATCGTTCATGGTGCTCGGGCTGGTGCTGGTGGCCATTGGCTGGCTGTATCAGCGCATCCTGTTCCGGAACACGCCTCATTCGCCGGCGCAGGTGGAAACGCCACCGGCTTCGCCGGAGGCGTGACGAACGAACAAGTCAGGAATGAAAATCAGTCGGTCGAACGACGCAGTTCGGACACTGCTTCGGTCTGCACTGGCGCGATTCTCGATTTCTCGACACGTGGCGTTTCCACGCGCGCCACGACGTCCGGCGGCGCCGCGTCCGCCGATCTCACATGGCGCGGATGCAGCGAGCGCGGTCCTCTGCCGGAAACCGCCCGCGCCATGAGAATGTGCCCGGCACCCTTGTGCTGGAAATCGCAATAAGCGAAGCCCATGCCCGACACCGCACCACGAAAGCTGCGCTCGTCTCTTTTATCGAGATTGAAGCAAGGCGAGAACGGCAATCCTTTCAGCGAGGCGCACACCGATTCGCCGCGCGTCTGCACCGTATTAATCGGAAGCCGCATGTGGCGGGTCGGCCCCGAGCCGCTGAACTGGATCGATCCCGCCGCCGAACCGTCATCGAAGATGCGGCCCGCGCCACGCGTGCCGTCGAAGCAGGTAAACGAGAATATCTTGCCGACAACGAATTTGCGCGCCTCGGTAGCGTTCATTTCGCCGGCCACGGCAGGCGCTATCAAAGCGCCGATGGTCAGGGCACCCAATACAAAACGCGCAAACATGCTGAACTCCACACAACCGAGCGCGGGACAGGCGACGTCGCCACGCCGCCTTTACCCGCTGCTTACCATACCAACCATGGCAACAATGGAGCAGCTTGGTTGGTAAAGTCTGAACGCGGCTCAGGAAATCTTTACCACGATGCGGCCACGGACCTGCCCGCCCAGAATTCGGGGGCCTGCCGCGATCACCTCATCCAGGCCGATTTCATGAGTGATTTCAGCGAGTTTGGAACGATCGAGATCGCTCGCCAGTCGTGTCCAGGCCTCTTTGCGAAGCTCGATCGGGCACATCACCGAATCGATACCAAGAAGACACACCCCGCGCAAAATGAAGGGAGCCACCGATGACGGCAGGTCCATGCCGGCTGCAAGACCGCAGGCGGCGATGGCGCCGCGATACTTCGTCATCGACAGGAGGTTCGCCAGCGTAGTCGAGCCGACGCTGTCGACGCCGCCCGCCCAGCGCTCCTTGGCAAGCGGCTTGGCCGGACCGGAGAGTTCGTTACGGTCAATGATCTCGGCGGCGCCGAGGCCACGGAGATAATCGGCCTCGGAAGCGCGGCCGGTGGAAGCGATCACCTGATAGCCAAGCTTCGACAGCACGGCGATGGCGACCGAACCGACACCTCCCGCCGCACCGGTCACCACCACGGGCCCATCCGTCGGCTTGAGACCGTGTTTCTCAAGGGCCAGCACCGACAGCATCGCGGTATAGCCCGCGGTGCCGATCGCCATGGCGTCCCGCGCGGACATGCCGTCCGGCAACCGCACCAGCCAATCACCATTGACGCGCGCTTTCTCGGCGTAAGCGCCGAGATGTGTCTCGCCCATCCCCCAGCCGTTGCAGACCACCTTGTCGCCCGCCTTCCAGGCCGGGTTGGAGGACTGTTCGACTGTGCCGGCGAAATCAATGCCCGCGATCATCGGAAAGCGGCGCACCACCGGAGCCTTGCCGGTGACCGCCAGACCGTCCTTATAGTTCAAGGTCGACCATTCGACACGGACTGTGACATCGCCGTCCATCAGCTCCGCTTCGTCGAACTGGGTCAGCGTCGCCGTAGTACCCTTCTCCGCCTTGTCGATCCGTACTGCCTTGAACGTAGCCACGCTATA
>CAUJJN010000129.1 GCA_963204905.1 Pseudomonadota bacterium
CGGCTATGCCGTGCGCCCGAAAAGCCTGTATCTGAAGCGCGGATTGCTGCCGTCGTGGTCGAAGCCGACGCTGGTGATCCGTGACGAGAAGATCCTGTCGCCGGCGGAAGCCGCGCCGGTCGCCGCCGGTGACTATATCTACCTGCTGGCGCCGCCGGAAAAGGCCGACGCGCTCGACCGTTTCTTCGTCGACCTGCCGCCCGCCGCCGCGCCCGATCCCAGCGCGCTCGGCGATTTCGCGGTGTTGGGCGACACGCCGCTGAGCACGCTCGCGGAACTCTACGACGTCAAGATCGACGAAAGGCAGGCGAAGCTGACGCTGGCGGATTATTTCGACATCCATCTCGACCGCGCGCCCAAGGTCGGCGCTGTCCTGCCGCTGGACACGTTGACGCTGGTCGCCCGCAACATCAGCGGCGGCCGGGTCGCCGTTGTGGGCTTGCGGCTGCCGGACGACGAGACCGTGTCGCAAACGCCGCCGACCCGCATCGACTGGCTGAAGCGGCGTCTATCGAACGTCTGGGCGTCAGTCGCTGGTTTCTGAGCAGGTATCAATCAACGCCTTGTGACGTGACACCCGCCAGCACGCTTTCGGCGTCACCGAACGCAGCGACGCGGCCGCGCCTGATCACCACCACCTGCGCGGCGAGCCGCCGCAATTCGTTCGCATCGTGGCTGACATAGACCATCGGCACGCCGGCCTCGTCGCGAAGCCGGATCAGATAGGGCAGGATTTCCGCCTTCCGAGCACTGTCCAGCGATCCCAGCGGCTCGTCCAGCAACAGCAAGCGCGGCTGCATCAGCAGCGCCCGTCCGAGCGCCACGCGCTGGCGTTCGCCGCCGGACAATTGACCTGTGCGACGCGTCAGCAACTGCCCGATATCGAGCAGATCGACCACCCGATCCTGATGCGCGCCATCGAAGGCCGCGCCGTTCATGCGGCGTCCGTAGTGGAGATTCTGCGACACGCTCAGATGCGGGAATAGCCGCGCGTCCTGGAACACGTAGCCGATGCGACGCCGGTGCGGCGGAACGTGAATGCCGGCGAGCGTGTCGTCGAGCAGGTCATTCCCGATCGCGATAGAGCCGCGATCCGGCTTGAGCAGTCCGGCGATCATGTTGACCAGCGAGGTCTTGCCGGCACCGGACGAGCCGAACAGCCCGGTCACCCGCCCCTCGCCCTTGAACTTCACCTCGACGGTGAAATCACCCAGTTTCTTGAACACTTCGACACGCAGCATGGTCAGGTCCCGTGCATGCGCTGCGTCGCGCGGCGCGCAAACCATTCCGACGTCACCAGCGCGATCATCGAGATGACGATGGAGACACCGACCAGCCGCAGCGCCGCGGCATCGCCATCCGGCACCTGCGTCAGCGTGTAGATCGCCGCCGAAATGGTCTGGGTTTCGCCGGGAATATTGGAGACGAACGTGATGGTGGCGCCGAACTCGCCGATCGCCTTGGCGAAGCCGAGCACCATGCCCGCCAACACGCCGGGCAACGCCAGCGGCAATGTCACGGTGAAGAACACCTTCCACGGCGCGGCGCCGAGCGTGCTCGCGGCCTGTTCAAGCCGTCGATCGACGGCTTCGATCGACAGCCGGATCGGCCGCACCAGCAGCGGGAACGACATGATCCCGCAGGCCAGCGCGGCGCCGGTCCAGCGGAACGCGAAGACGAGGCCAAGATGGTCGGCGAGCCAGCCGCCGACCAGACCTTTTCGCCCGAACGTCAGGAGCAGCAGATAACCCGTAACAACCGGCGGCAGCACCAACGGCAGGTAGATCGCCGCGTCGATCACCGACTTGCCCCAGAAGTGATAGCGCGCCAGCAGCCATGCGATCGCAATGCCGAACGGGGTGGCAACAAGCGTTGCCACCAGTCCGACCTTCAGCGACAGCAGAATCGCCGTCCACTCCGCAGGGGAGATGTCGAACACAGCTCAGGACGTCGGCTTGATCAGATAGGAGAAGCCGTACTTCTCGAAGATGGCCTTGGCCTGCACGCTTTTCAGGAAGGCGAGATAGTCGGCTGCATCCGTCCTTGCGTTCGCGGTCGCCGCGACCGGATAGACGATCGGCGGATGCGAGTCGGCCGGGAAGGTGCCGACGATCTTGACGCCCGGTTCGACCTTGGCGTCTGTCGAATAGACGATGCCGAGCACAGCCTCGCCACGCGCCACCAGCGCCAGCGCAGCGCGGACATTCTCCGCCATCGCGAATTTCGGCTCGGCCGCCTGCCACGCGCCGAGCTTTTCCAGAGCGGCCTTGGCGTATTTGCCGACCGGCACCGCCTTGACGTCGCCGGTGGTGATGCGGCCGTCGCCAGCGAGCTTGGCAAGATCGAACCCCTGCCCGATCGTCACGTTCTCGATCTTGGAGTCCTTCGGCGCGATCAGCACGATGGCGTTGCCGAGCAGGTCGACGCGGGTGGCCTCGTTGATCGACTTGTTCTTGATGGAATAGTCCATCCACGCGGTGTCGGCCGAGACGAAGATATCCGCCGGCGCGCCCTGCTCGATCTGCTTGGCCAACGCCGAACTCGCCGCGTAGCTGGCGCTGATCTTTATGCCGGACTTCGCGGTGTAGGCGGCATCCGCCTCGTCGAGGGCATTCTTCATCGAAGCCGCGGCGAACACCGTGAGGCTCTTATCCTGAGCCAGCGCCGCTGGCGCGGAGAACGATCCGAACAGGATCGCGAAAGCGAACAAAAAGCCGGCAAGACGACGCATAATGGCGCTCCAACAGATAACGCCCCAGCGCAACGCGCTCGGCGGCGAGCCAAATTCACAAGGAATGGTGAGGCGACGGGCGGAAGCGCCGTTCCAGCAATCCGAAGGGCTTACGGCCCCTCGACGTGTCGCTGGTGAAACAATAACAGCCCCGTCAGGTTCGTAAAGTCCCCGCCACCTTGACCGTCGCCGGGCGGCAGCGATCGCATCAGATAAGACGGCGTGCGCGAAGCTATGGCGCCTTCAACACCACCCGGCAGGCCGGAGGCAACTCCGACAGCGTGATCTGATGCGGCGGTTTCGGCGGCTTCGGCGGCGGCTTGGGATGCAGCACCGCGTCGCTGAACCAATAGGCCAGATCGGACGCCGCGCAGCCCTCACTGTCCGTGGGCGGCGCCTGTGGTGAACATTCGCCGTTCCCCGTCGGGCAGGTGATGCGAACATGGAAATGATAGTTGTGGCCGTACATCGGCCGCACCTTCGACAGCCAGCTTCGGTTGCCCCGCGCTTCGCGGCACAGCGCCTTCTTGATCGCCGCGTTGACGAAGATGCGCTCGACACGCGGCTCCAGCGCCGCTGCGCGGATGACTTCGAGATGACGTGGTGTCCAGACGCGCGGATCGATATCGAGCCGGTCGGTGCGCACCATGTCGACCGCCGACATTTCCTCGCGCTCATTGCGCGACAGCATCCGGTTCGGCATCGGCGTCAGCCAGATATCGGCATCGAGCCCGATCTGGTGGCTGGCGTG
>CAUJJN010000130.1 GCA_963204905.1 Pseudomonadota bacterium
CGCGACATCGGCGACGACTACGTCACCAAGACCTATGACCTCACCACCGATATCCAGGACCTCTATGCCAGCCTGCTGGCGGTGAGGGCGCGCGGCGGCGGCGACTGGCCGGAAAGCGTCAACGAGGCGCTGGACGTCGCCGTTAACAAGTTGCAATGGACGCCGGGCAACGACGCGCGACGCATCATCTTTCTGGTCGGCGACGCGCCGCCGCACATGGACTATGCCCAGGACACAAAGTATCCGACCACACTCGCTGTCGCGAAACAGAAAGGCATCGTCGTCAACGCGGTGCTCGCCGGCAGTGCCCGCGACACCGAACGGGTCTGGCGCGACATCGCGCAGAACGGCAACGGCAGTTTCATACCGATCCCGCAGGACGGCGGTCAGGTCGTCGTGATCGAAACGCCGTTCGACGACGAAATCATCATCCTGCAAAACGAAATCAACGGCACTGTGATCCCCTACGGATCGCACGCCTTGCAAAAACGCACCGAGGAGAAGGCCCGGCAACTCTCCCAAGTCGCGGCCGCAGCGCCCGCCGCCGCATCCGACATGGCGAGTTACATCAACAAACGCTCGCTCGCCTCAGCGGAGGCGATCACCGGTGGCGGCGATCTGGTCAGTGACGTCAGCGCTGGCCGTCGGAAACTCGACAGCGTCAAGGATGACGAACTTCCCGAAACGTTGCGCAAACTACCGCTTGAGCAACGCGCCGCCGTGCTGGGCGAAAAGCTGAAAACCCGCGGCGCGCTCAACGCCAAACTGACCAAATTGGTGGCGCAACGCGACGCCTTCGTCGCCGAGCACCGCGCCAAGGCGCCGCCAAAGCAGTCGTCGTTCGATCGCGTGGTGGAAGAAACGTTGAAGAAGCAGATCGCGCGATAACGCACGGTCTTGCGCACTTCTATCCAAAATCCACCTTCGCCTGTCGCGAGCATCACCCCCTTCGCACTGAAGGGGTGATGCTCGCGGGTTCGTTCGGAATGCCGACCGACTTGATCAAGTCGTTTACCCGGGATTCATCGCGTTCGCGCGTGTTGCCCGGACTACGCCGGAAATTTAACCCGCATTAAGGGGCAAGCAGAAAAATACCAGTTTAAGGCTTGGCGCGGCGGAAACCCAACCGGCGCGCCAGAGCCGTTTGCTTATTAAAATATTACTCGGATTTGCGGAATGATGACGACGCAGCGCACATTTCCGGTGTTGGATGAGGCTTAGTCTTTCACCCGGGACCTCCAGTCTGTGGCGGCTTGTCTGGCCGTTCGTCGCCCTCATCGTCGCGCAGGCATCGATCGCCGTTATCAGTCTCGATACCTTGTCATCGGTGCGCGCCTATATCGGCGGCGAGGCGCTTTGGTCCAAGGGACAGAAGGACGCGATCTATCATCTCAATCACTATGTCGAAACCGGCGACGCGCTGGCCTACCGTCGCTATCAGGACGCCATTGCCGTTCCGATCGGCGATCGTGACGGCCGTTTCGCGCTCGAGGCCAATCCGCCCGATCTGGCGGCGACGCGCGCGGGTTTCCTTCGTGGCGGCGTCCATCCCGACGACATTTCCAGTCAGATCTGGCTCTTTCAGAACTTCCGCCATGTCAGCTACCTGAAGCAAGCGATCGATCACTGGACGGCAACCGACGCCAGCCTGCAGGCTATCGTCGATCTTGCCACAGAGATCAACGACGACATCGGCAACGGCCCGCTCACAAAGACCGCCATTGCCAACTACAAGGCGCGCATCGACGCCCTTAACGAGCAGCTTACGCCACTTGCGCTGGCCTTCGCCGAAAGCCTCGGCGAAGGCTCGCGCGCAATCAAAACGATCCTCACGATTGTCAACCTCTTCGCGGCCGCGCTCCTGATCTCATTGGTGCTGTGGCATACGCGGAGACTGCTGATGCAGCGCCGGCGTTTTGAAACGGCATTGAAGGCCGAGAAAGAGCGCGCGCAGATCACGCTCGCATCCATTGGTGACGCCGTGATGTCCACCGACGTCGCCGGCAGGATCGATTATATGAATGCCGCCGCCGAACAGTTGATCGGGAAGCCGGCCGCCGAAGCATGCGGAACACTGCTGACGGCCTTGCTTCGCGTCATTGACCAACCAAGCGGGCTGACCAACGACGGTCTCATCGATCAGACCTCGCCTGATTTCGGGCAAAAACCCGACGCGCAAGTGCAGCTTCTCGTTCGTCCTGACGGAAGCAGAATTCCTGTGTCGCTGGCCTCCTCGCCAATGGTCATCGACAACATTCTGGCCGGCGCGGTCTTCGTCTTCCACGACATGACTGACGAGCAGGCCTTGATCGGGCATCTCTCATGGCAGGCCACCCACGACGGCCTGACCGGACTTGCCAATCGTCGCGCCTTCGAACATCGCCTCGAGGCTTCGCTTGATGGGCTCGAAAGCTCGGGCACGCAACATATCCTGATGCTGCTCGATATCGATCAATTCAAGATCGTCAACGATACCTGCGGTCATGCCGCGGGAGACGAACTCCTGCGACAAGCTTCCGCCATCCTGCAAGCACCGTTGCGCCGTAACGATATTCTTGCTCGCCTGGGCGGCGACGAGTTCGCCGTTCTGATCGAGAATTGCAATATCGATTCCGTCACCACGATCGCCGAGCGCCTGCGACAGTCGGTGCAAGATGCTCAATTCGAATGGAACGGGCACGTTTTCACCATCACTGTCAGTATCGGAATGGTTCCCATCACTACGGCGGGCACAAATCTGGAAGAAACGCTGCGCGCGGCGGATGTGGCCTGTTACATGGCCAAGGAGAAAGGACGTAACCGCATCGAGATACACCATGCCGACGATACCGAGCTTCAACAACGTGTCGGCGAGATGAACTGGGTGCTCCGCATCCACGCCGCACTGGAGCAGAACCGCTTCCGCCTCTACGCTCAACCGATCATCGCGTTATCCGACGATGCCAAGCCCGGCCTGCATGTCGAGGTGCTGTTGCGCCTGCAAGACGAGGAAGGGCAGATCGTGACGCCGGACAAATTCATTCCACCGGCAGAACGTTACGGCCTGATGCCGCTGATCGACCGCTGGGTGATCCGGTCGACATTCGAGGCCCTTAAGCGCAGGGCGGCAGACCCCGAGGCGGCGCCGCTCGCGACCTGCTCGCTTAACCTGTCGGGGGCCTCATTCGGCGACGAAGATTTTGCTGATTACGTGCGGGAGCAATTCAGGATTCACGCGATACCGCCTGCGATGATCTGCTTCGAAATCACCGAGACCAGCGCCATCGCCAACCTTGGCAGCGCCCGAAAGTTCATCGACATGTTGCAGCAGATGGGCTGCCGCTTTGCACTCGACGACTTCGGCAGCGGTATGTCGTCTTTCAGCTACCTCAAACACCTGCCGGTGGACTATCTGAAGATCGACGGCGGCTTCGTAAAGGACATGCTGACGGATCGGATCGACCGCGCCATGGTCGAGATGATCGCTCGCATCGGCAAACTGATGGGTATTCTCACCATCGCCGAATTCGTCGAGAACAATGAAATTCTCCACGCGTTGCGGGAGATCGGGGTCGACTGCGCGCAGGGTTATGGTATCGGGAAACCGCAGCCGTTCGAGGATCTGGAAGCCTGCCAACAGCCGACATTTCATTCGCAGCGCGAGATCGCCTGAGCGCCGATGGACAAGCTGGCCGCATTTGCCCAATCGGCATAAGCCGCACACTTTCGCGGATTTTCCGACGCCCCCTTGGCGGCACCGCAAAAATCGGCATTGTGCTGGCCATGACAAACGCTCCTCAAGATACGCCCGATAACAAGCCCAAGGCCGGCGCGACCATCATACCGGTTACCCCGTTTCAGCAGAATTGCCTGCTGCTCTGGTGCGAGAACTCGCGGCGGGCGGTGGTGTTCGATCCCGGCGGGGACGTGCCCACTATCATCGATGCCATCAAGAAAACCGAAGTGACCGTCGAACAGATCTGGCTGACCCACGGCCACATCGATCATGTCGGCGGCGCGGCGGAACTACGCGACCGGCTCAACGTTCCGATCGTCGGGCCACATGTCGCCGACAAGTTCCTGCTCGACCACGTCGTCGAGAGCGGGGCTAATTTCGGCATGTCCGGCGTGCAGAATTTCGCTCCAGACCGCTGGCTCAACGAAGGCGACAAGGTTGCTCTTGTCGAGATGACATTCGAAATCCTCCATTGTCCGGGCCATTCGCCCGGCAGCGTCGTCTTTTTCAATCGAGATATGCGGTTCGCCCACGTTGGCGACGTGCTGTTCAACGGCTCGGTCGGCCGCACCGATCTGCCGGGTGGCAGCCATGCGACGCTGATTCAGTCCATTACGAACAAACTCCTGCCGCTCGGCGATGACGTGCAATTCATCTGCGGCCACGGGCCAGGGTCGACCTTCGGCCATGAGCGTCAGACCAATCCGTTTCTGAACGGTGCAATGTAGCAGATATGGCGAAAGACATGTCCCTCAACGCGTAACGGGCGCGGCCCATGTCTCGATCTGCGACGCGCCAATGACTTGCTTTGGCTGATGGGGATTGAGGGTCCCTGCGGTCGCCGACCATCCCTTGGCCACGACCTCCCGCGCAAAAGCCTTGGCATCCGCCTCGGTCTTGAAGGTTCGTGTCGACCTTACCACTCCGGTGGAGCGGTCGTCGGACTTCAAGGTCTTGTCGGGGCCGAATGCCACGTACCAGATATCGGGGTTTGTCATCGATATGTAACGTGGATTGCGGTTGAAAGTTTCATCGCCGCAATCCCGCCGGCATGCCATGGCGAAACCGTGCCAGCAATGTGATCTCGCCGGGACGCCTGTTAAGCACCGCCCCGGCGAGATTCACCACTCTATTCGACGATCTCGACAATGCGGCGCGTGCGCGGGTCAACCAGCACGGTCCGATCATTCACCACCGTATAACGATAGCCGTGGGCGCCGTATTCCTGCGGCACCTCGTAATAGGTTACGCCGCTCTCAGGCAATTCCACGCCGACACGGACATCCTCGCGGTATTGATAAGACGGACGGTGCTGCTCCACCACATAGCGATGAAACCGTGGGCGCTGATCGACACCCAGAATGCCCGCGACTCCACCAACAACACCGCCGATGGTGCCACCGACGATCGCGCCGACCGGCCCGGCGGCGCGCTCGCCTTCCCGCGCACCTCGCTCTATCCCGCCTGGCACCCCTTGTGCCTGCGCCAACACCGGCATCGCGACGACGGCAAGAAGCGCGGCGGCTCCGATCAAACGACGACTCATGAATGTCTCCTGTGCAATAACCGGAGCATTCAAGTGATAAAGGCGTCATTCGTTCCGCCGCGTCCGAGATCGTGCGGTCCCGGGCTCAATAAAAATTTTGGGAACAAAACGGCAGGGCGCCACCGGAGTATGATCAGCTCATGCTCCGGTGGCTGGTCTCAGTTCAATTTGACGACCTCGACGCGGCGATTCTTGGCGCGGCCGTCCTCGGCATCGTTCGAAGCCGCGGGCGCCAGCATCCCGACGCCGGCAGCGCGCAGCCGTTTCGGATCGGCCTGAAAACTGGTGGTCAGCGCTCTTACCACCGCCTCGGCGCGGCGGCGCGACAGATCGAGGTTGTAGTCGTAAGCGCCCTGATTGTCGGTATGGCCAACGATCAACACCGCGAGCTTCGGATCGGCCTTCAACAGCCCCGCGATTTCCGCCAGCGTCGGATTCGACTCCGGCTTGAGATCAGCCTTGTTGGTGTCGAAGAAGACACCGTAGAGCGCAACACGGCCCGTAGAGGCGATGTTGCGCGCCATTTCGTCGGCCTTCACCACCACCATCTTCTGGTCGCGCGGCTTGGGTTCAACGACATGCACCAGCGCCACGGTGCGCTCATTGAAGGCCTTGCAGTACAAGGTGTCCTTCACCTGGAAGGTCTGGACCGTGACATAGGCATCGCCCACCGCCTGCGGAATCTTCGCCGAGAAAAAACGCTGGTCGTCGAGACCTGAAGCCAATGCGCATTTGCCATTCGAGAAGTCGGCGTCCTTCAACTGCCCGGCGTGAACGAAATACATCATCAGGCTCATGTCGCCGCCGCCGCCTTCGCTGGAGCGATCTGGCGCGCCACCACACTCCTCGCCCTTGCACGTGAAGAGAACCTCACCGCCCGCGGCTTTCACCACATCCTGATAATTGCGCAGCACTTCCAACGGCGAGCGCTCCGCCGGCAACAGATAGGCGATGCGGGTGCGCGCACCCTCCACCTCAAGCTCCTGCTTCGGCTTGTAAACCTGATTGTTCATACGATCGCGCTGATCGTCGCCACCCTTTTCGAGCTTCGACAGCGGCACCTTGAAATCGGTGAAAGCCAGTCGTTCGTAGCTGACGATGAACGAGCCGTCGTACCGCTTCAGCAAAGCGTTATCCTTGGCGCCGGCAATATCCTTGGTGGGAATAGTGGCGTCGGCATGGGCCGCGGCTGCGCCGAAGACCATCATCGCACCAGCGAGCAATGCAATCGATTTGAACATTCTGTGGAATCTCCTTGAGCGAAGACCTCCACGAAACCGATTTCACGATCCCAGACAAGGTAACACACCAACGACGATTGGCCGCAGGCCAAATCGCCGTCTCGTGTTGAACCTTTGCACGACACCAATGACTTACTCGATTGGTGTCAGCCCCACGGTCCGCGCCGTATCGCCTGCCCGCCCCAAGGACCACCCGGACCCGGCGGAGCGGGCCGGGGCGACGGCGGCGTGAAACCACCACCACCAAACTGCCCGGCAAGCTGCTGCAAGGCGGCGACGCGATTCGCTGTCGAGGGGTGGGTGGCGAACAGGTTATCCATGCCCTGCCCCGACAGCGGGTTGATGATGAACATGTGCGCGGTGGCGGGCGCACGCTCGGCATCCTCGTTCGGGATCTGATGCGCGAAGTTTTCGATCTTCGACAACGCGGAGGCGAGCCACATCGGCTGGCCGCAGATGCGTGCGCCCATGTCGTCAGCGGCGTATTCGCGGGTCCGGCTGATCGCCATCTGCACCAGCATGGCACCGAGCGGCGCGAGGATCATCATCGCCAGCGAGCCGATGATACCGGGGCCGTTGTTGTTGCGGTTGCCGCCGAAAAACATGCCGAACTGCGCCAGCATCGAAATCGCACCGGCGATGGTCGCGGTGACGGTCATCAGCAACGTGTCGTGATGCTTGATATGCGCCAGTTCGTGCGCCACCACGCCGGCGAGTTCCTCGCGGCTCAGCGCCTGCATCAAGCCTGTGGTCACCGCGACGGCGGCATTCTGCGGATTGCGGCCGGTGGCGAAAGCGTTCGGCTGCGGATTGTCCATGACAAAGACGCGCGGCATCGGCAGTTCGGCGCGCGCAGCGAGCTCGGCAACCATGCGATGCAGGTCCGGCGCGGTGCGCGCGTCGACCTCATGAGCACCATACATCGACAGCACCGCGCGGTCCGAATTCCAGTAGGCGAACAGGTTGGTGCCGGCCGCGATCACCAGTGCGATCATCGCGCCGCCCGCGCCGCCGATCAGATAGCCCACGCCCATGAACAGGCCGGTCAGACCCGCCAGCAGGATCGCGGTGCGTAGATAGCTCATCAGTCCCTCCAGTCGCCGCGCGTTCGACGCGGCACCCGCTTCAGATGGGAATGGCAGACCTGCCTGCGCAAGGGAAACCGCTGCGGCGGCGCGTCGCGGACGGCCATGGACCGAACAGCCACGGCTTCGGCCTTGCAAATAGCGCTCCGGAGCCTCAGCTTCTCCGAATCGAGGAGAGCAAGCGATGTCGATGCAAGGTCTGACCGCACCCCGCGACGCGATGTTTCTGCGGCCGCCGAAACGGCAGGCGCTGGCCCATATTCCCGGCGACGAGGGTTGGCCAGTCGTCGGCCGTACATTCTCCGTGCTGGCGGACCCGCGCGGCGAGGTGGAGCGGATGGCAGCCACCTACGGCCCGGTCTATCGCAGCCGCGTGCTGGGCGAAACCAGCCTCAGCCTGCTTGGCCCCGAGGCCAACGAACTGGTGCTGTTCGACCAGACAAAATTGTTCTCCTCAACCCATGGCTGGGAGCCGATTCTCGGCCGGCTGTTTCCGCGCGGCCTGATGTTGCTCGACTTCGAGGAACATCGCCTGCACCGCCGCGCGCTGTCGGTGGCGTTCAAGTCCGGGCCCATGAAATCCTATCTCGCGCAACTCGACGCCGGCATCGCCGCACGCGTTGCCCGCTGGCGGCAACAGCCGCCCGGCCCGATGCCGTTCTATCCGGCGATGAAACAACTTACCCTCGACCTCGCCGCGACCTCATTTCTCGGCACCGACATCGGCCCCGAGGTCGACGACGTCACGGCCGCCTTCATCGACATGATTGCCGCCTCGGTCTCTCCGGTGCGCAAACCGTGGCCGGGCACCCAGATGGCACGCGGCGTCAAAGGACGCGCCCGTATCGTCGACTACTTCTCGCGGCAAATCCCGATCCGCCGCGAGAAAGGCGGTGACGACCTGTTCTCGCAACTGTGCCGCGCCACCCATGACGACGGCGCGCTGCTCTCGACCCAGGACATTGTCGACCATATGAGCTTCCTCATCATGGCCGCGCACGACACACTGACCTCGTCGCTGACATCCTTCGTGGGCGCCATCGCCGCCAACCCGGAATGGCAGACCAAGCTGCGCGACGAAGTGGCGGCGCTGGACCTGCATCGCGACGAGCCGATCAGCTTTGACAAGCTCGAAGCCATGCCGCTTGCGGAGATGGCTTTCAAGGAAGCGATGCGGATGAAACCGCCGGTGCCTTCCATTCCGCGACGCGCTACCCGCGACTTCAGCTTCAGGGGCTTTGCGATTCCCGCTGGCACGCTGGTCGGCGTCAACCCGCTTTATACTCACCACATGCCGGAAATCTGGCCCGACCCGGACATCTTCAATCCGCTGCGCTTCACCGACGAGGCGCAGCGCGGCCGCCATCGCTTCGCCTGGATTCCATTTTCGGGCGGGGCCCATATGTGCCTCGGCCTTCACTTCGCCTACATGCAGGCGAAGTGTTTCCTGCGCCACTTCGTGCAGAATCTCGACGTATCCCTCGAACCCGGCTATGTCCCGTCGTGGCAGATGTGGCCAATTCCTAAACCGAAAGACGGCTTGCGCGTGCTGCTCACCCCGAGATAGCCGCAAGCTTAGCTGACGCCATGAGTTGATCGTTGACCATTGCCTCCGAGATCACCTCCCCACCGCCCCAGTTTCCGCATGGCGTGACGATCGTGCGGCAATCGTCGCGCGGCGCTGCTTCTGCACCAACCACGAACTCATTCTCCGATATTACAACATGGCTGCTCAAGGGTGCCGCCCGCGAAACAGAGATGCTGTTGCTGTTCGAGTCGTTCATCTGGCGTCTGATCGCTGCCGGCGTTCCACTCCACCGTGCAAGTCTGCACATCGGCACGCTGCATCCGCAGTTACTGGGTTTCGCCTGGAACTGGCGGCGCGACGATGCGGTCTGCCACGAAGTGAAGGTGCAGCACCTCACGTCGGAAACCGACAGCTTCAAGCTTAATCCGCTGGCGCGCATTTTTGCGACCGGAGAGCCGCTGCGTCGCAATCCGCAAAGTGCCGAGGCACAGGCTGAGTTTCCGATGATGGCCGAACTCGCCGAATCCGACATCACCGACTACGTCGCGCTGCCGTTCAGCAGCGGCACAGGGTATCGCCACGCCATGACGCTGGCGACGAAACATCCCGATGGGTTTCCGCACACGGCAGGGCCCGAAATCAGAAACGTGCTCGACCTGTTTGCGCTCCATGTCGAACGGCATATCGCCCAACGCATCGCGGAGAATGCCGTCAATGCCTATCTCGGCGGCGTCGCAGGCGCCAAGGTGCTGAGCGGCTCGATCAAGCGCGGTAACGGTGAGGCAATCCGCGCCGTGATCTGGGTATCGGACTTGCGCGGCTTCACCACGCTGTCGGACCATCTGTCCGGCGCCGACATGATCGTGTTGCTCAACGCCTATTTTGAAACGCTGGCCGGCGCCGTCCTGGCGCATGGTGGCGAAGTGCTGAAGTTCATGGGTGACGGGCTGCTCGCCGTATTCCCGATTGGCGCGGTATCCGGCGCGGACGTGGCGGCGCGCGCCGCGCTGGCCGCCGCGCAACAAGCGGTGCGCGATCTCGATGCCCTCAATGCCGGCGCGCTGCCCCAACTCGCCGCCATCGCTGGCTGGCATCCCCTTCGCACCGGCATCGCGCTGCATGAAGGCGAAGTGTTCTTCGGCAACATCGGCGCGCCGGAACGACTTGATTTCACCGTGATCGGCCCGGCGGTGAATGAAGCCAGCCGCGTCGAAGCCCTGCAAAAGAAGCTCGGCCGCAGCATTCTGCTCACCGAAGCCGTGGCGCGACATCTCGATATCACGCTCGATCATCTCGGCGAGCATGAGTTGCGCGGCGTGTCATTACCGGTCGCGGTCTACAGCCCGCGCGCTTGATCGACGGAAGGCACGAAACGTAAATTTCCCGTCATTGCGAGGAGCGAAGCGACGAAGCAATCCAGACTTCGCACCGAAAGACTGGATTGCTGCGCTCGTATTGCCAGTCCCTCCTACGCACCCTCCCCCAGCAACTTGCGCAGGCCGACATAGCCTTGTTGCTGCTGGCTCCAGTTGCGGCCGCCGATGACGCCGCCATCGATCACCAGATCAGCGCCGTTGATAAAGGACGACTCGTCGCTCGCCAAAAATGCTGCCGCATGCGCGATGTCATCCGGAATACCAGCGCGAGGAATAGGTTGCGCCGACTTGAACAGCCCCTCCAGCACGTCCGCCTTGCTGTCAGCCGCGCCGTGCTCGAGCCCCATCGCCTTGGCGAGAATACCGGTGGCGATCGCCCCCGGGGAGATGCTGTTGACGCGAATGCCGGCCTCGCCCAATTCCATCGCGACGCATTTGGTGAAATGGATCACCGCCGCTTTGGCCGCGCCATAGACCAGCGATGAGGAATAGCCGGCGAGATGGCCGGCGATGCTGCCGTTGTTGATGATGGAGCCCGCGCCTTGCCGGCGCATGTGCGGCGCGGCGTGCTTCATGCCCAGCATGACGCTGCGCAGCAAAGTCGCCATCGCGGCATCGAACTGCGCGACATCCAGCCCCTCGATGCCGCCGGTCTGCGCCGGACCTCCGGCGTTGTTGAACAGGCAGTCGATGCGGCCAAACCTCTCCACCGCGTACGAGATCAGCGCCTGCATTTGCGCCTCGTCGGTCACATCTGTCTGCTTGAATAGACAATCGGCCCCAAGCTTCTTCGCCAGCACCTCGCCTTCCGCCGCGCGACGCCCGGCGGCGACCACCTTGGCGCCTTCTGCCACGAAGATTTCAGTGGTGCGCCAGCCGATGCCGCTGGTGGCGCCAGTGATCACCGCCACTTTGCCGTCAAGCCGTCCCATTTGTTTCTCCCCCATGAACCTTTGCCGTGTCGCGTCGATCATATCCAACGCCGACGCGGCATCAACCGAGCGAAAACGCTGCACAAACCTGTGGGCGCCCGGGAGCAAGCACGCCGTCGCGACACAAGACAGCTTTCGGCGACGCCATCGGCAAGACCATCGCGGATTCCAGAACGAGGTGGCCAAAACCGGAGAAGCCGCCGCCAGGCGCGCTCACCGCGATGGCGCGGCCGCAAAATCTGGCGGGGCGCGACCGATTGGATTTCAAGGTAAAATTTTTCTATCCACCGTCCGAACATACGCTCGATTAACTATTTCGCTGGATGGTTGCACGAGGACGTCTTGACTCAGCAGGACGTTCTACCCTGTGCAGTGGAGTTACCATGCGTCAGTTTCCGGTTCTCGTCGTCGCGGCCGCAGTTGCGACCGTGGCAACCGTCAGCGTTATCGCCATTACGGCCAAGCACTACCTCGGCTCAACCGCCGTCGAGACGGCCTCAAGCGCGAAGCCGGAACTGACCACGGGCTCTATCGACAAACGTTGGCCCAAGCCGGGTGTCGAGCGCCAGATGGCATCCGCCGAGCCGGCACCCCAGGTTTCCGCGCCAGCCGCTGCGCCATCTCCCGCTCCGGAAAAGCGTGTGGCCGCCGCCAAGCCGACCTGCGACAATCCGAACGCAATGGGCGTTTCCCGCACGGTGCAGATCGACACCACCGGCGGCCCTGGCTTCGGCATGTCGCAGTATCGCGATTACGATTTTCTGCAACCCGGGGAAGTGGTGCTGACCTTCGATGACGGCCCCTGGCCGGTGACCACACCGATGGTTCTTGCGGCGCTGAAAGCCGAATGCCTGCAGGCGACATTCTTCGCTATCGGCGAACATGCAATATGGCATCCGGGCGTACTGAAGCAGGTCGTCGCAGCGGGCCAAACGGTGGGCACCCACACTTGGTCACACAAGAATCTGGCACAGAAATCGTTTCAGGAAGCCAAGGACGAGATCGAAAAGGGCATCAGCGCGGTGTCGATGATGGCCGGCGCGCCGGTGGCGCCGTTCTTCCGTTACCCGCAGCTGCGGCAGACCGCCGAACTCAAGGCTTATCTTGCCGAACGCAACATCGCGGCATTCTCTATCGATATCGATTCGCAGGACTTCAAGGTCAAGAATTCCGACCAGCTCGTCACCTCGATCATGACTCAGCTCAAGAAGAAGCAGAAAGGCATCGTTCTGATGCACGACCTGCACAAGTGGTCCGCGACGGCTGTGCCGCAACTGATCGCGCAACTCAAGGCGAACGGCTACAAGGTGGTTCACGTCCGAGCCAAGGACACGCTCGCCACTCTTCCGGAATATGACGCAATGATCGCGGCAACGGTACAGCCGGTCAAATCCAGCAACGCGCGGGCGATGTCCTCGGTGGTGCAGACCGTCGATTGATGACGCGCGCGGGCAATCGGCGTCCTTTCGGGGGTGCCCGCCCGAATGCCGTAAAACAGACCATTGACGTTGACCGGCGGTTGAACGTCCCCTTTCAACCGCCGGAAACCTGCCGGTCCCCGTTGCCCGTCCCGATCCGATCGGCTAAACAACGGCACACGCACCCGTAGCTCAGCTGGATAGAGCGTTGCCCTCCGAAGGCAAACGCAAGCTCTTTCTGCTGAACATCAGTGCAAGGAAAATCGAGTGAAACCAAGCGATTGGCAAAACTCGAAGGAAGCACGAATATCGCGTTCGAGGTCGCGGAAGCACCACGGAAGCAAATGCAAAGGAGGTTGTGGAGTACGAATGGCGACAATTGGCAGGGTTTAAGCCCGCGTCATTTGAGCCGATTTGATCGTTGAATTCGGGATTGACCTCGATCAGTCTCGGACACTATCTGAACATCGATGCACCCGTAGCTCAGCTGGATAGAGCGCCACCCTCCGAAGGTGGAGGCCACACGTTCGAATCGTGTCGGGTGCGCCAAATTTCAGTCTTCCACGCCGCATTTCCCCGGTCTTGGTCACAAACTAGTCGTTCCACCTGCCCAAATCATGGAGGATCAAGTTCGATCGCCGTGACATGCTGGATCGCAACCTAAAATGATCAGGATGGTCCGCTATATCGGTTGGTAAGCGTTTTGTGGTGAGACCTTACGAAGTGCAGCGATTTTCGATCAGTATGCCAGTTGTCCTTACCTCCACTACTGTCGTGGGGCTTCTAATCGCCCTCGTCGGTACCTGGTTGCTGAGCGGCGACGCAAGGGTGAACACCATCGGTATCGGAGCGGCTCTCGCTTATCTGGCGGGCGGAGTCCCAGCCGGCAGGCGGGCGCTGAAGGCGCTGTGGAACGAGCATATCCTCGATATCGACCTGTTAATGATCGTTGCAGCGATCGCGGCGGCGGTCGTTGGTGCTGTGGTCGAAGGCGCGGTCCTGCTGACATTGTTCAGCCTGTCAACGACCATGGAGGAGCGTGCAATGGGGCGGGCTCGCCGTGCGATCGAGGCGCTGATGGAGCTGCGCCCGGAAACGGCATTTCGTAAATCCGTGGAAGGCGCGGTGGAGGAAGTGCTGGCCGCGCAGCTTGACGTCGGCGATATCGTGGTGCTTCGCCCCGGCGCGCGCGTCCCGGCCGATGGGACCGTCCTGCGCGGACGGGGCGCGCTGGATGAATCCACCATCACCGGTGAATCCATGCCGGTCGGCAAAGAGCCCGGTGGCAAGGTATTCGAGGCGACGGTCAATCTCGACGGCGTACTAGAGGTACAGATCACAAAATCGCTCGAACAGAGCACCGTCGCGCGAATGATCGCGCTGGTGACGGAAGCGCAGGCCGCCAAGGCTCCGTCGGAACGGTTCAGTGCCTGGTTTGGTCAGCGCTATACGATTGCGGTACTGGTCGGATCGGTCGTCGCCCTCGGCGCTTTCTACGGGCTTGGGCGGGACTGGGAAACAGCGCTTTATCGGGCGGCGACATTGCTGGTTGCAGCAAGCCCGTGCGCAATCGTCATTTCAGTGCCTGCCGCCATCTTGTCGGCATTGTCAGCGGCGGCGCGCGGTGGGGTGCTTTTCAAGGGTGGCGCGGCGCTAGAAACCTTGGCTGCCGTCGACATATTTGCCTTCGACAAAACCGGAACATTGACGACGGGCCGCGCGGAGGTGACGGGGGTTGTCGCTCTTGGCAACAGCGAGACGGCTTTCCTGTCCACCTTGGCCAGTGTCGAAGCCCACTCGGAACATCATATTGCTGAGACGCTTCGGCGTGAAGCGGCGCGCCGCGGGCTGGTCCTCCATGACGTGCATGATGTGAAGGCAATCCCGAGCGCTGGCATCATCGGGCGGAATGCCGATGGTCCGGTTTGGGCGGGGAACCGGCGAATGGCGGACATGATGGGAGCATCGCTCGATCAGGACGCGCTTCGGGTGTTTCAGGATGGGGCCGAGACCGTGGTCTACCTTGGGCGTGAAACACGCATTCTTGGCGCGGTCAGCGTCGCCGACAAACTCCGCGATACGTCGGCTGGCGCTCTCGCAGCCTTGCGGGCGAGCGGCGTCAAGACCATCGCCATGATGACGGGCGATCGGCGGGCCGTTGCCTTGCGCATAGGCAGGGCGTTGGGGCTAAAGCCAGACGAAATCTATGCCGAGATGCTGCCGCAGGACAAAGTCCGCCTTGTCGGCGAGATAGCCGAGGGGAGAAAGATTGCCTTCGTTGGTGATGGTGTAAACGATGCCGCAGCACTGGCGCGTGCTGATGTCGGCATTGCCATGGGAGCCGCTGGTTCGGAAGTCGCGCTTCAGGCGGCCGACGTCGCATTGTTGTCCGAGGATATGGAAAGACTGGCAGCCGCACATCGACTCTCGAAGCGGACTGTGTCGATCATCCATCAGAACCTAATCTTGGCCATCGGGGCGATGCTCCTGCTGGTCACTGGCGCAGCCTTCCTTGAATTGCCGCTGCCACTGGCCGTGCTGGGCCATGAAGGCGGTACCGTCCTTGTTGTTCTTAATGGTCTGAGACTGCTGAGCGATCCTATCTGCAATACGAGGCGACCCGTGACTGATCGGGAGTCAGTTGAACAGGGACACGACGACAAGGCACAAGCCGGTGCGTCGAGCCAACTGCGGAACGCCGACGCAACAACTACAAAGACCTCCACAATAACCTAGCGGTGCCCAGTTTCATCCTCTTCGGCACGCTAGTTCAACACCACGCCGAAAACTGTTGCCAAGCGTTGGTGGGCTGCGTGATCGTTCCTCACGGCCCCATTGAATGCCACGGCCAGGAAACAGCCAGCGCTGCGGCCGCGCGGGCCACCAATAACTCCGCAAAATCCTCAACAATTGCGGAGAGAGAGTATGACGTAACGGTCAGCCCTTACCCTGCTCTGCCCAGATTACCATCCGCCGGTTGTCGATGTCGGTAATCTTAAATAGAACCACCTCCGACATGCACAGTACGGCAGAATAGACCGTCGTCAGCGCGGTGCGGCTCTTCAGGCTTGGACTTGTATCCAGGAAGCACGCGACCTTGTCGATGCCCAACGCCACCGGCAGCTTGCTCGGCTGGCGTGCATAGCTGATGCGCTCCGAAATGGCATCTTGGCCGAGCGTCACATCGTAGAAAAGGTGTTGCGCACACACGATCTGATCGAGTGCCGGCCAGGATATCTCGATCACCACCAAGTGGATCTGAAAGACGCGGATATCCTACAGCTCGGGACGATCAGACGACCGACCAAATACCGGCTCAACTTCGATACCGCGGCAAGGTCGAATCACTGCGTTGCGGCGACAGATTGCGAACCGTCATGCCCTCAATCATACGGCGGCAAAGAGGCTGATCTCAGCCATTGCGAAAACTCCTGTCTGAAGGATTGTGTTTCGAAAACCCGCGATCCTCTCACACAGGAGCTTGCTGTTGCGACTCTTCCCTCAATTGCCGCGCAAGCGACTTCGTTCAATCCAAAATCGATTCAACCTGAACCCATCCGCTTTAGTGCGCGGTTTCCAGAACCTTAAAGCTCATTCCGATTCTATCTCAGAAACTGTCTGAAGCGCCTCAACGACAGGAAAAAAAGAACTGATCCAATCACGATAAGCGCCAGGAGCTGCGGCCAAACCACATCAAGACCGGCGCCTCGAAACAGGATGGACTGCGCCAGCATCACGAAATGCGTGTTCGGCGCTGCCAGCATGATGTTCTGAATAATCTCGGGCATGCTTTCGCGTGGGGTCATACTGCCGGACAATGCCTGAAGCGGAAGAAGAACGAGCATCAGCAGCAAACCAAACTGCGGCATCGTACCCGCCATGGTGGCGAGAAAGATGCCCATGCAGGTGGTAGCGAACAGATGCAGCGTTGCGCCGAACAAGAAAAGTGCCAGCGATCCTTGTATGGGAACCGCAAGCCAGCCTTTAACGACGAAAACAAGGGAAAACGCGGAGGCGATCAAAACTACGAAGCCCATCGACCAGATCTTGCTTGCCATGATCTCAAATGGCGTGACCGGCATGACAAGAAGATGCTCCGTCGTCCCGTGCTCGCGCTCGCGGATAAGGGCGGCACCGGTCAGGACGATCGACAGCATGGTGATAGAATTGATCACATTATTAATTGCGCTAAACCAACTCTTGTTGAGCGTCGGATTGAAGCGGGCCCGTTGCGCAAGCTCGATGGGCACGGTACTTGCCGCCCGATAGTGCTTTAGAAATTCGTTTATCTCGCTGGTGACGATCGATTGAACGTATCCGCTGCCCGTGAAGGCCTGCGACATGCGGGTCGCGTCAACGTTGATCTGAATCGTAGGCGATTTGTTGGCCAGGAGGTCGCGCTGGAAGTTCGGCGGGATATCGAGCGCGAAGGTGTCCAGGCCAGCGTCCATGCGGCGGTCCATCTCTGATTGAGTAATCAGCTTCGGAATCGAAAAGTAAGGAGGATTGAACGCCGTGATGATGCGGGATGATATTGGTGACTGATCCTCGTCAACCACTGCAATCGCTGCTCGATTGAGTGTTTCCGGCATTGCTTTCGATGCGGTATAGATCGAAATGGTGAAAGCGTAGATGATCAGCGCCAGCATCATGGGGTCACGAATGAGTCCCCACAATTCCTTGATACCCAATTGAACGATATTGGTCAGGCGCATGGCTAATTCGCCTGCTTTTTGAGAAGAACAACGCCCAGTCCCAACAAGACGGGAATCGCGATGAAGAGAGGTACGAACGAACCAGCCAAGTCGGAAAATTCGAGCCCCTTGGAGAAGGTACCGCGCGCAATGGTGACGAAATAAGTGGTCGGATAAATCTTCCCGATGAACGCGCCGACTCCCTGAAGGGACGACACCGGATCGATAAGCCCAGAATATTGCATGGCAGGAATCATTGTCAGCAGGGCCGTACCGAAGATTGCTGCGATCTGACTGGTGATGAAAGCCGATATGACAAGGCCCATGCCGGTCGCAGCCACGACATAGAGGAATGCCGCACCGGTGAGCGTCATGAAGCTTCCCGTAAACGGCACGTGGAAAATAAAGATCGCAAAGATCACCAGCAGCAAGAAGTTCAGCATCGCAAGCACGACATAAGGGATTTGCTTTCCGATCAGGAATTCCAGTCGCGTGACGGGCGTTGTGTAGAAATTAATGATGGACCCAAGTTCCTTTTCCCGAACAACGCTGAGTACGGCGAGCATCGTCGGTATCATCAGGAGGAGTAGCGGGATCACGGCGGGCACCATCGCCACCAGACTCTTGACGTTCGGGTTGTATCGATAACGAAGCTGGATCTGGAAACTACCCGATGTTGCGGCGCTCCCGTAAAGCTCCCGAGCCTTTTGGGTCAGCCAATTTGCGTGCATGGCCTGCACATACCCGCTTATGGTTTCAGCGCGCGATGGCATGGCGCCGTCGATCCATGCGCCGATCTGAACATTGCGGCCGTGTGAGACATCCCGTGCGAACCCTGGAGGTATCTCGATCGCCAAACTAAGTTCGCCGCTGCGCATCCTCTGATCCAGATCGGCATAGTCAGTAATCGGCGCCTTTTCCGTGAAATAGCGTGAGCCGGCAATTTGGAGAATATAGTCGCGGCTGATCGTGGAGTTGTCACGATCGAGCGCCGCGAAGGAGAGGTTTTCAACGTCCATCGTGATGCCGTAGCCCAAAACAAACAACAGAATGACGCTGCCAAGCGTGGCGAGCGTGGCGCGTATCGGATCGCGACGCAGTTCGAGCGCCTCACGCTGAGTGTAGGCGAACATGCGCCGGAAATTGAAAAGCCGATTCGCCGTTGTTCTTCTGTCGACTTTATTCTGTGTGTCAGCTGCCGCGGCCGAAGATAGCGGCACAGGCGTTGTTGTGGGGGACGATTTTTCCTTCTGTCCGCTGGCATCCAGGAGATAGGCAACGAAAGCGTCTTCGAGCGTTTTAGCGCTTCTCTTCTGTGTTATTGCAGCCGGAGTGTCGCTGATCAGGACCTTGCCTGCGTGCATGAGCGAGATGCGGTCGCAACGCTCTGCTTCGTTCATGAAATGCGTGGAAACGAAAATCGTAACATGATCCTTGCGCGAAAGGTCGGACAGAATTTGCCAGAAGCCATCGCGTGCGACGGGATCGACACCGGATGTCGGCTCGTCAAGGATCAGGATATCGGGAGAGTGAATCATCGCGACTGCAAGCGATAGTCGTTGACGGATACCGAGCGGCAATGCGTCCGGCAAAGAATCCATAACAGCGGCGAGATCGAAGCGCTGCGCCATCTCCTGGGTTCGCGCGGGAATTGCATCCAAAGGGATGCTGAATAAACGGGCGTGCAGATCGAGATTCTGCCGAACCGTCAACTCCGAATATAGCGAGAAGGCTTGCGACATGTAGCCGACACGGCGCCGGACAGTCATATCGTTCGGATCCACTTGGTGTCCGAACAGCCTCGCGTTGCCCTGGCTGGTCGACAGCAGTCCAGTCAACGCCTTCATTGTCGTTGATTTGCCGCAGCCGTTCGAGCCGAGGAAGCCGAAGATTTCGCCTCGGCTGATGCGAAAGCTGACGTCATCAACCGCCGTGAAGTCTCCAAAGCGGACGGTAAGATGCTCGGCCTCGATGGCAATCTCTTCATCGTGCTCGAAGGAGCGAGGTGGAATCACCACTTCCCTGTAATCCGCACGCTCCTTTTCCGGGAGCAGGCCGATGAATGCGGCATCGAGATTAAGAGCGCCGGTCTGCTCCAGCAGGTCTGTGGGCGTACCGGTTGCGAGCACCTTGCCCGAATCCATCGCCACCAGCCAATCAAAGCGCGCAGCCTCTTCCATATAGGCGGTCGCGACAATGACGCTCATACCCAAGCGGTCGTACCGAATCCGGTCGATCAACTCCCAGAATTGCCGCCGTGACAAAGGATCGACGCCGGTCGTTGGTTCATCGAGGATCAGGAGATCAGGATCATGGATCAGGGCGCAGCAAAGACCAAGCTTCTGCTTCATACCGCCCGAAAGTTTACCCGCTGGTCGATCCGCAAAAGGAGCCAGGCCGGTACTTTGCAACAGTTCGCCGATGCGACGCTCGCGCTCTTGCCTGTCTTGACCGAACAAACGGCCAAAAAAGTCAACGTTCTCGAATACCGAAAGTGTCGGATAGAGGTTCTTTCCGAGTCCCTGCGGCATATACGCAATGCGCGGACAAGCCATCGCCCGGTGAGATGCGTCGGCAATGTCTCCACCCAGCACGGTAATACGGCCTTGCTGAATGGCGCGAGCGCCCGCAATCAGCGAAAGGAGACTGGACTTGCCGACACCGTCAGGTCCGATCAGCCCGACCATGCAGCCCGCCGGCATATTGAGCGTAATGGAGCCGAGTGCCCGGGTCTTTCCGTATGACAGCCCGACAGTGTCCAGGCGGACGACCGGCGTCAAAGCCAAAGGGTGGTCTTTGGGCTGCAGGTCGCTCATTGTGCCAGCGTTCTCTGCAGACTGGCTGGCCATTCCACTTTCTGGTCGAGCCGGACATAGGCCATGCCCGGAAGGCCGGTTTTGACCTGCTGGATATATTTTCGGAGCAATTCCGGAGCAATTTGTGCCTTGACTCGGAACATAAGCTTTAGCCGCTCTTCTTCAGTCTCGACTGTCTTGGGCGTGAACTGGGCGACATCGGCGACGAAAGTGACTTTAGCCGGAATGACATACTGAGGAGCGGCATCAAGTATGAGACGCACATCGGCGCCAATTGCGACGCGCCCCGCCTGCGCTGTCGGCAAGAAAAAAGTCATGTAGACGTCGCCGAGATCAACGAGATTGAGAACCCGCCCACCCGCGGAAAGAACTTCGCCGGGCTGCGCCACACGATATTGAACGCGCCCGTCGCGAGGTGATTTTAAGATACTATCGTTGATATCGGCGCCGATACTCTCGAGGGAGGCTTTGGCTGCTTCGACCGCGGCACCGGCATCAACCACCTGTGCGTTTGCTGCACTGATCGCGGCCTCCGACGCGGCAAATTGTGCTTTTGCCGTTGCTACTGCAGCCTTTGCCCCTTGGGTATTCGCCCGGTCGTCGTCCAGCACCTGCTGAGAAACTGCGTTGGTGGTGATTAACTGCTCGGATCGCGCAAGCTTTCTCTGAATTGAGTCAAGCTGCGCCTCGCGCTGGGCGACAACCGAAGCCGCCGCCGTTCGTTCGGCCTCCCGCTGAATGACAAGGCTCTTGGCGGTATCAATGCTGATTTTTGCCCGATGCAGTTGCGCCTCGGCCTGGCGACGCTGCGCTTCGAGCTGCTCCGTATCCATACGGGCAAGCACCTGCCCGGCGGTAACGAAATCCCCCTCATTGACCAATATTTCTTTGACGCGTCCCGGCGCTTTAGTCGACACGTCAATCTCGATCGCCTCGATCCGGCCGTTGCCACGCGCTATCCCTTCAAGAGGATCGCTTCTGAGGAATTTCTGCCAAGCATAATAGCCGCCCCCGGCGAGGATCGCGACGAGAGCGGCAATAAGCCAAGGCTTTGTGGATTTCGTAATGGTCATCAATTGCCCTTCTTGTGAATCTGCTCAGCAGCGCATCGTTCGCGAAATGCTAGACTGCCTGTTCGGATAACGTCTAGCAGCACGAAATGTCATCCCGCGTACGGGCAAGGATAAAGGTTACTTGCCCTGCGCCGCGGAAGGCAGATTCTCGCGCCAAGCCTCAAAGAATTTCGATCCGTCACTGTAGGATTTCTTCCATGCATTTTGCATGAACTCAGCGGAATATTTTAGCGCTTCGGCGACATCCGTGCATTCGGATAGCGCCTTTGCATAATCGGCCTGTTCCTGGAGGCGAGATGCGGTGAAGCTAAGTGCTTGGTTCCACACGCCATATAATCTTCTAGGATTTTCAGAAAAAGACTTCAGCCACTCTGTACTGCTGAAGAAAAGGTATTTCAGCCCACATTCTCCAAGTAAGTCGCTGATTTCGCTGTCGTAATCGTGATATTTCGCATATAAATCATGGCGTTGACGGCTGCGAGGGGCGCGTTTCATGGATCACCTGGAGGGTGCGGGCTTGGCGCGGGGAGATCGGGTT
>CAUJJN010000131.1 GCA_963204905.1 Pseudomonadota bacterium
CCAGCGGGTTGAAACCGCGCGTTCGCTTGAAGACGCCAGCGACAAGCTACAGAACGCCAACAGCGACATCGCAACGCTGACCAACGCCGCGCTTGACGAACTCAGTCGCTCGCGCGACGCGATGAACCATGAGGGCGTCAAGGAACGTGTCGCCTCGCTGTTCAGCCGCATCGAGGCGGCAGCGTCCCGACGCATGACGCGCGGCACCAGCATCCTGGCAACGATCGGATCGACCGCGCCGTTCGTCGGCCTGTTCGGCACCGTCTGGGGCATCATGAATGCCTTCATCGGCATCTCGAAATCGCAGACCACCAATCTCGCCGTCGTGGCGCCCGGCATCGCCGAGGCATTGCTCGCGACCGCCATGGGACTGGTAGCGGCGATCCCGGCGGTGATGATCTACAACATGTTCGCGCGGGCCATCACCAGCTATCGCGGCTTGCTGGGCGACGGCTCCGCTGAGCTGATGCGCATGGTCAGCCGCGACCTCAATCGCGCGGAACTGATGCCGCATCGGCGAGCCGCGGAGTAACCCGCGTGGGCGCCCAGCTTCAGCAGGCATCGTCCGACGACGAGATGACCCAGGTGAGCGACATCAACGTGACGCCGTTCATCGACGTCATTCTGGTGCTGCTGATCATCTTTATGGTGGCCGCACCGCTGTCCACTGTCGACATCGCCGTGGACTTGCCGGCCTCGACGGCGACCAAGCAACCTCGCCCCGACAAGCCGGTCTTCATCACCCTGAAGGCCGACCGCACGCTGGCGGTCGGCGAGACCCCGATCTCGCGCGCCGCGCTGGCAGCATCGCTCGCGTCGGTGACGTCATCGGACCACACCAAGCGACTGTTCGTGCGCGCCGACAAGACCGTTCCCTATGGCGACGTGATGACGCTGATGAACGACATTCGCGGGGCCGGCTATCTCAAGATCGCGCTGGTCGGCCTTGAGTCCGCCGGCGCGCAGCCTGCCTCAGACACCCCGCCGGCCGGGGGCAAGAAATGAGCGCGGCACGGCCCTATCGCGGCGTCACGCATCGCGACTTGCTGCGCTGGGCTGTCTGCTTTATCGCCGTGCTCTCGATTCATGGCGCGGTGGCCGCGGCGTTGCTGGCGGCTCCTTCGGAAGAAGGCGGCACCTACGACACCACCACGGCGATCGAGGTGGACTTCACGACCGAGTCCTTCCAGCAAGCTGTCGCCCGCGACGTCGCGCCGGGCGAGGAGCAGATGCAGACCGACGAGGCACCGCCGCCGCAGGAGAAGGCCGAACAGAAGACCGAGGAGAAGCCGGAGCCAGAACCACCGCTGCCACAGGTGCAGGAGCCTGACGTGGCGCTGGAAACGCCCCCGGAGCCGAAAAAACTGGAAGAGGAAAAGAAGGAGGAGAAGGAGAAGACACCCAACGCCTCGCCTCCCCTGGTGTCCGCCTCGGCCACCACCGCGCCAACAGCCGCGGCCTCGCGCAGGGCGGAACTGGTGAGCTGGAAACGCCGTCTGGCGCTGCATCTGCAACGCAACAAGCGGTATCCGCATCAAGCCCAGGTTCGCCGGGAATCCGGTGTCGCTCGCGTTTCCTTCGTCGTCGATCGTCAAGGCCATATCGTTTCCAGCAAGATCGTGCAGGGCAGCGGCTCGCAGGCTCTCGATCAGGAAACACTCGAACTGCTGCAACGCGCTCAGCCACTGCCGACCCCGCCTTCCGATATCGGCGGCGCACAGTTCGCCTTTACAGTGCCGATCCTGTTCGAGCTGAAATGACCCCGCGTCTGGCGCGCCGCGTGCTGGGCCTCTCCGTCCACCGCAAACTGGCGCGCTATGAAGCCACCGCTCGCCAGATCCTTGCCATGGAGCCCGGTCATCGGCTGTTGCCGGATGCCGCGCTGCGCGCGCGCATCGACGAATTGCGCCGGCAGATTCGGGAGAGCGGCACGCTGGATCGGATCACGGTCGAGGTCTTCGCGCTGGCCCGGGAGGCCGCGCGCCGCGCGCTGGACCAGCATCCCGTCCCCGTGCAACTGGTCGGCGCATTGGCGCTTCACGACGGTCACATCGCAGAGATGAAGACCGGCGAAGGCAAGACGCTGACCGCGACGCTGGCTTGCACGCTCAATGCGTTGTCCGGCAACGGCGTCCACGTCGCCACCCCCAACGACTACCTTGCCGAGCGCGACGCGAAATGGATGCGGCCGGTCTATGACCTGCTCGGGCTCAGCACGGGCGTCATCACCCAGGACATGGACGACGACGCGCGGCGCGAAGCCTATCGCTGCGACATCACCTATGGCATCGCCAGCGAGTTCGGCTTCGATAGCCTGCGCGACAACATGAAGTTCACGGCGGCGGAGACCGTTCAGCGCGGTCACGCCTTCGCGTTGATCGACGAGGCCGACGCGACGCTGATCGACGAAGCCGGAATGCCGCTGGCGCTGTTCGGCCCGCTGGGAGATCATGCGCCGTTCTATCGCGCGGTCGACGTCGTGATCGCGCCGTTGCAGCCCGCGCATTTCGACATCGACCACCGGCGACGCGTCACATTAACGGAATCCGGTTACGATTCCGTCGAGCGGGGGTTGCGGCAGCATGGCTTGCTGAAAGCCACCGCGACCTTGCACGATATCGCGTCGATCTCCACGCTGCACCATGTCGTGCAGGCATTGCGCGCGCATGTGGTGCTGCGCCGCGACCGTGATTATGTCGTTCAGGATGGTCAGGTCGTCATCGTCGATACGTTGACCGGACGGCCGATGCCGGGACGACGCTACGACGAGGGACTGCATCAGGCGCTGGAGGCAAAGGAAAACTGCACCATCGGCGAGGAAACCCGCACGCTGGCCGCGACCACATTCCAAACGTTTTTCCGGCGTTACGCCAAGCTCGCCGGCATGACCGGCACCGCGACCACTGACGCCTCCGAATATCAGGAGGTGTACGGCCTCGATGTCATTGCCATTCCGACTCATCGTCCGTTGAAACGCGTGGATGAGTCCGTGCTTCACGCCACCGTCGCCGACAAATGCGCCGCGATCCTGCGCGAGATCGAAAATGCGCATGCCCGCGACCAGCCGGTGTTGATCGGCGCGCCGTCGATTGAACGATCGGAACAACTGGCGACGATGCTCAAGGACCACGGCTGGCGGCCGCGCGACCAGGCCGCGACGGGTGAGAGGCCGACGCGGACATTCGCCCTGCTCAACGCCAGACATCATACGCGCGAGGCGCAGATCATCGCGGAAGCCGGTGCGCCCGGCGCGGTGACGATCGCCACGGCGATGGCGGGGCGCGGAACGGACATCCGGCTCGGCGGCGAACATGCCGACGCAGCAACGCGCGCCACCGTCATCGCCGCCGGCGGACTTCTGGTCATCGGCAGCACGCACCATGATCAGCAGAGGCTGGACTGGCAGCTCCGCGGCCGCGCCGGTCGTCAGGGCGATCCCGGCCGTTCCATCTTTCACGCGGCGCTGGACGACGAATTCCTCACCACGGCCGCGATCCGCGCGCCGTCACCGACGCAAGGCCATACTGTCCCGCCCGGCATCGCCTCACGCTTGATCCGCGCCGCGCAGCAACGGCACGAAACCCGAAATGCCGATCGCCGCCTCGCACTGATGCGTTTCGACGCGATCGTTCAGCGCCAGTACGACACGCTTTATGATATCCGTCGCGACATTCGCGAGAGCGTCGATCCCTGTGCCTTGGCGCAACGGTTGCGCCACGAAACCGTCGATGACCTGATCACACGATTTGCGCCACCAGATGCGCCGTGGGACCTTGCCGGGCTGGATCACGCGGTCCGTTCGATCCTGACGCTTGCCGTCGATCTTCCGCCGCCTTCGGCGGACCGCGCCGTCGAGTCTGAAAATCTCAGACAGAGGCTTTGCGCGATGGCCGATCGCTGGATCGACGGCAAGGTCGCCAGCATCGGAGAGAACCTGCTCGGCGACATCCTGCGCCGGGTGATGATGGCATCGATCGATCAACTCTGGTCCGAGCAACTCGAGCGCCTCGAGCACCTCAAGCGGCGGATCGGCGACCGTCGATTGCCGCCGCACAAGGTCGTCGCCGAGTTTCAACACGAGGCCTTCGACATGTTCGAGCGCACAGTGACGGATTTTCGCCACGACGTAACCGCGCACGCCATGCGCGTCGGAATCAACGCACCGTCATAACAACCGCCCAGCGGCGCACGCCACAAATCGCGTAATGAATCGGCGACAAGTCTCTTGCATCCCGCGCGGGCTTTGTAGCAAGTATCGGTTCAATAGTCCGGATTCAGCGCTCGTGGTCGGTTCATCTTCGCAACGCGGGCAGACGATCCGGCGTCCGGATGATTGGAACGGGTCATGGCTTCAACTTCAGGCGGCGAGGCGATCGTCAACGGTCTTGTCGCTCACGGCGTCGATACGGTGTTCGGTCTGCCGGGCGCGCAGGTCTATGGCCTGTTCGATGCATTTCAACAGGCTCAGTTGAAGGTCATCGGCGCGCGGCATGAACAGGCCTGCGGCTACATGGCTTACGGCTACGCGCGCTCCACCGGCCGCCCCGGCGTATTCAGCGTGGTCCCTGGTCCCGGCGTGCTTAACGCCGGCGCGGCGCTGCTCACCGCCTTCGGCGGCAACGAGCCGGTGTTGTGTCTGACCGGACAGGTTCCAACCGCCTTCCTCGATAGGGGCCGTGGCCACCTGCACGAGATGCCGAACCAGCTCGCGACGCTCCGCACCTTCGTCAAATGGGCGGAGCGCATCGAGTATCCCGACCTCGCGCCGGCGCTCGTGGCACGTGCGTTTCAGGAAATGCAATCGGGGCGTCCCGGCCCGGCGGTACTGGAAATGCCGTGGGATATTTTCACGCAACGCGCCGACGTCGGCGACGCAAAGCCGTTCGATCTGATTGCGCCACCGCGTCCCGACAACGACCGCGTCAAGGCGGCAGCAGAACGGATCGCCGCCAGCAAGGCGCCGATGATCTTCGTCGGCAGCGGCGCGATCCACGCGCGCGACGAAATCCTCGAATTGGCTGAAACGCTGGACGCGCCGGTGGTGGCGTTCCGCAGCGGCCGCGGCATCGTCAGCAACGCGCATGAACTCGGAATGTCGATGGCCGCGGCCTATGAGCTGTGGCCGCAGACCGATCTCATCATCGGCATCGGCACCCGCATGGAATTGCCGACATGGCGATGGCCGTATCGTCCCGAAGGCCAGCAATCCATCCGCATCGATATCGACCCGGCGGAAATGCGGCGCTTCACGCCGGACACCGCGATCATTGCTGATGCGCGCGAGGGGACCCGCGATCTGCTCGCTGCCGTGCAGAAGCGCGGATTTACCCGGCGGCCCGGCCGCCGCGAGGCGATCCGCGCGGCATCCGCATCGACGCTACAGCAGATTCAGACGATCCAGCCGCAGATGTCGTACCTCAATATCCTGCGCGAGGTGCTTCCCGCCAATGCGATTGTGACCGACGAACTATCGCAGGTCGGCTTCGCGTCATGGTACGGCTTTCCGGTCTACGAGCCGCGCACCTTCATCACATCCGGCTATCAGGGGACGCTGGGCTCCGGCTTCCCGACCGCGCTCGGCGCCAAGGTGGCGAACCCGGACCGACCGGTGGTCGCCATCACCGGCGACGGCGGCTTCATGTTCGCCGTGCAGGAACTGGCGACTGCGGTGCAATTCAAGATCGGCGTCGTAGTGCTGGTATTCAACAACAACGCCTACGGCAATGTACGGCGCGATCAACTGGAAGAGTTCGACGGGCGTGTCGTCGCCTCCGATCTGGTCAACCCTGATTTCGTCAAGCTGGCGGAGTCCTTCGGTGTCGGCGCGATCCGCGTCAGCTCGCCGCAAGACTTCCGTCCGGCGCTTGAGCGCGCGCTGGCGGACGGCGGGCCTTACCTGATCGACATCGAGGTACCGACCGATTCGGAAGCCAGCCCATGGGCTTTCATTCGACGAAAGAAGCCATAGCGCCGGAGCGTTTGTATCGATGGCACCTTTCGCATTGCGAGAGGGCAGGCCGAAATGACAAGACAGCGCTGACCGCACGACTTGTGATCGTGTCAGCGCCACGCAATAATCAAGACGGGACATGACAAAGGGCCGCGACGCGGCTCAACCGCGGGCATCCAGGAGGAACGACATGCCGATCGACCAATTCAAACTCAGCCGCCGTGGCGTGCTCGCCGGCGGTGTCGCCGGCGCCGCGCTGCTCGCCGCTCCGGGAATTGTCCGCGCGCAGGCGCAGACCTTGAAGATCGCGGTGCTGCTGCCGCAATCAGGCTATCTGGCCCAAGCGGGCCAAAGCTGCTACCGCGGCGCTCTGGTCGCGCAAACCGTGCTGGCTGACCTCGGTTACAAGGTCGAACTGGTGCATATCGACATGGAATCAAATCCGGATGTCGCGCGCACCCAGACCGAACGCGCCATCAACGAAGGCGCGCACTGCATTGTCGGTGCATTCGACTCCGCAGGCACGCTGGCGATGGCGCAGGTCTGCGAACAGCGTCAGATTCCGCTGGTGGTCAACATCGCCGCCGCGCCGCAACTGACGGAGCAGGGTTACAAATTCCTGGTTCGCAATTTCCCGACCGGCGGAGCGCTGGTCAAGAACGGCCTGAATCAGATTCAGGCGCTGATCAACGCCACCAAGATCGCGCCGAAGACCGCGGTTTTCCTGCACGCCAACGACAACTTCGGCATGGCGCAACGCAAGGGCATGGACGCGCTTTTTCCGACCGCGGGCCTGCCATTCAAGCTGCTCGAGTCGATCTCCTACGATCCGAAGGCACAGGACCTCTCGGTGGAGGTCACCAAGATCCGCGGCCTCAACCCTGACCTGCTGCTGGTGGTGACGCGCGCGGCCGACGCCATCAAGCTGGTGCGCGACACCGTGCGGCAGAAATTCCAGCCGATGGGCATCATCTCGCCCGGCGCGCCGGGTCTCTATGACGAGGAATTCTACAAGGCGCTCGGTCCGCTGGCCGACTATCTCATCGATGCGCTGCCGTGGGCCAATCCGAAGTCCAAGGTGACGCAGGCGCTGGAAGCGGCCTATACCAAGGCCCAGCCGAAGTTCCGCTTCGCCGTCGAATGCTTCAACGTCGGTTTCACCTTCGATGCCCTGATGATCGCGGGCGACGCATTCAAGCGCGCGGGCACCACCAACGGGCCGGAACTGATGAAGGCGCTCAGGGCCACCAATCTCGCCGATCACGTCATGATCGGCGGCACCATCAAGT
>CAUJJN010000132.1 GCA_963204905.1 Pseudomonadota bacterium
GCATCCGACGTGGTAAACCATTGGTTGCCAACCCTGCCGGCCACTCTCCGGTCGACGCGCGCAGTCTGCGTCCAGGCAACGAAGTTGTCCGCGATCCAGTGGAATTCGGAAAACCTATCCGGATGGATGGCGGAAGGGGTGGGATTCGAACCCACGGTGGGCTTGCACCCACGCCGGTTTTCAAGACCGGTGCCTTAAACCACTCGGCCACCCTTCCAATCGTCGGCGTAGCCCTTAGCAAAGGCCGGCGAAGGCCGAAAGTCCGAAACGTCAACCGATGGGTTGATGACAGTCGCGATCCCGGAGGGCGCGGACCGGTTGCGAGGCGCTTCAATGTGATACTTGTCACATTCGCGCTATCCCGAACGCGATCAAATGGCGTCATCAAACACGCAACGGGAGTTCATCATGAAAAAGCTCGCTTTGATCGTCGCGCTCATCGTCACCGCCGGCAGCGCGCAGGCCGCCACCTATGTTGATGGTAGAAACCGTGTTGTGATCCCCGACGGCTGTGCGTCCTGGTCGTGCATGTCGGTATCGATTCCCGGCCACTTCTCGCATAACGTGAAGCCGCAAAAGCGTGTTCATCGCGGACGCGCCGGTTAAGCTAGCGCGGTGTTGTCGCAGTGATATCGCGGCCGGGGTCATTTGCGGAATGTCTTGACCTCGGACACGCTGCCGTCGCGATAGGTCAACTCCACCGAGACCGATTTGGTGACCCCGGGCAGCTTGAGATAGGGCTGCGCTTCGTGCGGGATGGCGTGAGGGTCGCGCATGTCGCACGGCGGCATCTTGAGCACTTTGTCCGGCATCGTTGAGTCGATGCCGATCCGAACCTCGCGAATGGCGCAGCGGTATGACATCAGGTGGGTATAGTAGACCATCAATCCGTTGAATTCCCGGAACGAGAGCCAGCTCGTCGCCGTCATATCGAGGATCTTGCGTTGATCCCTCACCAAAGCGGTTTCAGGATCGAAGCGGATCGGGAACGGACCCTGCATTTCGCCGGTGCTGTCGACATATCGCACCATCAGTGTGGCGGCGGGCGCATCGGCAGGTAACTGAATGGAGGGATTCGGCATCCGCTTGCGGGTGCGCGGATCGAGCGTGTCCATAAAGCCGGTTTCGCGGAAAGGTCCCTCCTCGCCCATGCGCCATGAGATTCCCAACGTCGGATCGGCGATGGAGAACACGACTGTCCAGCCGCCATTGTGTCGCGAAAAACTGGCGATCGGTGCATTCAGCGATTCCGCCACATCGGGCAGCGGCTTGTGCACCGGAGGCAGCGCCGCCACCTTGGTCTCGTTCGGTTTCGTCTCGGTCGCCTTGGCGGGGGACGCAGCGATTTGCGGATCACCGGACACGCGGCCGTTGAGGAAGACGTCGTCCACCATCTGATCGAAGTACGCGGGTATCTGTTTGTGCCTCACAGTCTCGGCCATTTCACTGACCGTTCGTCGGGTGCGCTGCGCAATTTGCACGAGATTGGCGCCGGGCTGCGCCAGTTCCTTGATGAAGACGCGGGTGAAGACCGAGTTCGGGTCGGCATCGGTATTCGACAGCCGGTCGAGTGCGGTTTGCTGCGGACCGGCGGAAAAGATCGAGAACGCGCCCTCGGGCAGCGAGGCCATGGCCGCCAGTCCGCCACGCCCCGCCAATGCACGGGTGCCCTTCCGCTCGAACGGATTATTACGGCAGGCATCGAAGACCAGAATCGCGGTACGCGCGCCGCGATTCTGTAGCCGCTCGATCACCCGATCCGCGAGGATCGACGAGTCGCGTACCAGTTCTTCCTGTCCAGCGGTCGCGGCGGGAATGTCGGTCGGCAACAAATAGTTCTGGCCAGCGATTTCAAAGCCATGCCCGGCAAAGAAAAAGAACGCCGTGTCGCCCTGCTCCACCGTATTGTCGAACGCCAGCAGGCTTTCGGCGAATCCTTGCCGCGTCTGATTTTCCGCGACCATCACCTCGAAGCCGAGCCTCCTCAGCGTATCGCCCATCGCGCGGGCGTCATTGACGGCTTTTTGCAGTTTCGGGACGTTGCGATAGTCGTTGTTACCGATCACCAATGCGACGCGCTTTTCGGCAAGCGCAGGCGTCGCCACGGTGATCAACAATGCCGTGGCGATGCTGAGCAGCGCGCCAGCGTGAATCAGTCGCAGTCTTCTCACCGGGGAATCCCCATTTGATCCGGCTCTATTCGCCGGTTTCCAATACCGTCACCCAATAGTCGCCGCGCGTTTTGGTGCGGTTCATGGCCTCATAGCATACCGGCGACAAGGTCTGGCGACGGCCGAGAATCACCCCACAATGCGGTTCAGGCGCTCAGTCTGGCGGTATTCCGGCATAAAAACCCATATTTTCATTGACTTTGGCCATTTCGCCCCTATCTTCCGCCTCGATGCGGCCCGGTATCGAAGCGCGATATCTTGGTAAGCCGCCTGATCGCGTCATTTCCGATCCCCGTGCAAAATTGAGTGCCGCTCCGGGGTTGAGCGCGGTAGTCCTTATCCGAGAACCCAAGCGGCGGTTTCGACCAGAGGCTCAATGTCTTTTTCCAATCTCGGCCTGTCCGACAAGGTGCTCGCCGCCGTTGCGGGTGCCGGCTACACGACCCCTACCCCCATTCAAGAACAATCCATCCCCCATGTCCTTGCGCGCCGCGACGTTCTCGGCATTGCGCAGACGGGCACTGGCAAGACGGCGGCCTTCGTGCTGCCGATGCTTACTTTGCTCGAGCGCGGCCGGGCGCGGGCGCGAATGCCGCGCACGCTCATTCTTGAGCCGACCCGCGAACTGGCCGCACAGGTCAAAGAGAATTTCGACAAATATGGCATCGGCCAGAAGCTCAACGTCGCCCTGCTGATCGGCGGCGTCTCATTCGGCGATCAGGACGTCAAACTGACGCGTGGCGTCGATGTGTTGATCGCCACGCCGGGTCGCCTGCTCGACCACACGGAGCGTGGCGGGCTGCTGCTCACCGGCGTTGAATTGCTGGTGATCGACGAAGCGGACCGAATGCTCGACATGGGCTTCATCCCGGATATCGAGCGCATCTGCAAGCTGGTGCCGTTCACCCGGCAGACATTGTTCTTCACCGCGACGATGCCGAATGAAATCCGTCGTATCACGGAGACGTTTCTGCACAATCCGGTGCGGGTCGAGGTATCGAAACCAGCGTCGACCGCCGTCACCGTCAGCCAATCTCAGGTCACTACCGGACGAGAGCCGCACGAGAAGCGGGAGACGTTACGCCGGTTGCTGCGCGATGCCGCTGACCTCAAGAATGCGATCATCTTCTGCAACCGCAAGCGCGAGGTCGCGCTGTTGCACCGCTCGCTCCAGAAGCACGGCTTCAGCGTCTGCGCCCTGCATGGTGACATGGATCAGACCGCGCGCATGGCCGCGCTCGATCAATTCCGCAAGGGCGAGTTGCCATTGCTGGTGGCCTCCGATGTCGCCGCGCGGGGGCTGGACATTCCGGAAGTCAGTCACGTCTTCAACTTCGACGTTCCCCACCATCCGGATGACTATGTTCACCGGATTGGACGCACTGGTCGTGCCGGCCGCACCGGCACCGCGATCTCTATCGTGAATGCCGCCGATCAGAAATCGATCGCCGCCATAGAACGCCTGATCGGTCAGAGCATCCCCCATATCGAACTGCCAGGCGCGGCGTCGCCGTCGGAAGAGCTCGCACTTGAAGGTGGAGCTCCGCTGCAACCCGCGGAGCCACGCGGGCGCGATAGCCGTCGACCCCGTCGCGGTCCTCGCCGGTCGGAAGATGGTGCGGCTCGTCCGCGCTCCGCCAAATCCCATGGGGAGACTTCTCGGCCGGTTAAATCTCGACAACCGGCACCGCAGCAGCTGGCAAACGCCGAAGTGCCGTCCATCGGACGCCCCATGACGCCTCCGAAGCATGACGCAATATCGGAGCCCGCTGATCATTCCCACCTGCCGGCCTTCCTTCTGCGTCCCGTCCGTGCACGCAGGTGATGCGACATAGTCCGTATATTTACGGGGCGTTTACGGACTGCCTCTAAAATAGAGCGGGCTTTAAATCTTTTTATCAAAACTTTGAACAGCGCGATTTAGTCGTCAGGGGCGTATCCGGTGGCCGGACCTTTGGATGAATTGGAACGTTCGTTTGCGTTTGCCGAAGTCGCGCTCGGCCAGATCAAATCGCTGA
>CAUJJN010000133.1 GCA_963204905.1 Pseudomonadota bacterium
CGCCGGCGCCTCCACCGGATCGATGCGCAGCGGCTCGTCGCGGGAGGCGTCGGGATCGTGCAGCCGCCATGGCACCAGAGCCGCGCCGATCATGCAGAAGAAGGCGATGCCGGCGTGCACCACCGACAGGTTGCCGGAGAATGTCAGCGTCGCCAGCACCAGTCCCGCGACCAGCAGCACCAGTGCGACATTGCGCAGCCGATCCGACAGCAAGGCAAACAGCGACGGGGACGCCGGCGCCGCCGGATCGGCGGCGATGTCAGGGCGAACGTCGGAACGGTCAGGCGCCAGTGTCACCGTATTTCCCCGATGGGGGCATTCCAAGGCTTGAGGCCGCGCTTGAGGCAGCATCGCCGGCACCCGGACCCTGATTCGCCCTTTTGAATCGCGAACCGAGCATGACCTCGCGAAGCGTCAGCAGGATGACGGAGATCACGAAGGGAATGATATAGTACAGCAATCGGAACAGCAGCATCCCGGCCAGCAGCTCTTCCTTGTCCATCTGCCACAGCCCGACCAGCATGGCGGCATCGAACACGCCGAGCCCGCCCGGCGAATGGCTGGCGAAGCCGAGCAGCGTCGCCGAGACGAAGATCACCGCCACCACCACGAAACCGAGATTGGGCTCGTCCGGCACCAGCATGTACATCGCCAGCGCGCAGAAACCGAGATCGACGATGCCGATGGCGATTTGCAGCAGCGTGAGGCCGCCGCCCGGCAGCACCACCGCCCAGGGGCCGCGGCCGATGGCGCGCGGCGCCAGCGAGACCCAGACGACGTAGCCGGCGAGCCCCAGCAGGATCGCGAACGCGACGATGCGATTGAGCCAGGGCGGCAACTGGTCGACCGCCGACGCCGCCTCCGGGTGGTAGGCCACGCCCATGCCGAGCACGGCGGCATTGCCGAGCCAGAACGTCAGCCCGGCGACGAAGCAGATTTTCGTCACGTCGACGGCGCTGATCCCCTGCCCTGAATAGATGCGATAGCGCACCGCGCCGCCGGTGAAGGCGCTGGCGCCGACATTGTGCCCCACCGAATAGCTCGTGAACGCCGCCAGCGCGCTGATCCGGTACGGCACCTCGGGATGGCCGATGGTCCGCAGCGCGAACAGATCGTAGAACGTCAGCGTGAAGTAACTCGCGGCGACGAACAGCGCCGCCAGTCCGATCGAACGCAGGTCGCCGCGCCCCATCGCGTCGATCACTTTGTCGACATCGATGGTTCGCAGCAGGTGGAACAGGATGTAGCAGGCGATGGCGATGACCGTGAGGCTGACGACCACCCCAAGCCGGCGCAGGACTTGCTTGGCGCGCAGAACGTCCAGTGTCCTGCGAATTAGATCCTGCATCTCGACCTCGAATGGCGCTCACGCGCGGCAGCAGCTCCCGTGACGATGCGCGGCTCGCCTCTGCCGTGGTAACGTGTTTTGGCGCGAAGGAAAATCAAATCGCCTGCATCACGCGTGAATTCCCGTCTCTCTACCTTAAGGGCCTTGTGTTAAAGGCTTGCGATCAAAAGATCGTCGCCGACCATCCCATCGTCAACCCTGCCGCCCTGCGGCACAGTCGCCCCGCATGCGCCCCGCGGCAGTGATCCCATGTCGAAACGCGGCGATCCGGCACGGCGCGGACCAGTCGCGGATCGTGACGCGCCGGCAGTCCCTCATGCGGCGGGGCCTGGCGGATCGGATCGCACCGGGATGCGGCCAGCCGCCATCTGACGCGCCACCAGACGGTCGCGCAACGCCGAACCGATCGCGCAACCGATCAGATAGGCGGCAAACATGACCAGACCAAGATCGAGCCAGTAACCGGGACGGCCAGGAACGACGCGCGCCACCGCGACGCCGATGAGGACAGCCAGCACCAGCGTGATCATCTGCGTGGCCTTCTTTGACAGACCCTCGCCGTGCTGAACCACGGAAATCCATCCCATCGCCAGCCCCAGCAGCAGCGCGCCGATGAGCCAGCCCCAATGGAAGGTCAGGAAAGCGGTCATTGGCTGTCACCTCACCACGAAATCGATGCGGCGGTTCTTCGCCTTGCCGTCCTCGGTGGCGTTGTCGGCCACCGGCGCGGAACTGCCCTGTCCCGAGGTCCTGAAGCGATCGGCTGGCAATCCCGCCTTGACCAGATAATCGGCCACCGCCTTGGCTCGCGCCTCCGACAGCGCCTGATTGGCGGTGGCGTCGCCATCGCTATCGGTATGCCCGATGATCTCGATTCCGGCGGCGGGACACCGCAGCGCGATTTCCGCGAGGCGATCCAGCAATCCGGCGGAATCGGCGTTGATGGTGGCGCTCCCGGTCTCGAACCGGATGCGCGCTTCGCCCAGCACTTCCGAGAACAGCCGCTGGCAAACGCTGACATCGACCGGCGACGCCGCGGGCTTCACCGAAATCTCGGCCTTGGCCTTCCATCCTTCCGGCAATTCCTTCGCCAGTCCCTGGCGAATCTGATTGGCGGCGCCGTCATAGAGCGCGTCACCTGACAGTTTCACTTCGCGATCCGCCACTTCGAGCGCGCCGGTCGAGAGCCGCGACAACGCGCCGAGCGCGCGGGTGACAGCCTCGGCGAATCCCTTCGGCGCGCCGATGCTGGACTTGAGATTGTCCGTCACCTTCTCGCCGAAGAATTTGCGTTTCGCGGCCTCCACGAGGTCAGCATGGACCTTGTTGTCGGGCACGTAACCGCTCAGCGTCAGCGTGCCGCCGACCGGGTCCTTGTTGGCCTGAAACACATAGGGCGGCGCGGCGATATCGTTGGCGGCGACCGAATAGCCTTCGGGAAGGTTGCGCAGGCTG
>CAUJJN010000134.1 GCA_963204905.1 Pseudomonadota bacterium
CCGCAGCTGGGTTCGACCATCTTCACGCGCCGCGACGATATCTTCGTCTCCGAAAAACGGATCGAGGTGTTCTCCTCGCACCAGCCCGCCGGCCTGATGAACGTGCTGATGGGCCATAATATGATGCGCAAGGACGGCGACCCACATATGTCCGAGCGCGCCGCGATGTTTCCCGCCGTGTCACCCCGCACCGTGCGCGACACCTGGCGCACGCAATTCCAGGCGCATGCGGATCGCATTCTCGACGACCTCGCGCCGCAAGGCCGCGCCGACCTCTGCAAGGCGTTCGCGCTGCCGCTGTCGGCGGAGTGCCTCAAGCACATCACCGGACTCACCAACATGCGCTATCAGGACATGGATGCGTGGTCGCAGGCGATGATCGACGGCATCGCCAACTACACCGGCGACAAAGCGGTGGAAGCGCGCTGCAATGCCGCCACCGCCGGCATCGACGCCGCCATCGACGACATGATCCCGGTGGTGACGAAACATCCCAATCAAAGCATCCTCAGCGTGCTGATGACGGCGGGCATGGCGATGGAAAGCATCCGCGCCAATATCAAGCTGGCGATCTCCGGCGGGCAGAACGAACCGCGCGACGCCATATCCGGCACCATCTGGGCGCTGCTCACCCATCCTGACCAACTGGCGCTGGTGCGAGACGGCAGGGCGAAGTGGATCGAGGTGTTCGAGGAGTATGCGCGCTGGATCGCGCCGATTGGCATGTCGCCGCGCCGTGTCGCCAAGCCGTGGAGTTACGGCGGCGTCGACTTCGAACCGGAGGACCGCGTGTTCTTCATGTTCGGATCGGCCAATCGGGACGAAGCCTGTTTCCCCGATCCGGAAACCTTCGATATCACCCGCGACACCGCCAAGAGCATCGCCTTCGGCGCCGGCCCGCACTACTGCGCCGGTGCGTGGGCTTCGCGCGCCATGGTCGCGGACGTCGCGCTGCCGAGCATCTTCGCGAAGCTGACGAATCTGCGGCTCGACGACGCCGAACAGGTCCGCATCGGCGGCTGGGCGTTTCGCGGCCTGCTCAACCTGCCGGTGGTATGGGACGCGGATTGAAACGATGAATGTCTTCGAACGAACGTAGGTCGCGGAAATTATCATCCCCGTATCGCCGTCATGCCCGGGCTTGCCCCGGGCATCCACGTCTTTGGCCCATGCTGTTAGCAGGACGTGGATGGCCGGAATAAATCCGGCCATGACGACCGGCCCCACCCCCTCCCCTTGCGGAGCACCATTTCCGGTTGCAGACTGAAGCTGCTGGGGAGAAGCGTCGATGCGTGTCGTCTTGGCGTTGATGGCGATGACGGTGGTGAGCGGCTGCGTCACCCGCGATCCGGCGGTGAGCGTGTCGAACGCCACGCCGTCCGGCAACTGGAAGATCGAGAAGACCGTCGACCGCATCACCGGTGCGCCGTTGCCGAGCGCGCAACTGATGACCCGGATCAGTTCGAACTCCGCCGTGCAGACGCAGCGCCCCGCCGGCCTGCAACTGACCTGCTTCGAAAAACAGCCGCTGGTGCGGCTCTCGTTCGAGTTCAAGGTCGGCACTGACACCAATACCAGTCTCGGCTATCGCTTCGATGAAAAGCCCGGACGCGACGATGTCAGATCGCGTATCCTGCCGGGCTATCAGATCGTCGTCATCGAGGATCGCGCGGCGGTCGCCGACTTCATCCGCGACCTGAACAGTGCGCGCGTTCTTTATGTGCGCCTTCGTTCGCTCAACGCCGGGCGCACAACGGCGGAATTCAATCTCGACGGCGCGGCGGCCGCCGTACAGGCCGCGTTCGCCACCTGCCCGCTGACGCCGCCCGCCGAAGCTGGACGAAAACGACAAACGACGGATGTGATTACCGCTCGCGACAGGCAGCCGACCTGACCGCAAATGAATGCGACCACACCGTCATGGCCGGATTCGTCATGGCCGCGCTCGTCCCGGCCATCCACGTCTTTGAAGTTGTGATGGCCTTAAGACGTCGATGCCCGGGACAAGCCCGGGCATGACGGATCGGATTGAATTTACCGCTTAGTCCTCGAGCCCGCCCATGTGCTTCTGGGCGTAAAGCTGAACGCCGAGGCGCTTGACCAGATCGAGCTGGGTTTCGAGGAAATCGATATGATGTTCCTCGTCCTTCATCAGGCCGATGAACAGTTCGCGCGACACGTAATCCTTGACCTTGTCGCAATGCGCCGCCGCTTCCTCATACAGCGTGCGGGCGCTGATCTCGGCCGCGAGGTCGCATTCCAGGATTTCCTTGACGTCCTGGCCGATCCGCAGCGGATCGAGCACCTGCATGTTCGGGAAGCCTTCGAGGAACAGAATGCGATCGGTAAAGCGATCGGCATGATTCATCTCTTCGATGGACTCTTTGCGCCACTGCTTGGCGAGATCCTTCAGGCCCCAATTGTCGAGCAGCCGATAGTGCAGCCAATATTGGTTGATTGCGGTCAGCTCGCTCCGCAACCCCTTGTTGAGATAATCGATGACCTTGGCATCGCCCTTCATAATCAGCTCCTTGCAGTAACTGCGACCCGTCCTTCTAATTTAGAATTCTTCTAAACTAGATCAGGATCGAGAGCAAGGGCAATGATGACGCGTTACCACAGGATCAACGCGCGGCACATCCAGCATTCTGGCACAGCGTCCGACTTAACAGAACTTGCTTTGATAATCAGGCCGTTACGACAACGCCTGCGTGATCGTCGGAGTGCGAAACGATAACATCCGCCGGGCCCGTCGCCACATCGTGATGGCTGTGCGGACATCCGGGGCAACAGGCTGCGGCGCAAGACCCGGCCGCGTTCGCCAACGCCTCGGTCAACGCACCGGTGAGGGCTTCGCTCATGATCTGCTTGATGGTCCGGGCGCAACGGCCGCACTCGGCCGAACATCCGAGACAGCCATAGACCTCCTTGGCCGTGCGGACCGTATCCGACGCGGCGGTCACGGCAGCACGAACGTCGTGGTCACTCAATACGTTGCAGGAGCAAACAATCATGACAGGGAAATGAGCCCGGTGATCGATGCTTATTGGATATTCATCGGGTCCGGCAGAAGCAAAAGGAAAAGCGCCAATTTGCAGCTATTCCAAACTACCGGAGCAGCGGCGTTGGAAACCAAAGTAGAATGATTCTAAATTTTTTCCCGAACCCCATTTTCTCCTGAAGCGACCCATTGTCATGGATCGGCAGCCTCGCAACGGCCCGCTGGCCCAGACGTGCGGCCGCGCTCTTGGCCATTGTGGCCAGGTTCGAGCAGGCTCATTCATTGAATGTTCAAATGAAGTATGAAAGTTTTCGCCTGACAGATCTCACTTTCTGTCAAGAGATTTCGAGAGAAAGGTAAAGCCAGGAAGAAAGCACTGATGGCCGTTGCAACCGCAGCCACTCTTGCCGTCGCGGTTCTTGCGACGCCGCAAACCGCCGAAGCTCGTGGCGGCCGTATCGCGGCAGGCGTGGCCGCCGGTGTGATCGGCGGCGCCCTGCTCGGCGGCGCGTTGGCCGGACCGGGCTATTACGGATACGGGCCGGGCTACGGATATGGACCGGGCTATCAAGGGCCGGGTTACGGTTACTACGGCGGCCCTGCTTACGTCGGAGCGCCGTGCTACTGGCAGCGCCAGCGCTTCTGGGACGGTTACGGCTGGCGTGTCCGGCGGGTTCGCGTTTGCGGCTGATGCCGCCTGAACGCGACCAACGCAAGACACTGTAAAGGCCAGAATATTAAAATCGCTCCGGATGGTGATTGGACCGTCCGGAGCGTTTGTTTTGGCGTAAATTGGCCACCATTGCAGCCGACTGAATCCATGTGTCGACCTGCGATAACGATCTGACGGTCCACACCGGATGCCCAAGAACCTGACCACGAGTTGAGCTTTCGTTTTAACCCGACTTCGATCCCTCTCGCGACCAACCAGCGCTATCCACCGCGCTTCCTTCCAGGAGTCACCAGTCATGAAGACCACATTCACAGCCCTGCTGGCCGCGGCCACCGTGGCAGGCGCACTCGCCACGGCGACACCGGCCGCTCACGCCGATGGCGGCCGCATCGCCGCCGGCGTCGCTGGCGGCCTGCTCGGAGGTGCGCTGCTCGGCGCCGCGATCGCCAACTCACAGCCGGCCTACGCCGCTCCCCCGCCGCCGCCCGCCTACTACGCGCCGCCGCCGGCTTACGTCGTCGAACCGGCCTGCCACTTCGAGCGCGAGCGTTTCTGGGATGGCTACGGCTGGCGCAGCCGCCGCATCCGCGTTTGCGATTGAGCCGGCGCGAGCAACCAATCGCCATTGCGAGAAGCGCTAGCGACGAAGCACTCCAGTCCTGACTTTGTGGTTTTCTGGATTGCTTCGCTTCGCTCGCAATGACGAAAAAATAAGTAATAAAAACTCGGCTGCGGCCGGGTTTTTTGTGTCTGCGGTTTGAGCAGTCAGCGTGTCGTCATCGCCCGCAGCACCGCTTCGCTCGGCCAGCAATCGACCTTGAGACCGGCGGATTTCTGGAACGCGCCCAGCGCCGCGCGGGTCAACATTCCGGCCTTGCCGTCGATCTTGTCGCGATACATGCCGAGCTTCGTCAGATGCCGCTGCATCGCTTCGACGTCACGGCTGCGCAACTGCGTCGAGGCCGACCACCTGGTCGCGAACGGCA
>CAUJJN010000135.1 GCA_963204905.1 Pseudomonadota bacterium
AGCCGCGTAATATCTGCGACCGAAACTTAGCCCATCGTCGCGCCCCGCCTCAGTCGAACCCGCCAGATGTCGGGACCCTGCTCCAGATAGGTCCATCGACAGTATTCGCCGTGCTTCAATTCGAGCTGCGCGCGCAGCAGTCGCGGATCGTGATCGCTCACCAGTTGCAGCGATCGGGCCGGCGGCAGATGCTCAAACAGCTGGAAGATCACGGTGTGGCGATGCCGTTGATCGATGTCCGGCAAATTGAGAACGCGTTCGTTGTCACAATCCGCATCAGGCATGAAGTCGCGCTCCCGCCGTCGATGCGCTCGCCATGGCGGCGGGAGCCGCGCCGGGTGTCCGAAGCCGATGCATGTGAGCCAACAATCGGTCGGCCTGGTCGGGTTCGGTCAGTGCGGCGAGCAGCGCGTGGAAATAAGGCTTGAAGATGCGTCCGGTGTCGCCGCGCTCGGCGCAGATCAGGTCGAGCATGTTGAGCGCCAGCGGCGTCAGGTCGCGCGCACCCGTGGCGGGGTCGAGGAGCAGGCGCAAAGTGTGCTCGACGCGCGGCCAGCTGGCGCGCGAAATATGTGTCAGCACGTTGCTGAGATGCGGATGGCGGTGCAGCGCGGCCACGAGGGGGAAGGCGAGATCGACATCAGGTGCATCGAAAGCGCCGGCGGAGATCGCCGGCGTTTTCACCGCCATCGGGCTAGCGGCTGGCATTCCCCGCTCCCGCGTCGGCCGTGGTGCTCTTGACCGCTTGCTCCAGTAGCGCCGTCATCCGCTTGGTGGCGAGGGGCGGCATCTTGGCCTGCTTGGCGGCGTCAAGATTCGCGGTGCTGCCTCCGACTTCGACCAGACCGACCATGCCCATGCCGAAATGCGGCACGCAGCGATAGCCGTAGAGACCCGGCTTGTCGAAGGTGACGCTGATGTCCTGCGACAGCTTGCCTTTGAACGGCGTCGCGCCGTCCGGCAACATGCCCGGAATGGTTTCCGCGTCATGGCCCTTGTCGGTGGCGACGAATTTCACGGTGTCGCCGACTTGAACTTTCAGGAACGGAGGATCGAACATCATGGCCTGATTGTCAGGCCCCTTGTTGAGCATCTTGACTTCAAATTCCGCGGCTTGCGCGGGGATAGCCATCAGCATGGCGCCGGCGCAAAGCGCGAGGGCGCCAAAACGAGTGGTCAAGCGTGTCATGATCGAACTCCGTCTGCACGACTGCCTTCAAGGGGCAGCCTTCATCTTGCAGACGAACCCTACGCCGCCGCGCGATCGTCTCGTTGCGCTGGCGCAAGTTGAAGCGAAGAGTTTTCCTGTTGTCATTGCGAGGAGCGAAGCGACGAAGCAATCCAGCCTCTTAAAGACTGAATTGTTTCGCTTCGTTCGCAATGACGGTGATTTGGATTGAGCCGCTCTATTTCAGAGCAACGGCCCCGGGCGTTCCGGCAGGACGCGGCCTTCGGCCAGCGCATCGGCGAAGGCGTGATGAATGTCGCGGTGGATCGCCTCGTCCTCGCGCATCGCCATGATCATGTCGCTGAGCAGCGCGCCGGGTGCAAGATTCCAGTAGGCGATCGCGGTCTCGGGAGCCGGGCCGTTGGGGATCGCGCCGGATTCCAGCGACTCGAGATAGTCCGAATAGCCTTTCACCGACCTTTCGGCGAGATAGCCGGCGAGGCGATGGGCGCAGCGGCCCGAAATCAGCGACAGCAGGAAATAGGCATTATAGAAGGTGCCCTGTCCGATCGCGATCAGCCAGCGCTCGCCCCAACTCGGCCGCTTGATGGCGACGAAGGCCATCAGGTGGGCGCGCTGGTTCTCCGCCTCGTCCATGAAGGTGCGAACCCAGCCGCGATCGTCGATCAGCTGCCTCAGGCATTGCAAATGAAGAAGGCTCGCCGCCACCATCGCCGGCACCGCCGCAATGGTCTCCAGCACCACCACCCGGGCGCCGTAGCGGCGGCTGAAGCCGCCGGCCACCCCCGTCAACAGCCGTTCGGCCCATGCGGCAAAACGGTCCGACAGCGTTTCCGGCTCGTGATGGCGCAAAAGGTCGGTCTTGTTGACGTTGAGCATCGACACTCCAGGCGATTCAGGATGCAAATCAAGCGCCAGTCAGGCAATGCCGCATAGCGGCATCACCGTCTTTGCGCCATCGCAAGAAACCAGCAATATTGCTCCCCGACGGGGTCGCGCGATTCGATGGCGGCACTATGCGGCGAAGTTGTGGGCGCGACCAGTAGATTCGATCAAGTAAGGGGCATGGCGGAATCTCCCGATATCGACATTCTTGCGCGTAGCGAGTTGTTCCGCGGCGTCCCGTTGGAGGTGCTTCGGGAACTGCACGCGACGTCGTTTCGCCGCAAGTTCCCGGCCGGCGAGACCGTGTTCCAGCAGGAAGACGCCGTCACGACATTCTATGTCGTCGTCGTCGGGCGGTTGCGCGTCACCCAGACCACGCTCGACGGCCAGCAGATCATCATCCGCTATCTCGGCCCCGGCGACGTGGTCGGCTACGCGGCGCTGACCGGCGCCGTCGCCCATCCCGGCGCGGTGACGGCGGTGGACGACAGCCACCTCATCGGGATGCCGGCCGCGCTGTTGCGGGAGGTCATGAGCCGTCATTCGCGCATCGCGATGAACG
>CAUJJN010000136.1 GCA_963204905.1 Pseudomonadota bacterium
GTGGATGCGGCCGCTCCACTTGGCGCCGGTCGGGCGCATGTTGATCAGCACCTTTTCCTTGTTCTGGTTGGTCCTGGCGTCGAGCGAGTAGCCGCAGATGTTGGAGCCGCACGCCTCGATGCGCACCTTGCCTTCCTTCTCTTCGGTCAGCCAGACGCCTAGCGGCGAGTTGGCGGCTTGCGGCGCGGCCGGCGTCGGCGCCTGCTGCTGCTGAACCGGGGCGGCGACGGGGGCGCTGGCGACCACGGTCGGCTGGGCCGGCTGGCTCTGGGGCTGGGCGGGTTCGGCGGGAGCGGTTTCCGCGCTCTTCGGCGCGGCCGGTGCGGGCGCGATGGTCGGAGGTGTGGCGGTCTGCGTGGCGGCGACGGCGGGACCCGGCGTCGGCTCGACGCGGGCCTGGACCGGAGGCCGGGCCGGCGGAGGCACGACAACCGGGGCTGAGGACCGGGTGTCCATATCCTCGTCGTCGCGATCGATCTGCACGCGGGCGCCACGCTTCGGGCCGTAAGAGAAGACCCCCGGGATCGAGACCGAGATGCAGGACGGCTGGTCGCAGCCGCGCGGGGCGTGGATGGTGACCGAGCGGCCGCCGATATCGAACGAATAGGAATCTCCGGCCTGAGCGAGGGTGCTGGAGAGCAGGAGCGCGGCGGCGGCAACGACGACCTTCATGGGAGCCTCCTCAAGAGGGGTGGGATCTGATGTCCCGCACACCCTAGAAGAAGGTTCGCACCGGAAATGTGAGGTGGGTCACATGGCGCGCGGCGGCGGATCAGTCCACCGGAGGCGGGCCGGGAGGCATGATCGCGGCGCGTTCCCCGGGTGGCTCGTCAGGGGCCTTGTCGTCGGGCCAGGCCAGTTCGGAACGCAGCTCCGCGTAACGATCGTGCGCGGCCTGCGCGCGCTCGTCGATCAATTTGATCGCGGCCTCGCGCGACATCGGCCCGCTGGTCACCGGCATTCCGTCGTCGCCCATCACTTCGTCGACCACAAAGGCGATGCTGCCGACCGCGCGTGCGGTCCAGCGCATCCGGATCGATGCGATCGGTCCCGGGCCTGTCCGCGTGTAGGTTTCGGTGGCCTTCGCGTCGGCGTGCGTCGGATCGGATCCGGCGCCGGGAGCGATGGCCGGTTGTTGCGGAGGATCGATGCGGACCATGACAAATCTCCTAAGCGCAAATCGCGGGCTTGCGATCTTTCCAGGGCCGCGCCTGTTCGAGTTGCGCGGCGAGGCGGAACAGCGTTGCCTCGTCGCCGAACTTCGCCGCGAACATCATGCCGAGCGGCAGGCCGGCGGCATTCCAGGCCAACGGCATCGACATCGCCGGTTGCCCTGACATATTGAGCATGCTGGTGCCCGGCATGTAGCGCCGCAGGATCGGAGAGATGTGCGACAGGTCTTGCGACATACTGTCGATCTCGCCGATCCGCAACGGCGGCGCGCACAGGGTCGGCGACAGAAACACGTCGCAGCCCTCGAAGAATGTCGCGAGGCTGCGCGAAATCTGGAACGCGGCCAGTTGCGCGGCAACGTAGTCGGTCGCGCTCTGCTTGGCGGCGTTGCGCGCGCTGGCGAGGGTCAGCCGCTCGAAGTCGCGGTCGGTCGCCTCGCGCCCGAGCCGGCCTTCTGTGAGGCGCACCGCCAGCGCGGTGTTGGCGGCGACGATCACCGCCATCACTGCGGCGGGATCAGCGGCGAGCATCGGCGCGCGTTCCTCGACGTGATGGCCGAGCTGCGAGAGTTGCGTGGCGACATCGCGCACGGCGGCGGCGATCTCGGGATCGATGGCGTCGCCATAGGTGGATCTGTCGGTGAAGAAAATCCGCAGCCGTCCCGGCTCGCGCTTTACTTCCTCGGCGTAGGGTCGTTCCGGCGGGGGTGCGGTGTAGGGACTCGATGCCTCCGGGCCGTGAATGGCGTCGAGCATCGCGGCGCTGTCGCGCACGCTGATGCTGACGACGTGATTGCATGAGAAGCCGCCCCAGCCTTCGCCGCGATCGGGACCGAGCGGCGTGCGCGCACGGGTCGGCTTGAGGCCGAACACGCCGGATGCCGACGCCGGAATGCGGATCGAGCCGCCACCGTCGCTGGCGTGCGCCACCGGCAGGATACGCGCGGCCACCGCCGCCGCCGCGCCGCCGGACGAACCACCCGACGAATGTTGCGGATTCCACGGATTGCGCGTCGGCCCGAACAGTCGCGTCTCTGTGGTCGGCAGCAGGCCGAACTCCGGCGTCGAGGTCTTGCCGTAAATCACGAGCCCGGCGGCCTTGAACCGCGCCGCGAGGGTGCCGTCGTGATCCGCCACGTTGTTCTTGAAGACGCTGGCGCCGGACGTGGTGCGCGTACCCGCGAGGTTTTCGAGGTCCTTCAGCAGAAACGGAACGCCGGTGAAAGGGCCCGACGGCAGGCCGTTCTCGATCTGCTTGCGCGCGTAGTCCTCGTGCTTCACCGGCACGGCGTTGATTTGCGGATCGACCTTCGCGGTGCGCGCGATGGCCTCGTCGAGTAACTCGGCCGGGCTCACCTGTTTGGCGCGCACCAGTTCGGCGAGGCCGAGCGCGTCGTAGTTGCCGAATTCCTTGAAGGCCATGCGGTGCTCCCGAGTGAGCGTCATTGCGAGCGGAGCGAAGCAATCCAGGCGTCTTTCAAGAGTCTGGGTTGCTTCGTCGCTACACCCCTCGCAATGACGGATGGAATATTGCGTGCGGTGAATGCACGCACGATCAGTTCAACACGTCCTGATTGATGACGTTCTGCCGGATGGCGTCGCCGTCGAGCGCGCTGAGGATGTTGCGCGCGGTCTGTTCGCCCATGCGGTCGAGCGCCTCGCGGGTAACGCCGGCGACGTGGGGAGCGATGATCACGTTCGGCAGCGCGAACAGCGCGTGGCCGAGCGGCGGCGGCTCCTGCTCGAACACATCGAGGCCGGCGCCGGCGAGTTGGCCCGAGGTCAGCGCGTCGTACAGCGCGGCCTCCACGACGATGCCGCCGCGCGCGGTGTTGACGAGATAGGCGGTCGGCTTCATCAGCTTGAACCGTGCGGCATTGATCAGGCCTACGGTTTCCGGCGTCTTCGGGCAATGCAGGCTGATGAAATCGGCGCGGGGCAGGGCCTTGTCGAGATCGTCCACCGGCTCGCAACCGGCGGCGCGGATTTCGTCGGCGCTCTTGTAGGGATCGTAGACCAGCACGGTCATTTCCATCGCGAGGCAACGCTTCGCGGTGCGGGTGCCGATGCGGCCGAATCCGACGATCAGCAGCGTCTTGCCGTAAAGATCGAACGGCAGCAGCCCGAGCCGGGTCGCCCATTTGCCGTCCTTCACCAGCGCATGCAGCTCGACGCCGCGCTTGGCCAGCGTCATCATCATGAAGATCGCCTGTTCGGCGACCGAGGGCGAATTGGCGGTGCCGGCGACCATCAGCGGCACCCCGCGCTTGCTCAACGCGGGCACGTTGATCGCGTCGAAGCCGACGCCGATGCGGGCGACCACTTTCATGTCCTGCGAGGCGTCGAGTTCGGTATCTCCGAATGCGGTTGCGCCGAGCGCCACGCCATGCACCGGGGCGTGTTCGGCGAGGAGAGCGACGAAATCCGCCTGCGGGATCATATTGGGAAATTCGATCGCCTCGATATCGCCGCGCTCCCTGAACAACTGCCACCCCTGCGCCGACATCGATTCCGTGATCAGCAGTTTCTTCTTGTTGGTCGTCATTCATCGCCTCGTCTGATCTCGTTGCGGCCGCTTTGTCTGGCGTTTCATGCTTTGAGGAAACGTCGTTGCCGGGCATGGCTGTTCGAAGAACGGCATCGCTTCGCTCGCCTGCGACCCGGCAATCCATCATTTTTGAAGAAGATGGATGCGCGGATCAAGTCCGCGCATGACGACGGATGACCTTATCGAAAGTTGAAAGCCTCTACAGGACCTGGCCGGTCGCCTCATTTATCAGGTGCATGTGATTGAGGTCCACCGCCAGCCGTAGCGGAACGCCCGCCCGCGCGGCGATAGCTGGATTGATGCGGCCGCAGAGCTGGACGCCGGCCAGCGGGAAATAGACGAAGGTTTCCATGCCCATCGGCTCGATCACGTCCGGTGTGGCGTCGAACGGCTGAAACGCCGCGCCGGTGTTCGACTGCGCGTCGACGAGATGCTCCGGCCGCAGGCCGAGCAGCAATTTCGTGTCGCGCGGGATCGCCCGGTATCGCGCTGCACGCTCCGGCGGGATCGGCAGGGCCAGCGTGTCGCCGACGCGCACCTGCAACAGCCCGCCGGATTCCTCGAGTTGGCAGGGGATGAAATTCATCGCCGGCGAGCCGATGAAGCCGGCGACGAATTTGGTTGCGGGCCGGTGATAGAGTTCGTTCGGCGGGCCGATCTGTTCGATGCGGCCGTGATTCATCACCACGACGCGGTCGGCCAAGGTCATCGCCTCAACCTGATCGTGGGTGACGTAGACCGTGGTGGTGCGGACTTTCTGGTGCACCTTCTTGATCTCGATCCGCATCTGAACGCGCAGCTTGGCGTCGAGATTCGAGAGCGGCTCGTCGAACAGGAACACTTTCGGGTTGCGGACGATGGCGCGGCCCATCGCCACCCGCTGACGCTGACCGCCGGACAGTTGCTTCGGCTTGCGGTCGATCAGGTCGGTGATGTCGAGCATCCGCGCCGCCTCGGTGACGCGCTGCTTGATCTCGGCTTTCGGATAATGCTTCAGGCGCAGGCCGAACGACATGTTCTCCGCGACGGTCATGTGCGGATAGAGCGCGTAGTTCTGGAACACCATGGCGATGTCGCGATCCTTCGGCGGCACATCGTTGACCACGTCGCCGCCGATCATGATCTCGCCGCCGCTGATGTCTTCGAGCCCCGCGATCATCCGCAGCGTGGTGGACTTGCCGCAGCCCGACGGCCCCACCAGCACGACGAATTCGTGATCCGGGATATCGAGATCGATGCCGCGCACCGCCTCGACGTCGTCGTAGCGTTTCACCACCTTGCGCAACGTCACTTCCGCCATCGTCTCACCCCTTGGTTGCGCCGGCCGTCAGGCCCGAAATGTAGTAGTCCATCAGGAAGGCGTAGATGATCAGCGGCGGCGCGGCCCCCAGCAGCGCGCCGGTCATGATCTGCCCCCAGTTGAAGACGTCGCCCTTGATCAGCGTGGTGATGATTCCGGTCGGCAGCACCTGCTGATCGACCGACGACGTGAACGCCAGCGGATAGAGAAACTGCGCCCAGCTCACGGTGAAGGCGAAGATGGTGGCGGCGATGATGCCGGGCAGCGCCACCGGCACGAAGATGCGCAACAGCGTCTGCAACCAGCTTGCGCCGTCGACGATGGCGGCTTCGTCAAGCTCCTTCGGGATGGAGGCGAAGTAGCCGATCATGATCCAGGTGCAGAACGGCACCGTCAGCGTCGGATAGACGAAGATCAGCACCCACCAGTGGTTGATCAGCTCGATCCCGGTCCACTGCGCGAAGGTCGCGAACATCTTGAACAGCGGAATGAACAGCAGCGTGTCGGGGATCAGGTAGGTCAGGAACACGCCGGTGGCGAGCGTCGTCGAACCCCAGAACCGCATCCGCGCCAGCGCGAAGGCCGCGGGGATCGAGATCAGCATGGTGATAGTGACGACGAAGATCGAGACCAGCGCCGAGTTCTTGAAGAAGGTCAGGAACTGGTTCGAGGTAAGGAGGTCGATGTAGTTCGCCAACGTCGGATTGTAGACCCACCACGGGTTGGTCGCCGCCGAAATCTCCGCGGAGGTCTTCAACGACGTGATGAACATGTAGATCGGCGGAAACAGGAAGAAGATCGCGAACAGCGTCAGGAACACATAGGACCAGCGCAACGCCCATTTGCGGTCGCGGCTCATGCTGCCGACTTTGCGCGAAGGCCCGGCCTTGTCGAGGGTCATGGTTGTCATCGTCAGGCCTCGTTGCCGCGTTTGTTGATGTCGCGCAGGATGAACACGGCGGCAATCGCCAGGATCGGCACCATGAACAGCGAGATCGATGCGCCGAGCGGAATGTCGTTGCCCTCGATGCCGATCCGGAAGGCCCAGGTCGCGAACAGGTGCGTCTTGTCGAGCGGCCCGCCGGCGGTGAGGATGCGGACGATGTCGAAGTTGGCGAAGGTGACGATCAACGAGAACAGCGTGGTGATGGCGATGATGTTGCGCATCATCGGCAGCGTGATGTACCAGATGCGCTGCCACCAGTTGGCGCCGTCGATGGCGGCGGCTTCATAGAGCTGTTCCGGCACCGACTTCAGCGCCGCCAGATACATGATCAGGAAGAACGGCGCGCCGGCCCAGACGTTGACGAGGATCACCGAGAAGCGCGCCCAGCCGGCGTCGCCGGTCCACGGGATCGGGCCGATGCCGACCTGCGCCAGGATCCAGTTGAAGGCGCTGTAGGACGGATCGAACAGCCACAGCCAAGCCAGGGTGCTCATCGCCGGCGGAATCACCCACGGCACCAGCA
>CAUJJN010000137.1 GCA_963204905.1 Pseudomonadota bacterium
TTGAATTGCTCAGACTTGGCGTGTTGCGATGAAAGGCGGCGCGGCGGCGTGTGGTCCGCGAAAGCGCGTTCGACGAAGTCGTGCTTCGGCACCGACGTTCGCCGCGTCGGGACTTGTCCCGCACGGTCTTGCCGGGAAAGCCCTCGTCGCATCTCTGCGGGCGTGGCTTGCCTGCCGTTCCGATCTTTCATGCGCCCCGATTCCAGTCTGGTTCCAATCGGACCCCGAACCAAGCTTGGTCCTGCTTAGCAAATTCCGCCGGGCTCGCCTAGTCTCGCGGCCCTTTTGAGGACCCCAACGGCCGCAAACCCCGATGCTCCCGGCATGCCGATCCGACAGCACGACGGGAGCTTTATTAAGGCGGAGTTTGGTTAAGCGCGGATTAAATTCCGAGCCTTCAGGAGAGCCCCCGGGAGGCGATCAGACCGCCCACTCTCCCTTGCGGAACACCGGGACGCGGCGGCCGTCGGCATGGACGCCGTCGATGTCGATCTCCCCGGAGCCGATCATCCAGTCGATATGGATGAAGCTCTTGTTGCCGCCCTGCGCCGCGATCTGTTCCGGGGTCAGGCTGTCGCCGCCGACGAAGCACTTCGAATAGCACTGGCCGAGGGCAATGTGGCAGGACGCGTTTTCGTCGAAAAGTGTATTGTAAAACAATATGTTACTTGCCGAAATCGGCGACGAATGCGGCACCAGCGCCACCTCGCCGAGCCGCCGTGCGCCCTCGTCGGTGTCGAGCACCTTGTTCAGCACCTCGGCGCCGCGCGAGGCGGTCGCCTCGACGATGCGCCCGCCTTCGAAGCGCACCGCGATGTCCTCGATCAGGGTTCCCTGATGCGACAGTGGCTTGGTGCTGCGCACCCGGCCCTCGACCCGTGCCGCGTGCGGCGTGGTAAAGACTTCCTCGGTCGGGATGTTGGGATTGCAGACGATGCCGTTTTTCGCGGTCGATGAGCCGCCGACCCATTCGTGACCGTCCGCCAATCCGATCGTCAGGTCGGTGCCCGGGCCGCTGTAGTGCAGCGCGTGGAAGCGGTGGCCGTTAAGCCAGTCGGTGCGGGTCTTCAGCGCCGCGTTGTGCGCCGCCCACGCGGCAATCGGGTCGGCATTGTCCACCCGTGACGCCTTGAAGATGGCGTCCGCGAGCTTGCCCACCGCCGTCGCCTCGTCGTCGTTCGGAAACACCAGCCTGGCCCACGAGGCGCCGGGATAGGCGACGATGTTCCAGTTGACGTCGAAACCGGTGATCCGCGACAGCGCCGGCTGATAGGCCATGGCGTTGGCCTTGCTGGCGCGCGCCACCTTGGCGGCGTCCTCGCCGGACAGCAGCATCGGGTCGTCGCCGACGATGGCCAGCCGGGCGGTGTTGTTGTCGAAGGCCTTCGCCACGCCGTCGTAGAGCCAGTTGGGAGCCCGGTCGAAACTGTCGTCGCGCGCGAAGCGATAGCGCGCCAGCGTGATCGCTTCGTCGGACAACAGCGGCGTCACCAGTCCCGCGCCGGCCTTGTAGGCGTGTTCGGCGATGCGCCGCACCAGCGGCAACGCGCTCGACGGCGCGGTGAGGAATACGTCCTGCCCCGGCCGAAGCTGCAGGCCGACCTTGACGGCGACTTCGGCGAGACGGTCGAGCTTGACAGGATCAATGACGGTGGAGACGTCACGGGAAACGGAATTCATCGGATGAGGGCCCAGCGAGGTTGCACTGCATCCTAGATAGGTCACCGCCGGGCCGATGACCAGAACGCCGATGGCCGTCATGCCCTCTCCGCGCGGCCGATTGACATCGCCGGCCACCGTGAGAGACTTCGTTCAACGAAAGACGTGGGCGGAGACATCCGGATGACCAAGCTTATGGCGGAGGGTCATGTCGGGCGCGTGCTGTCGGTCGCGGATGGCGCGACGATGGCCGGTGAGCCCGTCATCGCCAATTCGTGGCGGCGGTGCGTGGTCGATCACAAGCTCGACCCGGCGCGGCGCGGTCCGCCGCTGACGCTGACGCAATCCGAACTCAAGCATTGCGCCGAGCCGATCGATCCGCTGATCCATACCGCCACACCCGAGTTGGAGGATCTCTACCGGGTGGTGCGCGAAGCCGGCTATTGCGTCAATCTCGCCGACACCAACGCCACCATTCTGCTAAGCCGATTGCCGGAGGGTGAAGCCGCCACCATCCTGCGTCAGTGGAAGGTCTATACGGGCTCGCGGTTTTCCGAGTCGGTCGAAGGCACCAACGGGCTCGGCACCGCGCTGGCCGAGCAGCGGCCGATTCTCGTTCATCGCGAAGAGCATTTCCGCGAACAATGGGCGATCTTCAGTTGCGCGGTGGCGCCGCTGTTCGACCACACCGGACGGCTCACCGGCGCGGTCAACATCACCTCGTGCCGCGCCGATCTGGACCGCCCCGCGCATCAGATGGCGCTGGCGGTGACAGCGCAGGCGGTGCGGCGGATCGAGGAAGCGATTTTCCGCGCGCATTTCCGCGATGCCTGGATCGCGGCACTTCCGGCGGCCAACGCCGACAGCGTGCAACTGGTCGCCTTCGATGACGACCAGCGCATCCTTGGCGCCAGCCGCGCCGCGCGCCACGCATTCGATCTGTCGGACTCCAGCATTGCCGCCGGCGTGCCGTTGTCGCAATTCATCCGGCTCGACCTCGATGCGGCGCGGCGTGGCGCGACCCCACAAGTCTTTCGCCGCAGCGACGGCGAACCCCTTGGCCGTGGCAGCATCAGCACGCCCCCGGCCCGCGCTAGAAGCGCGGGCATCCAGCGCCGCGAGCCGATGCATGACCGGCGCTACGATCCGCTACGCCGGATCGCCGGCGACGACCCGGCCCTGCAACGCAGCGTCAAGCGCCTGATGCTGATCGCGGACGAGGATATCCCGGTGCTGTTGCGCGGCGAGACCGGCAGCGGCAAGGATGTGATGGCGCGCGCCATTCATGCCGCGAGCCATCGCACCCATGGCAACTACATCGCGCTGAACTGCGCGGCGATGCCGGAAAGCCTGATCGACGCCGAACTGTTCGGCTACGAGGCGGGCGCCTTCACCGGCGCGCGCCGCGACGGCTCGAAAGGATTGATCGTCCAGGCCAGCGGCGGCACGCTGTTCCTCGATGAGATCGGCGACATGCCGCTGGCGCTGCAAACGCGGCTGCTGCGGGTGCTTGAAAATCGCGAAGTCTGGCCGCTCGGCGCGTTGAAGCCGGTTCGCGTCGATATCCGGCTCATCAGCGCGACGCATCGCGACCTCGATGCGATGGTGGCGGAAGGAAGCTTTCGCGCCGACCTCTATTATCGCATTCGCGGGTTGCAGGTCGAACTGCCGGCGCTGCGCGATCGCAGGGACAAGGCGGCGCTCATCGCCCATATCGGCACCGAGGACGCACCCCGCGCGCGCCTGTCGTCCCAGGCCTGGGATGCGCTGATGGCCTATCCGTTTCCTGGCAACATGCGGCAGTTGCGGCATGTCCTGCGGCTCGCCGCCTGCACGGCGGAAGACGGGATCATTCAGGAGGAGGATCTCGATCTGCCGCCGTGCGGCGAACCTGCCGTGGCGTCGGACCTTGAATCCGCCGAGCGCAAGGTCATCGTCGAGGCGTTACGCGCCCATGGCGGCCGCGTCGCGGCGACGGCGCAGGCGCTCAATCTCAGCCGTGCTACGCTCTACCGCAAGATCAAGGCCCTGAAGATCGAGTCGGTGCGTCACTAGCAAGCACCCTCATCCTGCGGCGAGCCGTTTTCGCCGGGCCTCGAAGGACGGGTTGTCATTCCGGGATGCGCCAGTGGCGCAGGCCCGGAATCCCTATGCCCGGCGGCGGTGATGGATTCCGGGCTCGCTCGCAAAAGCTCGCGCCCC
>CAUJJN010000138.1 GCA_963204905.1 Pseudomonadota bacterium
GGTCATCAGCCCGAAGCCGACGATGTGACGCGCTTTCGGGTTCGGCAGATCGCGCGCCGCGCGCATCAGGAAATACAGCGCGCCGGCCATCGCGGCGGCGAGCGGAATGTCCTTGCTGTGGTGGAACATGGTGCCGTACCAGGAACCGCAGACCGCGAGCGCCATGCCCGCGATCAGCCCGGCGCGCGCGCCGGCGATCATCCGCGCCGTCGCCATCGCGGCCGCGAGACCGCCGACGCCGATCAAGCCGCACAACAGATGGCGCAGCTCGTAGATATCCATCGGCACGAGATGGCCAAGCAGGATCGCCGCGCTGTCGAATAGACCGCCATAGAGATACAGGTTGTCGAGTTGAAAGACGGCGCGATCCGTGAAACCGCTCTTGTAGTAGGCGACGATCAGTTCGCCATAGCGATGCTGAATCCATTCGTCGTTGGTGATGGCGTAATCACGAAAGGTCGCGATCACCAGACCGACGAGCACCGTGAGCAGTACGACTGAAGCCAGATCACATGGGTCGCGCGACAACACCGCGCGCACCGTCCGCCGGATCAACGAATTGTCCGCCGTGTCAGGCCAACCCGCGCCGTAATCGTCCACCGCTTCGCGCGCCAGATCGGTCATGATCGATCCGACTGCCGCGCGGTCCATGCAGGGTATTTTCGCTGCATCGCAATATCGCCAGAGACGCCGTCTGCGGAGGGACCAGAGACTGGGGCAAGCGTTCGAAGCAACATTGGTATCCACGGCGCGGATGAGGCGGAGGTCTCTATAGACGATCCCTCGATTTTTACCACCGTGACGTTGGAATAACGCGGGTGCGGCCCGCGGCGACCCTGTCTTGCCAGCGCTCAATGCGGCGATATTCTCTTGCCGAGAACCAGGTCAACGACCGGGCAAACCCGGCGAGCCGATCATCAGGGAGACGACGCAGAATGTACCCGGGGACCCATGCCGAGCCGCGTGCCGATCAACCCGCTTTCATCATGGCGAGTAGCGGAGAAACGGTCACCTATGCCGAACTGGAAGCCCGCACCAATCGGCTGGCTCATTTCCTGCGCTCCCGCGGCGTGAATCGCCTCGATCATTATTCCATCTTCATGGAGAACAACGCGCGTTACCTCGAAAGCTGCGGCGCCGGCGAGCGCGCCGGACTTTATTTCACCTGTGTCAACTCGTTCCTGAAGTCGGACGAACTCGCCTACATCCTCGACAACAGCGAATCCCGCGTGCTCATCTTCTCCGAGGAGAAGCGCGCCGTCGCCGAGGAAGCCCTGCGTCAATGCCCGAAGGTTGAGGTCAGCCTCGTCGTCGACGGCCCGGGCAACGGCTCGACCATTCTCAATTTCGAGGAGGCGGTGAGCGGCTTTCCCGCGACGCCGATCGCCGATGAAAGCCTCGGCACCGCGATGCTCTACTCGTCCGGCACCACCGGACGGCCGAAAGGCATCGTGCGACCGCTGCCGGAGCAGCCGCCCACGCAACCACTTCCGCTGTTCGATTTTCTCGTCAAGATGTGGCGCTATCGCGAGGGCCTCAACTACCTGTCGCCCGCGCCGCTGTATCACTCAGCGCCGCAGGCGGCTGTCAATCTGGTGATCCGCAACGGCGGCACCGCAATCATCATGGAGAAGTTCGAGCCGGAGCACTATCTGCAACTGGTCGAGAAATACCGGCCGACGCATACCCAACTCGTGCCGACGATGTTCTCGCGGATGCTGAAACTGCCGGACGAGGTGCGCAAGCGCTATGATGTCTCCTCGCTCGAGATAGCCATTCACGCGGCCGCGCCCTGCCCGCCGCAAGTCAAGGAGCAGATGATCGAGTGGTGGGGGCCGATCATCCACGAATATTACGGCGCGACCGAGGGATTGGGCTTCACCGCCTGCGATACCCCGCAATGGCAGGCGCATCGCGGCACTGTCGGTAAGGTGCTGTTGGGTGAACTGCACGTGCTCGACGAGCACATGCAGCCGTGCCCGAAGGAAACGCCCGGCACGCTGTGGTTCAAGACCGCGACCCCGTTCGAATACTTCAACGATCCGAAGCGAACCGCCGAAACCCGCTCCGCTGACGGCAGCATGAGCACGGTGGGCGACATCGGCTATGTCGATGACGACGGCTTTCTGTACCTCACCGACCGCGCAACCTTCATGATCGTGTCCGGCGGCGTCAACATCTATCCGCAGGAATGCGAGAACCTGCTTATCACCCATCCGAAGGTAGCTGACGCCGCGGTGTTCGGCGTGCCGAACGAGGATCTCGGCGAGGAGGTAAAGGCCGTGGTGCAGGTGCTGCCCGGCGTCAAGGCAGACCAGGGGCTCGTCGATGAATTGACGGAATTCTGCCTGAAAAACCTGTCGCGACAGAAATGCCCGCGCTCGATCGATTTCATCGACGAGATGCCGCGCCTGCCGACCGGAAAACTCTACAAGCGGCTGCTGCGCGACCGCTACTGGGGCGACCGCAAGAGCCGCATCGTCTGAGAGGCTTGCTCGAAACATAACATGATCGATCAAGCTAACTCGATTCGTCCCCGCGCAGGCGGGACCCATAACCCCTGGCATCGGTGATCTAAAAACTGCGTCTTGGCAATCGAGCCAAACCGCTGCGGAGTCTGGGTCCTCGCCGGCGCGGGGACGACGACTTTCGTGTTGCAAATCCACCGGCAAAACCGAGACCCGGTTGGGCTCTGAAATCATTCTGCCGAACGCTCCTCGCGATGCGACGCAACGTCCGTTTGCATCGGCTGAGCGTTCCGGCATATGTTCGCAGACCTTATCTGTCTCTCTGCTCCGCGCGGCGCGTGGAATGCCGATGAGCCTGCCGCGTCGCGGCGCGATCGGGAGATTTGACAATGAATGCCCCCATTATCCGCCTCACCAGCCTCGCGCATGGCGGCGGCTGTGGCTGCAAGCTTGCGCCATCGGTGTTGCAGGAATTGCTGGCCGGCCAGCCCGCGGCCGCGCCGTTCCGCCAGTTGCTTGTCGGCGCCGATACCGGTGACGACGCCGCTGTCTGGCAGGTCGACGACAACACCTGCATCGTCGCCACCACCGATTTCTTCATGCCGGTAGTCGACGATCCGTTCGACTTCGGCCGCATCGCCGCCACCAACGCCATCTCCGACATCTACGCCATGGGCGCCAAGCCGATCCTGGCGCTGGCGATCCTCGGGATGCCGCTCGACAAGATATCCGTCGAGGTGGTGCGCGAGATTCTGCGCGGGGGGGCGTCTGTCTGCGCCGATGCCGGATTTCCGATCGGCGGCGGCCATTCCATCGACGCGCCGGAGCCGATCTATGGCCTCGCGGTGATCGGCATCTGCCGGCCCGACCAGGTGCGCCGCAACGCCGACGCCAAACCCGGCGACGCGCTGATCCTGACCAAGGGCCTCGGCGTCGGGGTCTATTCCGCCGCGATCAAGAAAGGCGAACTCGACGGCGACGGCTATGCGGAAATGGTCGCCTCGACCACACAGCTCAATCGCATCGGCGGTGACCTGTCGGGCGATACGCACGTTCATGCCATCACCGATGTCACCGGTTTCGGCCTGCTCGGTCACGCCTACGAGATGGCGCGGGAATCGAAACTGTCGCTGGTGATCGACGCCAAGGCGGTGCCGCTGTTCTCGCGCGCGAACGAGCTGGCGAAGGGCGGCTTCATCACCGGCGCCTCGAAACGCAACTGGGCCAGCTACGGCGCATCCATCGCGCTGCCGCCCGGCATGCCGGAATGGCAGCGCGACCTGCTGGCCGATCCGCAGACCTCAGGGGGACTGCTGGTTGCCTGCGCACCGGACCAGGCCGAAGCGATTTTGAAGAAAGTGATCGACGCCGGGTTCACATCCGCGAAAATCATCGGTCGTGTCGAGGAAGGTCCCGCGCAAGTGCGGATCGAGAGCTGATCGAACACTCCGTACCTTCGCCGTCTTTGCGAGCGAAGCGAAGCAATCCACCCTTTCTTCAAGTGTCTGGATTGCTTCGCTTCGCTCGCAATGACGAACGCAATCAACCTCATCGTCATGGCCGGGCTTGTCCCGGCCATCCACGTCTTTGAACTTGCATCCTCTTAAGACGTGGATGCCCGGCATAAAGCCGGGCATGACAGATCAAATTGAGTGTATTGCAAACTAATGCGCCTGCGCCGGCTCGACCTTCATGCGCCGGCCCCAGGTGTCGAAGAAGTGGCCTTCGTTGACCACCATACGGTCGGCATTGACGCGGTCTTCCAGATCACGCAACGCATCGGCCGCCTTGGCATCCTCCACCGGGCCGCCGTCGTCGTCGACGATCGGCATCAGCAGCACGCCATCCCATGGCACCTTGGCGCCGCGCATCAGCAGCGTGAACTGATGCCAGTCGAGTTCGTCACCGATGACATGCGTGAACGTCGAGCGCAGCGGCAGCACGCCGAGATTGGCGGTCGAGATCAGGATGATCAGCGCGGTGAAACCGCCGGTGCGCCGGAATTCGTGCACCACCCAATCGTCGAACAGGAAGTCGTCGAGCTTTCTGTGTCTAGCAGGTTTCGACAAGCGGCAGCTCCACGATTTCCCGCTCCATGACGCTAAGGAACGGGCCGTTGCGATGCTCGGCGAACCAGGCCTCGAACGCACGCAGCTTTTCGATGATGCCTGCCGAATCCGGCGGCGTTTCCGCCTCCGGGGATGCCGGCTGGGCCGCCTGCCAGCAGGCCGCGATGACCGGCACGAAGTTCGTCAAGGTTTCCTGCTGCGTTTCGCTGGTGCCATTCCAGCCCAGTTCGTGAAGAAAGGCCGTGGAGCCGCGCAGGATCGCGTCGTCCTCGGTCTCGCAGCCGTCGAGCGCGGCGGTAACGGTCCGCATCAGGTTCAGCCGCCGGAAACCGAAGGCGCGATCCTGCTCCAGTTCGCGGAAACGCGCCGCGGCTTCCTTGCGGTAATTCTCTTCGTTGATCGAGGCGTCGTGCGCGATGCGGTCGAGATCGTCGAGCAATGTCGTCAAAGGCTGAGCCGTCATCGCGCGCTCCCGTGCTTGTTGAGGGTTGGCGGAAGAGAATGGGAGTCGAACCCACCAAGAACCGACTCGCGGCCCTTCCCGGATTTGAAGTCCGGACGCCCCACCGGGAACGATGCTCTTCCAACTGGTTCGATGCTCGGCGCCGCCGTCGACGCCGGATCATTCGACCTCACCTCATCGGCCGGCCTGCGAAACAGGTCAAGCCGATGCTTGTTGACACGGCGCAGATCGCCTCTGCGGATTGTAACACCATGTCGGTCGAAGAATTCAAGTATCTGGATCGCGACCTTGCGGCCGTTGTCGAATTTGTCGCGGAACTGCGCGGCGGTGAATTGATGATCGGCCGCCTGTTCGGACAGCGTCGCCATCACACCGACCATTTCCGCCACCGTCGCGCGCAGGAAGAAATGATCGTGCGCTACTTCGTCGACGCGTCCCATGCGCCCAACCAGCTTGAACAGCCGCCGTACTTCCGGTTCGGCGACGCCGGTATAGCCGGCGATATCGCGCACGCGCGGCGGACGGAAACGCCCCTCGCCGCCGATGAAGATTCGTACCTTGTCCCATAGCGCCTCATCGCCCGGCGTCAACCGCACCTCGTGGCCCGGCAGACGAATCCACGCACCGTCCAGCGCGACCTCCCTGGCGCGCGCCAAGCCCTGCAGCACGGCGACAAAGGCCGGCGCAGGCAAGCGCGGCTCAAGCTGCAGGCGCAGGCGTTCCAGACCGATGCCCGACAGGTTGGGATTCTCGGCATGGAATTTGGCGAGTTGAGCCTGGATATCATTCTTCATCCGCAGCCACACCGCCGGCGCGACGACGAATTCGGTTTTCGGCGTGACCAGCCGAAGCAGGCTCATGCGCCGCACCAACGCGTCGCGCTCGCTTTCGGAAATCGCGCGGTCGCGGATGAAAGCGGAGAAATCGGTATAGCCCGCGGCGCAATTCAACAAGGCGGTGAGCGCGCCTTCCGGATCGCTGATGGCGCTGGCCTCCAGCTGTGCGATGCGCTCCGGGGCGCGCCGCTTGCGGGCGACGGCGCGCAGATCGAGAAAGACGCCGCCGCCGATGGTGCGCTGCGCCGTGGTGTCACGCAGCACGAACCGGTCGCCGACGGCAGCCGCGACCGGGCGATCCAGCACCAGCTGCACGAAGGCTTTCCCGCCCGGCGGAATCGGATCATCGCTGAGCAACACGATGCGGGCGCCGACTTCTGCGGCAGCGTGATGCAGCCGCACCGGCATCCATTGCGTGATCGGCTTGGCTTCGCCGGCCAGCACTTCGACGCGTGCATCAACGCGGCCTGCCGGCGCGTGCAACTCGGGATCGAGCACGACATCGCCGCGCGAGACCGCGTCCTTTGTCACGCCGTCGCCGGCAAGGTTGAGCGCGCACCGATCGCCCGCACGGCCGGTCTCGGTCACGCTGTTCTGGGCGCGAATGCCACGCACCCGCGCCGACAGTCCGGAAGGGCTGACGACGACTTGATCGCCGACGCTGACGCTGCCGGACAGCACCGTTCCGGTGATCACCGTGCCGGTGCCAGGCAACGTGAAAGAACGATCGACCGCGAGACGGAAACGCCCCTTGTCGGAGCGCGCCTGCCATTCACGCGCCGCCGCGAACAGCCGCGCACGCAGAGCGTCGATGCCCTCCCCGCTCTGGCTCGACACCGCGAACATCTCGATGTCGCCGAGCGGCGTCGGCGCCAGCGCGTTGGCGATCTCGATGCGCACCTCGGCGAGCCGATCCTCGCTCACCAGATCGGCCTTGGTGATCGCGACCGCGCCACGTGTGATACCAAGCAGATTGACGATCGCCAGATGCTCGACGGTTTGCGGCATGATGCCGTCATCGGCGGCGATCACCAGCAGCACGAAATCGATGCCGCTCGCGCCCGCCAGCATGTTGTGAACAAAACGCTCATGACCCGGCACGTCGACGAAACCGAGCACGCCGCCGTCCGGTGTCGGCAGGTAGGCGAAGCCGAGATCGACCGAAATGCCGCGCGCCTTCTCTTCCTTGAGTCGGTCGGTATCGACGCCGGTGAGCGCACGCACCAGCGACGTTTTCCCGTGATCGATATGGCCCGCCGTGCCGATGATCATGACGCGGGTTCTCCGAGCGGCCGTTTTGCCAGCGCTCGCGCGCGCTCGATTTCGGCCTCCGACATCGCGGCGTAGGTCGGCTGCAGGAACGATTCCGCCAATGCGCTGCCAGCGGCTTGCGCGCGCAGCAACCACATCAGCGCCGCCACCGCGTCGCGCGGCACGCCGGCCCCGAGCTGATAGGCCGCGCCCAGCATCGCCTGCGCGTCGGCGTCACCGCGCGCCGCCGCCATGTCCCACCACCGCGCGGCTTCCGCCGCGTCACGCTCGACGCCGATGGCGTTGTGATGGATCATGCCGAGCCGCGTCATCGACGGCACCACGCCCTGCGCGGCCGCGGCCTCGGCCCAGCTCTTGGCTTCGTCGAGATTGCCGGGAATCATCTGCTGCTCGTAGAGCATCCACGACAGCATGTCCTGCGCCGGGCCGTCGCCGGCTTCCGCCGCGGCGCGATAGAGCTCGGCGGCTTTCACCGCATTGGATTCGATACCCTCACCCTTGAAATACAGGTCCGCGAGATTGCGCTTGCCGATGATGTCGCCGCTCTCCGCGGCGAGCGTCAACCACTTGAACGCCAGCGCCGTGTCACGCGCGACGCCCAGGCCTTCGCTGAAACAGACGCCGACATTGTTCTGCGCCCGCGCCAAGCCCTGCTGCGCCAACGGCCCCCAGATCGCCAGCGCCGACTCGTAGTCGTTTTCGGCGGCGGCATCGAGCGCTTCCGACATCAGTTCGGCGGTGGTCTTCTCAGCCGGCTTGCTGCGGAAGGCTTTCAGTGATGCGTCAAGCCAGCCCATCATGCGCGCTCCACCAATGCGAGCCCCGAAAGATTGCGAACGAAGCCCGCTTCATCTTCGAGACATCGCAGATCGAGCACCAGCGCCTGTTCCTCGATGCGGCCGATCACTGGCTTGTCGAGTGCGCGAAGCGCCGCCGCCAGCGCAATCAGGGCACGGCCGCTGGCGCGCGCGCCCGCCGCGCGAATGGCGATACCGGCGCTCGGCAGAGTTTCCTGCGGCAATGCGCCGGAGCCGATCTGGCTGGCGCAATCCGTCACGCTCGCAACGTAGCGCACGCCGAGCGCGGCGGCGATTGGCGGCAGCAGGCGCCTCGCCTGCGCGGCGATGTCGTTGCGCTTGCGCGCCAGCAGACGAATGGTCGGCAGGCGCTCCTCGAGGCGATCGGGATCGCGATAGAGTTGCAGCGTCGCCTCGATCGCGGCAAGCCGCACCTTGTCAACGCGCAACGCGCGCTTCATCGGGTTCTTGTTGAGCCGCGCGATGAGATCGCGACGGCCGACGATGAATCCGGCCTGCGGCCCGCCCAGCAGCTTGTCCCCGGAGAAGGTCACAAGATCGGCTCCCTCGGCCACCGCCTCGCGCACCGTCTGTTCGTGCGAAAGACCGTAACGGGCCAGATCGACCAGCGTGCCGGAGCCGAGATCGTTGAGCAGCGGCACGTTCTGCGGGCGCGTGATATCCGCAAGCGCCTTGCCGGACACGCTCTTGGTGAACCCTTCGACGCGATAGTTAGAGGTATGGACCTTGAGCACGAGACCGGTCCTGGGGCCGAGCGCGGCCGCATAATCCTTCTCGTGGGTGCGGTTGGTGGTGCCGACCTCGACAAGTCTGGTCCCGGCGCGCGCCATGATGTCGGGCATCCGGAACGCGCCGCCAATCTCGATCAATTCGCCGCGCGAGATCACCGCTTCCTTGCCGCGTCCCAGCGTGTTGAGCGCCAACAGCACCGCGCCGGCGTTGTTGTTGACAACGGTGGCGTCCTCGGCCCCGGTCAGCTGACACAACAGGTCGCGCACCAGATCGTCACGTTCGCCGCGCTTGCCGGTGGCCAAATCGAATTCCAGCGCCAGCGCCTCGCGCATCGCCGCTGTCGCCGCCTCGACGGCGGCCTCCGCGATCTGCGCGCGGCCGAGATTGGTATGCAGCACCGTGCCGGTCAGGTTGAAGACCGGCCGCACGCGGGGCTGCGAAGCACTTTCCAATGCTGCCACCGCCAACGCAACGATGGTGTCCGTGTTCGGCACCGCCACCTGCCCCGCAGCCGCCTCGCCGCGCACCTCCTCGACGCAACGCCGCAACGCCTCCAGCACCGCGGAGCGACCGAACCGATCGATGGCCTCCTTGGCGCTTGACGCCTTCAGCATCTCGTCGATGGACGGAATACGCCTGAATGCGGGACCTGGATCACGCACGGCGGCCCCCTAATAGCCGATCAGAAACGGATTGATGCCACCGCGGCGAAACCCGAGTTCGCGCACGAGGAGATCGAGGCCGAGCGTAGCGACATCGTCGGCCACCGGATCGAGCCGATCGTCCTTCTGCTGATTGAATATCTTCATGTAGCCGTGGCAATCGTCGCAGGTTTCCGCCTTGATGTTGCCTGCGCCCTCGATTTCCTGGAACAGAATCTTTCGGGTCGAGCCGCATAGTGTGCACTTGGAGCGGACATAGTTCCACATCGTGCCGCACAACGAGCAGGCACAAAACCGCGTGCCGGGAGCGCGACGCCAGTTGACGATGGCGGTCGAGGTCGGCGCGCTGCCGCAGCAGGGACAGACGCCATCGCCGACCGATTGCAGCGACTTGTCGTCGAGCCGCGCCGCCAGCCGCGCGAAATGCACTTGCAACGCAGCCGCGACGAAGATGTGCTCGGCAACGGCCTCAAACGGAATGGCTTCCGCGAGGACGTTCTGCAACATCGTCTCGCGCATGGCGGCGTCGGCCTCGGTTACCCGAAGCAACGCGGCGCGAGCCGGCGACGGCATTTCCAGACCGACGGCGGCATCGAGCAAGCGCTGGAACGCGGCTTCGAACGCCGAGTCGGCCTTGAAAGCGACGCGATCGAGTGGCGGCATTTTGTGTTCGCGGGCCCGCGCCAGGGTTTCCGCATCAATCGGCATCGGCTCCGGCAAGCCGTCCTGAATGGAGGCCTGCACGCCGCAAAGACCGGAGAGGAAATTCAGGTAGGGCGCCAGCTCGTGCCCTTCGGCCAACACAGCGAACCGCGCGCTGCGATCGGCAAAGATCTGAACGGGATCCGGCAACCGCGCAAACGGCGGGATCGGAATATTGCCGATAACGGAAGGGTCAGGCTGGGTGGTATCAACGCGCGACATCATTGCACCTCACGAACCCCACGGGCCACGTGGATTCATATGCTAGAGCCATTTCCGTTCCGATCAAATCACAACAGGCTCTAGATTTTTGTTTTGACGCGTTTTTTTTGACGCGAACCGGCGTCCACTTCGCTCGAAAACGCTTTCGTTGAGTGCCCCGGCGCCGGTTTGCGACCGGCACCGGGGAAGTCTTCAGTTCTTGCCGGTGACCAGATCCTTGAGCCAGCGGCGATGGTGCCGCCATGCCCAGCCGCCGGTGACCTGCCCGCGCGTCATCGCGCTGAAAGTACCACGTATCCAGAACGCCGCGTAGACGTGGACAATCCAGACGCAGATCGCGACGATCGCGGTGAGCGAGTGCACCAGCACGGCGATACGCTTCTGCTCGACGGTGAAGTACGGGCCGAAATACTGATCCCAGATCACCACGCCGCTGGTGATGAGAACCAGGATCAGCAGCGACATCGACCAGAACACCATCTTCTGGCCGGCATTGTACTTGCCGACTTCCGGCAGCTTGTTCTCGTCGCCGGCGAGCACGTCGCGCAGCTTGCTCATCCACACGCTGTCCGTCTTCTCCCAGAGATTGAGCCGGAAGAAGCGGAAGAACAGCCCCATGAACGACAGGAACAGCACCACGCCAATCCACGGATGGATCATGCGCGTCAACTGCCCGCCGCCGAACAGGCCGGTGAGGAAGTAAAGTGCCGGCGTGAACAACGCCAACCCGGACAACGCGAGCAGCACGAGACTGACCGCGGTGATCCAGTGGTTGATCCGTGCCGCGACCGTATAGCGATCGACGATCACGGGATTTCCCGGATGAACGCTGTCACCCGGATCGACTTCGGGCCTGCTCATAGTGACTTGCCCTCCGTGAGTCGCTCGGCGTTCTTCTCATCCTCCGCCGAGACCTTGTTGGGTCCGACGATCATCTGATGCAGAAAGCCGATGGCGGCGAAGGCGCCGATGGCGGCGAGACCGGCATATTTGGTCGCGCCCTTCCAGACCTCAACCAGCGGACTGATCGACGGATTGTTCGGCAGATTGGCGTAAATCTGCGGCTTGTCCGCATGTTGCAGCACGTACATCACATGCGTCCCGCCCACGCCCGGAGGATTGTAGAGGCCGGCATTGGTAAAGCCGCGCGACTTCAAATCCTTGATGCGATGGTCGGCCCACTGCTTCATCTCGTCCTTGGTGCCGAACACGATCGCTTGTGTCGGGCAAGCCTTGGCGCAGGCAGGTCCCTGCCCGACCGCAAGACGGTCGGAACACAGCGAGCACTTGTAGGCCTTCTGATCGACCTGCGAGATGCGCGGAATGTTGAAGGGACAGCCCTTGATGCAGTAGCCGCAGCCGATGCACTTGTCGTGGTCGAAATCCACGATGCCGTTGGAATACTGCACGATGGCGCCGGGGGCCGGGCAGGCCTTGAGACAGCCCGGATCCTCGCAATGCATGCAGCCGTCCTTGCGGATCAACCACTCGAGATTGCCGGACTCGGCATTCTCGTACTCGGTGTAGCGCATCAACGTCCAGGTGTTCGCCGTCAGGTCGTGCGGGTTGTCGTAGACCCCGACGTTGACGCCGACTTCCTCGGTGAGGTTGTTCCACTCAAGGCACGCCACCTGACATGCCTTGCAGCCGATGCACTTGGATACGTCGATCAGCTTCGCCACTTCCGTCTGCCGCTTGGCAGGCGGAGTGACGGACGAGGCCGAACGGCGGATCAGATCCTGTTGGCCGAACTTGGCGGCAACCGGATTGGTGGTGGGGTTAGGAACTGGTGTAAACATCTGATGCCCTCCCCCTTAAGCCACCGGGCCCGCAATGGGCTCGACGTTGACGAGAAACGCCTTGAATTCAGGCGTCTGCGAGTTCGAGTCACCAATCGCCGAGGTCAGCGAGTTGATCGGTGACGCCTTCTTGGTTTCGCCGATGAAGCCGAAGTTGAGCGGAAGCCCCACCTCGTGCACCGTCTTGCCGTCGATCTTGAACGGCTTCAGGCGTTTGGTGACCACGGCCTTGCCCTTGACCTCGCCGCGCTTGGACCAAATCCGGACGCGCTGTCCGTGCTTGATGCCCTTCTCCTTGGCGAGTTCCTCCGACATCTCCACGAAGAACTCCGGCTGCATCACCGCGTTGGCGTGCACCGACTTGGTCCAGTAGTGGAAATGTTCGGTCAGGCGATAGGTGGTGCCGACGATCGGGAAGTCCTTGGACGTGCCAAGCGCCTCCATATCGTACTTGAACACCCGCGCCACTGGATTGCCCTTGAGCTTGGGGAACACCAGGTTGGCGACCGGGGATTCGAACGGCTCCATGTGCACCGGGAAAGGACCGTCGGCCATCAGGCCACGAACCCACAGGCGCGAGACGCCTTCGGCGTTCATGATGAAGGGACCGACCGCCCGTTCCGGCGGAATGGTCGGAACGTAATCCGGAACGTCCGGACCGCTCCACCGCTGACCATCCCAGTACATGTACTTCTTGCGCTCGCTCCACGGCTTGCCGTCAGGATCGGCCGAGGCGCGATTGTACTGGATGCGGCGGTTGGCCGGCCACGCGAAGCCCCAGTTCGGGTAGACGCCGAGACCCGACGGGTCCGCGTTGTCACGCCGCTGGGCCAAGTTGCCGTTCGGACCGAAGAAGCCCGTGTAGATCCACATCGAGCCGTTGGTCGAACCGTCGTCCCGCATCTCGCCGAACGAGGCGAGGCGCTGGCCGGCGGCGCGGACCACCTTGCCCTCCGCATCCTTGAGGTCGCTCAGCGCCGTGCCGTTCAGCTCGGTCTGAAGTTCCTCGACGGTCGGATGCAGCGGATCCTTGTAGCTCCAGTCCACCGCAAGGATGGCGTCCTTGCCCTTGCCGCCGTCCTTTTCGTACATCTTGCGCATACGCACGAACAGGTCGGCGAGGATCTCCGTGTCGGTCTTCGACTCGAAGAAGGGATCGGCCGCCTTCCACTTCCACTGGATGAGACGGCTGGAGTTGGTCACGCTGCCTTCTTCCTCGGCGAACGAGGTCACCGGCAGCATGAACACTTCCGTCTGGACCTTGGCGGGATCGATATTGTTGAACTCGCCGTGGTTTTCCCAGAACCGGGCCGTATCGGTCTCGATCGGATCCATGCTGACCAGGAACTTCAGCTTCGACAACGCTTCCCGGCTCTTGTTGGTATTGGGAATCGCCATCAACGGGTTGAAGCCCTGACAGAGCAGACCGGTGGTCTTGCCCTGATGCATCAGGTCGAACATCTTGATGCAGTCGTAGATGCCGTCGAGCTTCGGCAGGTAGTTGTAGCCGAACTCGTTCTCCTTGGTGGCGTTGTCGCCGAACTGCGTCTTCAGGAAGCTGACGTAGAACTTGCGATAGTTCTGCCAGTAGCTGGTCTGGTTCGGTGTCAACGGCTTGAAGGTACGCTTGCCGAGGTGCGACTCCAGCGTCGGTTCCTGTTCGGTCGGCAGAGCCAGGTAGCCCGGAATCGCCGCCGTCAGGGTGCCGACGTCGGTAATGCCCTGCACGTTGGAGTGACCGCGCAATGCGTTCACGCCGCCGCCGGGAATACCGATGTTGCCGCACAGAAGCTGGATCATCGCCGCGCAGCGGATGTTCTGCGCACCGTGAGAGTGCTGCGTCCATCCGAGCGCATACATGATCGTCATCGCGCGCTCGCCGTTGGCGGTGGACGCGACCCAGTCGGCAACCTTCAGGAACTTGTCCTTCGGTGTGCCCGAGACACGCTCGACCAACTCCGGCGTATATTGCGCGAAGTGCTTCTTCATCAACTGGAAGACGCAGCGCGGATCCTGCAACGTCATATCGCGAATGGCGAAGCCGTCGGGACCGAACTTGTACTCCCAGGTGCTGCGGTCATAGGAGCGCTTCGACTCGTCGTATCCCGAGAACAGACCCTCGTTGAACTCGAAGTCGTCACGCACGATGAACGCGGCGTTGGTGTAGTTGCGCACGTACTCCTTGTGGATCTTGTCGTTGCTGAGCAGGTAGTTGATCACCCCTGACAGGAACGCGATGTCCGATCCCGAACGGATCGGCGCATAGTGATCCGCGACGGAAGCCGAGCGGTTGAACCGCGGATCGACCACCATCAACTTGGCGCCACGCTCGGCCTTCGCCTCGGTGACCCACTTGAATCCGCAGGGATGCGCTTCCGCTGCGTTACCACCCATGATCCAGATGACATCGGCGTTCTTGATGTCATTCCAGCTGTTCGTCATTGCACCGCGACCAAATGTGGGGCCCAAACTGGCCACCGTCGGTCCGTGTCAAATCCTGGCTTGGTTTTCTATCTGCAAGAGCCCAAGGCCACGCGAGACCTTGAACGTCGCCCATCCGCCTTCGTTGGCGACCGAGGAGCCGGCGAGAAACGCGGTGGTCAACCAGCGGTTGACGGTCACGCCGTCTCGATTCTTCTCGATCCAGTTGGCGTCGCGATCTTCCTTCAGGAGCTTTGCGATGCGCTCCATCGCGAAATCCCAGCTCACGCGCTCGAAACCGTTCGCGCCGGGCTTGCGATACATCGGGTACTTCACCCGTGTCTTCGACTTGATGTAGTCGATCGCGCCGGCGCCCTTCGGGCACAAGGTTCCGCGATTGACCGGATGGTCGACGTCACCCTCGATATGGGTGACTTCCATCTTGCCCTTCTCGGCCTTGCTTTCGGCCGCGAAAATCATCATTCCACAACAGACAGCGCAGTAGGGACACTGGCTGCGAACTTCCTTGGTCTGCGCGAGCCTGAAAGGCCGGATCGTCAGTGCGTGGGCTGCTTCGATTTCACCAAATCCAAGAGCGCCAAGACTGGTCCCCGCCAAACCCGCGCCGGCCCCGAGCATAAACGAGCGCCGCGAGAGTTCCATGTTCATGGAACATTTCCTCCAAAAACCGGCCCCCAACGGGGGACGTCCCAAACTTTAGAGTTTGTCAAAACTAAAAGTAGGGCGACATCAACGCACTGTCAAAACGGTATAATCGATATCATCATTTTAAGTTGTCGAATGATGCGTCGCAAAATCATCGCGTGTAGTCGTTCATGTCTTTGCGACCCTTCTATTATTTAAAGGAAATACATCTTTCGCCCACCGCCATGTTGCAGTGCGATTTCAATCGCAGGCATATGGGCATTTCGCCGCACCACGACTTATTGACGAGCTTGCCACGGCGTATCAGAGTGCCGACCGTGGTGACATTCACCGCTCCCGCGGGTCGGGGCCTCATTTTTTCCAGATCGAATCACAACGCGGACGCTCCTCCTCGCAGGCTTGCGGTGTGGATCGCGACGATGGCTGCCGTTTTCATCGGCCTCGCGCCCGGCCCGGCCGCATCGGAATCGGCCACGCTCAAGGCCTGGACAAACCTCGGGTCCGAAGGGCCGATGCGCTCCTTCCGCCTCGACGATCTTCGCGGGACGTCGCGCCATCTTCAGGAGTTCAAAGGCCACGTGGTCGTGCTCCACTTCTTCGCGACCTGGTGCGAGCCCTGTGTCCGTGAAATCACCTCGCTACGAAAGCTCGCCGATATCGCCCGCGACAAACCGTTGAAGATCGTGGCCATCGACGTCGCCGAAGTCGATCTGCGCGTGCGGGCTTTCTTCGAACAACATGCCGTCGATTTTCCGGTACTGCTCGATCGCGACCGTGCCGTGACCAGGGCGTGGAAAGTCAACGCGCTGCCGTCGACCTACGTGCTCGCGCCAGACCTCACGCCGCGGCTTTTCGTCGAGGGCGATCTCGACTGGACGCAGCCCGACGTGCTGGCGGCGATCGGACGGCTCTATCCGATAAAAACAACTCACAATCCACACAGGGAGACGACACGATGAACCGACGCGAATTCATTCAGGGCACCACGGCGCTGTCGCTGGCGGCGGCGTTGCCAACCACGACATGGGCGCAAGCGGTATTCGCACCGAAGCCGGGGGCATGGCGCAGTGTCGATCTCGTCACCAGGCTCGATATCGACAAGCCGGAAGGCAAGATGCAGGCGTGGATTCCGTTGCCATCGGTGACGGAGACGGAATGGAGCCGTCCGGGCGAAACCAAGTGGACCGGTAACGCCGCCAGGGTCGAGCGTGTACGCGATCCGAAATACGGCGCGGAGATGCTGCATGTAATCTGGAAGGACGGCGAAAGCGCGCCGACCATCGAAGTCACCAGCCGCGTTGCGATGCGGGACCGCGATATCGATCTCGGCAAACCGGGCAAGGTCAAGCCGCTCAGCAAGGCCGAACGCAGACTCAATCTGCAAGGCACCGACCTGATTCCGGTCGACGGCATCGTCAAGCAGACCTCGGACAAGATCGTCGCGGCCGCCGGCGCAAAGACCGACATCGAGAAGGCGCGCGCGATCTACGACTGGGTGATCGAGAACACCCAGCGCGTCGCGGCGACGCGCGGTTGCGGCATCGGAGACGTCGCCGCCATGCTCAAGAGCGGCAACCTCGGCGGCAAGTGCGCCGACCTCAATGCGCTTTATGTCGGCCTGGCCCGCGCCGCCGGCGTGCCCGCGCGCGACGTCTATGGCATCCGCGTCATCCCCTCGCAGTTCGGCTACAAGAGCCTCGGCGCGGGATCGGCCAACGTCACCAAGGCGCAGCATTGCCGCGCGGAGGTCTTCCTCAGCGGCTTCGGCTGGGTGCCGGTGGATCCGGCCGACGTGCGCAAGGTGATGCTGGAGGAGCCGCCCGCCAATCTTCCGATCACCGATCCGAAGGTGGTGGCCGCGCGCAAGGCGCTGTTCGGCGCATGGGAAGGCAATTGGGTCGCCTACAACACCGCGCACGACGTGGCGCTGCCCGGCAGCAAACATCCCCGGCTCGGCTTTCTGATGTACCCGCAGGCGGAGCGCGCTTCGCTGCTGCTGGATTGCCTCGATCCGGATAAATTCCGCTACGCGCTGACGGCGAAGGAAGCCAAGTCCGCCTGATCCCAGCAATGAAACGGGCGCGGTTGCCGCCGCGCCCGTTGTCATGTCCGGAAACGAAGATGCCGATCTACCTCGACTTCAATGCGACGACGCCGATCGCCCCCGCCGTGCTCGACGCCATGCTGCCGTTCCTGCGCGAGCAATACGGCAATCCCTCCTCCGGCTACGCCCTCGGCCGCGCGGCGAAGGACGCCATCGCCACTGCGCGCGGTCACGTCGCGGCGCTGATCGGGGCGGAAGCCGACGAGATCATCTTCACCAGCGGCGGCACCGAGGCGAACAACATCGCCATTCGCGGCACCATCGAACCCAACGGCGGCAAGCGCGTCATCGTCACCAGCACCGTGGAGCATCCGGCAACGGACGAGCCGTGCGCCCTGCTGGCGGAGCAGGACTACACCGTTCATCGCGTCAACGTCGGCGGCGACGGCCGCATCGACGTGGACGGCGCGCAACGCGCGATCCGCGACGGCGCGGGTCTGGTCACATTGATCCTCGCGCAGAACGAAACCGGCGTGCTGCAACCGGTCGCCGAGGTGGCCACCGCCGCGCGCGGGCACGGCGCGCTGATGCACATCGACGCCGCGCAAGCCGTCGGCAAGATCGATGTCGATGTGAAGGCGCTGGGCGTCGATCTGCTGTCGATCGCCGGTCACAAGCTCTATGCGCCGAAGGGCATCGGCGTGCTCTACGTCCGGCGCGGCGTACGCACGCAATCCGTGCTGCGCGGCGCGGGCCAGGAAACCGGTCGCCGGCCCGGCACCGAGAATGTCGCCTCCATCGTCGGCCTCGGCGAAGCCTGTCGCCTCGCCGCAGACCGGCTGCGCGAGAACGGCGCCGCGCAAATGGCCGCTCTTGCACACGATCTGTTCGCGCGGCTGCAACGCGAGATTCCAGACATCGCGCTGTCCGGGCACCCGACCGCGCGGCTGCCCAACACACTCAACGTGCTGTTTCCCGGCGTTTCCGGCCGCGCGGTGCTGGACGCCTGTCCGCAGGTGATGGCCTCCACCGGTTCGGCCTGCCACGCCGACCGCGAGGAAGCGTCCGCCATCCTGCGTGCCATGGGCATTCCCGAGCACAAGGCCCTCGGCGCGGTGCGGCTGTCGCTGGGCGCGACCACCACGGCCCGCGACGTCGAGGAGGCGGCCAACGCGCTCACCGAGGCGTGGCGGAAGCTCGGCAAATAGCGCGCACGCACGGCGGCCGGATAACCGTCTCGCCCGAAACCGTCATTGCGAGCACTCGGATCAGTACTCCGCACTGTCCGAGCACGGGCTGCGCGAAGCAATCCGGACAGCCAAGGAGCAAGGATTGGATTGCTCCATCGCTTTCGCTCCTCGCAATGACGAAAACGAATGATCGAACCGGATTCGTCTGATCTATAGTGGCTCGTCGAACGGGCCTCGTGGTTATGTTAGAAAAGACACAATGAATCTCTTCATCTTCGGCCTCGGCTATAGCTGCCGTCACTTTCTCGACAGCTTTACCGGCGAGTACGCGAATATCGCGGCCACCGTTCGCAACGCATCGCGCGATGCCGCGCGCAGCGATTGCGAGATGCTCAGCTTCGGCCCAGACCACACCGACCCCGGTATCGCCGCGCGCCTCGCGGACGCCGATCTGTTGCTGGTCTCGGTGCCGCCATCCGGCGCCGGCGATCCAGTGCTTGCGGCGTTTGGCGACGCCATCAGAACCAGCCGCATCCGCCGGATCGTTTATCTCTCGACCGTCGGCGTCTACGGCGATCACGGCGGTGGATGGATCGACGAAGCCGTGCCGGTCGCGCCGGGCGCGGGTCGCAGGGCTGCGCGCGCAACAGCCGAAAGCGACTGGATGAAGACTGCGGGCGACCGCGTCAGCATTCTGCGACTCGCCGGCATCTACGGCCCGGGCCGCAACGCCCTCGCCAACCTGCGCGCCGGCACCGCGCGCCGCATCGTCAAGCCGGGACAGGTGTTCAACCGCATTCATGTCGCGGACATCGCGCGCGTGATCGCAGCAGCCTTCGCGCACGAGACGGCCGGTGTCTGGAATGTCTGCGATGACGAGCCCGCGCCGCCGCAGGACGTAGTGACATTCGCGGCGTCGCTGATGGGGATCGCGCCGCCGCCGGAGATCGATTTCACGAGCGCCAACCTGAGCGACATGGCGCGCAGCTTCTACGCCACCAACAATCGTATCTCGAATGCGCGGCTGAAACGCGAATTGAACGCGGCGTTGGCGTATCCGACCTATCGCGAGGGCCTCAAGGCGCTGTGGGCGGCCGGCGAAGGGGCCATATAGTATCGAAGTTTACGTTCGTCATTGCGAGAAGCGGAGCGACGAAGCAATCCAGGAGTCCCGAAAGCAAGACTGAATTGCTTCGCGGAGCCTGTGCTCGGACAGTGCGGAGCACTGATCCCAGTGCTCGCAATGACGGAGATCGTTCGCTCACGTCCCCTTCAGCGCCCGCGCGCCCTGCCAGCGGCCGGTGGCGGCGAGATCGAGCAGCGTGGCGCGGCACAGCGCCTCGATCCTGGTGGCGGCATGGGTCAGCGGCCGCGCCACCGAATGCACCAGATGCACGTCACGCCGCAGCGGCGGCTTCGTTACTCGCCACGCCCGCAGCTTGCCGGCGGCGACCTCCTGCGCCATCGAATGAAACGGCAGGATCGAATAGCCGAGCCCGACGCCGACCAGCCCCTTGATGTTGGCATAGGAGTCCGCTTCGATCGTCGTGTTGAGCGTGAGCGATTGGCTCGCCGCTTCCTTTTCCAGCAGCGCGCGCAGTCCGTGATGGATGCTGGGCAGGATCAGCGGCAGCGCCGCCGCGCGCCTGTAAGTGCAACTCCCGGACGCCGGCGCCTTGATGCCGTCGAGCGGCGCCGCAGGCCCGAGCAGCCACAAATCCTCCGTCAACAGCGGCGACGACGCCAGCGAGCGATCCGGCGCAGGCCCGTAGAGCACAGCGAGATCGATCCGCGCCTCGCGCATCCATTCCAGCACGAAGCCGCTCATCGCCTCGGCGATCCGCAACTTGACCTTGGGATAGAGCCGGCGCGCCTCGACGATCAGCGGCACCGAGAGAAACTGGCTGATGGTGCCCGGCAGGCCGAGGCGGACTTCACCCACCGGCTCCGCCGCGTGGCCCTTGATCTCATGCTGCGCGATGGCGAACTGATCGGTGATGATGCGCGCGTTGCGCAGCAAAATCTGCCCTGCCTCGGTCGCGACCACCCCCTGCGGACTGCGCACCAGAAGCGGGGTCCCGAGTTCGGCCTCCATGTGGCGCACATGCAGGCTCAATGCCGGCTGCGCCACACCCAGAATCTCCGCCGCGCGCGAGAACGAGCCCTGCTCGACGATCGCCATGAAGTAACGGAGCTGGCGCAGATCCATGGCCACCCATCTTTTTGTGATGGCATCGCTGACGGATGCGAATTTATGTATAGTCGAGATCGGGCACCGGCTGTCAAGCGACGCCCCGCACCGTCAGAGCTGCGACGAACATCCGCCATGATTGTCACTGCGGGCGAAGCGAGGCATTCCAGTCCGTCGCCACGAACTGGATTGCCCCGTCTGTTCTGTTACGCGCCTCGCAATGAGGTCGAAGGCATCGGGCGCGTCTGTCCTCCGTGGGGCGGCGTTATATGCCTTGCAGCACCAGCCGATTGAGACGGGACGTGAACGCCGCCGGGTCTTCCGGCAACTCGCCTTCGAGGATCTGCGCCTGTTCCAGCAACAAGAGCGAAAGATCATCCCGCCGCGCGGCGTCATCGGTGGCGGTGACCGCCGCGACAAGAGGATGACGCGGATTGATTTCGAGGATCGGCTTGGTGCGTCCGCCGCGCTGCTGCTGCGCCAACAGGCGTTCGAGTTCGCGATCCGGGCCAAAGCTGCCGGCGACGATGCACGATGCGCTGGTGGTGAGGCGGCGCGACACCTTCACGTCGGCGACGCGGTCACCGAGGCTCGCCTTGATCGCGGCGACGGCAGCGGCTTCGTCCACGGCGGTCTCGTCCTTCGCCTTCTCCTTGTCGTCGAGCAGCGGGATCAGGTCGAAATCGATATCCCCCTGGCTGAGCGACTTCAGTGGCTTGCCTTCGAAATCGAGCTGCGCCGAAGTCCAGAACGCATCGACCGGATCGGTGAGCAGCAGCACCTCGATGCCGCGCGCGGAGGCGGCCTCCAGCATCGGATTGGACTTCAACCGTTCGATGCTGTCGCCGACCAGGAAATAGATTTCGGTCTGGTTCGGCTTGAGATCGGCAACGTATTGCTTCAACGAACGGCGATTGCCCGTCGTGGTATTGAAGCGCGCCAGCGCCAGCAATTTGTCGCGACGCTCGAAATCCTCGTACAGCCCTTCCTTGATAACGGGACCGAACGCGTCCCAAATCTTGTCGAAGGATTCCGGTTCCTTCTCGCTCAGCGTTTCCAGCTCGGAGATGACGCGGCCAGTCACCGCCTTGCGGATCTGCGCGAGTTGCGGATTGTTCTGCAACATCTCGCGCGAGATGTTCAGCGGCAAATCCTCGCTGTCGACCACACCGCGGATGAAACGCAGATAGGGCGGCAGCAGGTCGGCGTCGTCGGTGATGAACACGCGCCGCACATAAAGCTTGACCCGCCCCTTGCGCGACGGCTCGAACAGATCAAACGGCTTCGACGATGGCGCGAACAAAAGCACGACATAGGCCTGCCGGCCTTCGGCGCGGTAGTGCAGCGTCATCGCCGGCTCATCGAACGCGCCCGCGATGGATTTGTAAGCCGCCGCGTAATCTTCCGGCTTCAATTCGGATTTCGGGCGCTGCCACAGCGCGCTGGCGGAGTTGATCTGCTTCGCCTCACCGCCCTCGCCGACCAGCTCGATCGGAAACTGGATATTGTCGGAATAGGCATGGACGATGCGTTCGATCCGGGCCGGCTCGAGATACTCCTTCGCCTCCGGCTTGAGATGCAGCACGATTTCAGTGCCGCGCGCCACCCGCTCGGCATCGGCGGCGGTTCCGGGCGTGACGGTGAAACCGCTGCCGCCCGACGACGTCCATACCCAGGCTTCTCCGGTGCCCGCGCGCCGACTGGTGACCACGACGCGCTCCGCCACCATGTAGGCCGCGTAGATGCCGACGCCTAACTGGCCAATCAGGCTGGCGCCGTCCTTGGCTTCCTTCAGCCGCGCGACGAACGACTTGGTTCCCGAACGCGCGATGGTGCCGAGATTGTCGACCAGCTCCTGGCGATCCATGCCGATGCCGGTATCCGTCACCGACAACGTGTTCGCTGTCTTGTCTGGCACGATGCGGATCGCGAGCGCGCCGCCCTGCTCCATCAGTTCCGGTTTCGCGATTGCCTCATAACGCAGCTTGTCGCAGGCGTCCGAGCCGTTGGAGATCAGCTCGCGAAGGAAGATATCGGTCTCGGAATAGACCGAGTGCACCATGAGCTGCAAAAGCTCGGCCACCTCGGCCTGAAACGGTTGGGCTTCGCTGCCGGAATCAATCGTCGTCATCACCAAAATCCTGGCTCGTTCATACAAATAAGACGGGAGGATTTTGATATAGCGTGCCGCGGGCGCGGATCAAGCGCTGGGCCGCGGGCTCGAAAGCACAATTTGGCGCAAAGGGCTTTCTCTCGCCCGGCGTCGTCCTCGCGCGGGCGAGGACGACGGTTTTGGTGTTGCAAATCGGCGCGAAAGGCGAATTGCGGGCAGGCCTCAGCGCTGATGGCCGAGACCGATGCCAAGTTTCATGGCCTTCTGACGCAACGAGCCGACAGTGCGCTTGGTCAGCTTCGCGATTTTTTCGACAGGCGTGCGTGCCTTGGAATGCGCGCGCAGTTCCTTGATGTCCGCCTTCGAATACGGACGGCGCGCGATCTTCTTCGCCTTGGACGCTGATTTGGGCGCCGCTTTCTTCACCGTCTTCTTCGCTGTTTTCGCCGCCTTGGTTTTCCGCGCGACTGTCTTAGCTTTGCGAGCCACTGATTTCTCCTTGTTGACACAAGCGCGGCGGGAGGGGAGCGGATCGAATATCACGGCCCGGCGTGAAACGATTACATCAGGCGCACATCAAATCCAGAAACTCCACCAGCGACGTCTGCTTGCTCGTGGTTCTCCGATTCCAACCTTTGCAAAGATGCCGATGGCAACCGAATGCAAACGTCGGAAATGCACCACTAGCACACATCACCACATCTGCAACTCACACGATGTGCGTGATTCGATTTGTGCAGGTGAGATGACAGCGCGATGTTGATCATCGAAGTGATCACATCAATTGCAAATACTGGTGCCATACAACCGCAGCAAAGGAGCGGAAACCACGAAGTAATCAGTCCGAATCATCATCGCGTGATGTGCTGTCGGCTTCGGGAAAGCGTCGCATCGTCATACGCGTCAACGCATGCGATCATCGAGCAATCCGCTAATATCGGAAATGCAGCGCTTATTCCATATTGACAAATGACTTCGTCATTATCAAACTTGCGACAAAACGGCCCGCAGGGTCCAATGCGCCATCCACCGCCATCAGAGCGGACATACATGGGGAGTGAAAACATGAAGAAGCCTTTGGTGATCTGCGCCTTGCTCGCCGCGATGACGACGACGGCGTCGGCGCAAATCTCGGACGACGTCGTCCGCCTCGGCGTGCTGACCGATCTTTCAAGCTGGGGACGCGACAATGGTGGACCCGGCTCGGTGATCGCAGCCCAGATGGCGGTCGAGGAATTCGGCCCCACCGTGCTCGGCAAGAAGATCGAGATCATCAGCGCCGACCACCAGATGAAAACCGACGTCGGCGTGCAGATCGCGCGCGAATGGTTCGACAAGGGCAAGGTCGACGCCGTGGTCGATATCCCAAATTCCGGAATCGCCATCGCGGTCCACAACATGGCCAAGGAGCGCAACAAGATCGCGCTGTTGTCCGGCCCCGGCGCGAGTTCGCTGACCAACGAATTGTGCAGCCCGAATACCGTGCATTTCGCCTACGATACCTATGCGCTGTCGAAGGTGACGGCCTCCGCCGTGATGGCCGAGGGCGGCAAGTCGTGGTTCTTCGTCACCGCCGACTATGCGTTCGGCCATTCGCTCGAAAAGGACGCCACCTACTTCATCAACCTGCTCGGCGGCAAGATCGTCGGCGGCGTCAAGCATCCGACCGGCACGGCGGACTTCTCCTCCTTCGTGTTGCAGGCGCAAAACTCCAAGGCCGATGTGGTGGCCTTCGCCAATGCCGGCCAGGACACCAACAACTCGATCAAACAGGCGGGCGAGTTCGGGCTGGTCGCAGGCGGGCAGAAGCTGGTCGGCCTCCTGATGTTCGAGACCGACATTCACGCCATCGGCCTGCAGGGCGCGCAAGGCACCTACATGACCACCGCGTCGTACTGGAACATGGACGACAAGACTCGCGCCTGGTCGAGGAAGTTCTTCGCCAAGAACAATCTGATGCCGACCATGATCCACACCGGCGTCTATGGCTCGGTGCTGCATTATCTCAAGGCGATCAAGGCCGCCGGCACCGACGATCCGGCCCAGGTGATGGCCAAGATGCGCGAACTGCCGATCGAGGACACTTTCGTTCACGGCGGCAAGCTGCGCGAGGACGGCCGCGTCATCCGCGACATGTATCTCGCTCGCGTGAAGGCGCCGGCGCAGTCCAAGGAGCCATGGGACTATCTGGAGATCGTCAAGACCATCAAGGGTGAGGACGCCTATCGCCCGGTCTCGGAATCCAAGTGTCCGCTGCTCAAGAAGTAAGGGAATAGCAGGCAATCCGTTTTGCGAACGGATTGCCTGCACCAAGATCGTCGTCCCCGCGCAGGCGGGGACCCATACGCCGCAGCGTTTCAGGTCAATCCAGCCAAGGCGGGACTGTCCATAACAACCGAGTCTGGTTCCAAGAACCCGGCTCGAGATGAGGCCAATGAAACCAAGGCTTACTCTTCGTCATTGCGAGGAGCGAAGCGACGAAGCAATCCAGACTCCGAAAAGAAAGCAAGACTGGATTGCTTCGCTTCGCTCGCAATGACGGGAATTTAGGTGACGACAATGACGAACGCGACCAATGAGGCAAATACTTACGATTGCGACGTGCTGGTGGTCGGCTCCGGCGCCGCCGGCATGTCGGCGGCGGTCACCGCCGCGCATCGCGGCCTCAAGGTGCTGATCGTCGAGAAGGAACCGCGCTTCGGCGGCACCACGGCGCGTTCCGGCGGCTGGCTGTGGATACCCGGCACCTCACTGGCGCGCGCGTGGGGCATCACCGAAGCCCCGGACGCCGCCCGAACCTACCTGCGCCACGAGGCCGGCAACAACTACGACGCCGCGCGCGTCGATGCGTTTCTGTCGGCCGGTCCGGAAGCGGTGGATTTCTTCACCACGCAGACCGCGCTGCGCTTCGACATGCCGCTGACCTTCCCCGACTATCACGCGGAAGCGCCGGGCGGGACGCAAGGCGGCCGCTCGATGGTCACGCGCCCCTTTGACGGCCGCGAACTCGGTGATCTCATCAAGCATCTCGGCGCGCCACTGCCGGAATTGACGGTGTTCGGCATGATGCTCGGCTCCGGCAAGGAAATCATCCATTTCATGCGCGCAACCAAGTCGCTGACCTCGGCGCTCTATGTCGCCAAGCGCCTGTCGAAGCATTTCCGCGACGTCATGAAATACGGTCGCGGCATGACGCTGACCAACGGCAACGCGCTCGCCGGACGACTGGCGAAATCGGCTCTGGATCTCAAGGTGCCGCTGTGGCTGTCGTCGCCGGTGCGCGAACTGATCGTCGAGAACGGCGCGGTGCGTGGCGCGCTGGTCCAGCATGAAGGCCGCGACGTGCGCGTGCGCGCCGCCCGCGGCGTGGTGCTCGCCTGCGGCGGCTTTCCGCATGACGTGGCGCGGCGCAAGGCAATGTTCCCGCATGCGCCCACCGGTAACGAACATTACTCCCCCGGCCCCACCGGCAACACCGGCGACGGTTTGCGGCTGGCGGAGACCGCTGGCGGCCGCGTCGAGGATCGTCTGCCGAACGCCGCCGCCTGGGTGCCGGTGTCGGTGACAACCCGCAAGGACGGCAGCAAGGGCGTGATGCCGCACTTCATCGATCGCGCCAAGCCCGGCGTCATCGCCGTGATGCGCGACGGCCGCCGCTTCACCAACGAGGGCAATTCGTACCACGACTTCGTGCAGGCGATGGTGAAGGCGGCGAAGCCCGGCGAGGAGATCGCCGCGTTCCTGGTCTGCGATCACCAGTCGCTGCGCAAATACGGTCTCGGTTGCGTGCCGCCGTTCCCGATGCCGCTCGGCCATCATCTCAAGACCGGCTATCTGATGCGCGGGGCAACGCTTGGCGAACTGGCGAAGACCGCCGGCATCGACGCGACAGCGTTCGAAGCCGCCGTAAAGGAGTTCAACGCGACAGCCGAAAGCGGCGCCGATCCGCGCTTCGGCAAGGGCTCGCGCGCCTACAACCGCTATCAGGGCGACGCGCTGCACGGCCCCAATCCCTGTATCGCGCCGATCGAACACGGGCCGTTCTACGCCATCAAAATGGTGATCGGGGATCTCGGCACCTATGCCGGCATCCGTACCGACGAGAACGCCCGCGCGCTCGACGCGGAAGGACGGCCGATCCCCGGCCTCTATGCGGCGGGCAACGACATGGCGAGCATCATGGGCGGCAACTATCCGGGCGCGGGCATCACGCTCGGCCCGGCGCTGACATTCGGCTACATCGCCGGTCGCCACCTCGCCACGACCACGGCACACGGCGGCTGAGCCATGAGCGCAGCGCAACTCCTCGCCGGACAATTGGCGCTGGTGACCGGCGCGGGGCAGGGCAATGGCCGCGCCATCGCGCTCGGCCTCGCCGCGCATGGCGCCGACGTGGTGGTGACCGACATCGACGCGGCGACGGCGCGACAGACGTCGGACGAGGTCAGCGCGAGAGGCCGGCGCGGCTGGTCCTACACCCTCGACGTCACCGATGCCGACGCCTGCGCGGCGCTGGCGAACACCATCGGCGCGGAGGTCGGCGCGATCGCGATCCTCGTCAACAACGCCGGCGTCATCATTCGCGAGACCATCGATTCACCGCGCGCCCACGACAACTGGCGGCGCGTGCTCGACGACAATCTCAACGGCGTCTTCAACGTCACCCACGCTTTTCTTCCGGCGATGCGACAGTCGCGCGGCAACATCGTCAACATCGGGTCGATCGCATCCTTCGTCGGCGTGGCGGACACGCTGGGCTATTCGCCATCGAAAGGCGGCGTCAAGTTGCTGACGCAGTCGCTGGCGCGCGAACTCGCCCGCGACGGCATTCGCGTCAACGCCATCGCGCCGGGCGTGATCGAGACCGAGATGACCAGGGCGACGCGCGAGGACCCGGCGCGGCTCGCCGGCTTCGTCGGTCGCACGCCGCTTGGCCGCGTCGGCCAGCCGGACGAACTGATCGGCCCCGTGGTGTTTCTCGCCTCCGACATGGCGTCCTATGTCAGCGGCGTCACGTTGCCGGTCGATGGTGGATTTCTGGCTGTTTGACGCGAAGCGATACCCGGTCCGTCATTGCGAGCGTAGCGAAGCAAACCAGAAAGCCACAAAGCAAGACCTGGATTGCTTCGTCGCTGACGCTCCTCGCAATGACGGAGAAGTCGCTGGATTGAAGCAGTCCGGCTTCCCACCGCAGCGAGATGGAGGTCGACCATGGGCAAAGCATCGCGCGGCATTCAATCGATCGAGGTCGGCGGCCAACTGTTGCGCGCGCTGGCGCGCAGCAACGAGCCGATGATGCTGCGCGATCTCGCGCGCGAGGCCGGCATGACGCCGGCCAAGGCGCATCCTTATCTCGTGAGCTTTCTGCGGCTCGGCCTGATCGAGCAGGACACCGCGACGGGCCACTACGATATTGGCGCCTTCGCGCTCGAACTCGGCCTCATCGGCCTGCACCGACTGTCCGCTGTCCGCGTCGCCACGCCGAAGATCGCGGCGCTGGCGCGCGAGATCAATCACGCCGTGTCGCTATCGGTATGGGGCACCCATGGCCCGACAGTGGTGAGGCTGGAGGAATCGAGCCACCCCGCTCACATCGTCATGCGCGTCGGCTCGGTGATGGCGATGCTGGAGACGGCGACCGGCCGAATCTTCGCCGCGTTCCTGCCACCCAACGTCGTGAAAGCCGCGCAGGACATCCGGCTCGACCGGCTCGGCGTCGGCTACTCCGGCGGGAAGTCGATGGACAACGCCGAGGTCAACGCCACGCTGGCCGATGTCCGCAAGCGCGGCATCACCCGCGCGATCGGCGACCCCCTGCCCGGCGTCAATGCCTTCGCCGCGCCGGTGTTCGATCACAGCGGCGCGGTGGTGCTGTCGATCACCGCGATGGGGCCTGCGAGCACGTTCAATACCGACTGGAACAGCCCGATCGCAAAGGCGCTGCTCGACTGCACCCACGCGATCTCACAACGGCTCGGCCACGTCAGCCCACGCCAGTCGCACGGCTAGATTTCCGACTGACCCCTTACGCCGGCAGAATGAAGCGCACCAGCAGCAGGCCGGCGCCGACGAGGAACACCAGCGACAGGGTCACCGCCGCTGTGACCTTGCCGCCGACTTCGCGGATCACCCGAAGATCGACGCCAAGACCCAGCGCCGCCATCGACAGCACCGTCAGCACGCCGGCGAGCGTCCGGATCGCCGGCAGCGCCGCGTCGGGGATCAGCGCCAACGACCGACACGCCGCCAGCACGAAGAAGGCGATGATGAACCACGGCACCGCCTTGAAGAAACCGAGCTTGGCGCCTTGCTCCTCCCCACCGCGCGCGAAACGTCGCGCGCCGAGCGCGATGCACGCCACCACAGGCCCCAGCATCATCACCCGCACCAGTTTGACCAGCGTGCCGATCTGCGTTGCGACAACGCCGACAGGCACCGTCGCCGCCAGCACCTGCGGCACGGCATAGACGGTGAGACCCGCGAGAATGCCGTACTGATGTTCCGACAGCGCCATCAGCGGCACCAGGATCGGCAGCCCCAGGACGATGATCACGCCGAGAATCGCCGTGAACGAAATCGACGAGGCGATGTCGTCGGAACTGGCCTTGATTACGGGCGCGACCGCTGCGATCGCCGAGTTGCCGCAAATCGAATTGCCGCAAGCGATCAGGATCGCCATCCGCGTGGATAGTCCGAGCGTGCGGCTGATGCCGTAGCTTACCAGCAGCGTCATCACCACGATGGTGACGATCGCCACCAGCAGCGTCACGCCGGACGATGCAATCACCGCGAACGTCACCGACGCGCCGAGCAGCGCCACCGCCACCTCCAGCAGTTGCTTGGCGCTGTAGGCGATGCCGGCGCGCCACCTTGCTCCCGGCGTCCACGCCGAGCGCAGCGCCATGCCGAGCAGGATCGCGATCACGATGGCCTCGAGATAAGGATGCCCGAAGGTGCGCTCCTGCACGGCTTGAATGCCCACCGCAAGCGCGGTGATGACCGCGCACAGCGCGATGCCCGGCAGCAGCGTGACGATTCTGGTCCCAAGGGTGGTGGTGCCGGCGGACTGGACCGCGGAGCGAGGCTGGTCTGACACGTGAGAGAATATCCTTCGATGCGGAAGGAATATGCGTTGCAGCGCCGGTGATTGGAAATATTATTCTCAGATACGCCAATAGAGATAGGTTATGTCGCTCAACCTCCATTTGTTTCGCATGTTCGCGGCGGTCGTCCGCACCGGCAGCTTCTCCCGCGCCGCCGAAGCGCTGAATATCAGCCAGCCGGCGATCTCCAAGGGGGTTCGCGACTTCGAGTTGCAGGTCGGCTGCCGCCTGCTCAACCGCACGCCGAAAGGCGTGGTGCCGACCGACGAAGGCCTCGCGCTGTCGCGCCATGCGGAGGCGCTGTTCGCGGTGGAGCGCGCCGCCGAGGACGAACTTTCCGCGCTGCGCGGCCTGCACAACGGCTCGCTGCGGATCGGCGCCAGCACCACGATCGCGACCTATATGCTCGCACGCTATCTCGGCGCGTTTCATCGCGCCCATCCCGACGTCGATCTGTTTCTGGTCAGCGCCAACACCCGCGACATCGCCGAGCAGATGGCCAATCAGGATATCGACATCGGCCTCGTCGAAGGCCCGGTCGAGGTGCGCGGATTGACGGCGGTGCCATGGCAGACCGACGTGATGGCGCTGATCGTGGCGCCGGATCATCCCTTCGCGCAGGAAACGCGGCCGATCGATCCGAAGCGGCTTCAGAATGAAATCATGATCGTCCGCGAGCCGGGCTCCGGCACCCGCGAGGTGGTGGCGCAGGCGCTCGCGGCGCACGGCATCGAGCCGACGCGCACGCTGGAAATCGGCAGCACCGAGGCGATCAAGCAGGTGGTCGCCGCCGGCGTCGGCGTCTCGATCGTCTCGGAAGCGGCGGTCGCCGATCTCGCCGAACAGCGCCGGCTGAAACTGATCCCGATGCGGGACATCACCATCGCGCGCAGCCTGTGGCGTCTGACATCGCCGGGGCGCGTCGCCATGCCGGCGGCGCGCACTTTCGAGAAGATGCTCAGCGATCGAACCGCACTCCACGGCGCCCCGGCCTCGGCGGTTATCTGACGCCGATCTTGTGCGCCCTTTCGGCGTCGGCAAATCCGGACGGCTGCGCCGTCGAGAACCAGACGACGCGCGCCAGCACGATCAGCACAACCGTAACCCAGAACAGGACCACGCCGACGCGTGCGCGGCGAGGCGCGCCGGCCGCACGCGGAGGCCGCCGGCCATCATTCCGCGACGACGGAACAACATCGCCATATGCGTCAAATTGCTGTGCCAACATTCCGGCTCCGGCCGTGATCCGAACGTGCCAACATGGTGTGGCGCGCGCTCCCACCTGACAATGGTCGGGAATTTCGAATTTCACGGCGATCGGAGATGCTTTGCAGCGTCTGTCGCGTCCCGCCGGTCAAACCGTTCCGCGGCGGCCCGGAACGGTACCGAATGACCGGACGTGGCGGTTGAACTCCGCCACGTCTCTCTGTAGACAGACCTCCGCTGGACAGGGATTCTGCGGCCGCGATGACCGCGGCCCTGATCGGCCTGTTGGGGCGTAGCCAAGCGGTAAGGCAGGGGATTTTGATTCCCCCATGCGGAGGTTCGATCCCTCCCGCCCCAGCCAGTTGAAAACAAACCGCAATTCCGGTTTGTCCTGGCGTAGTCCTGAACGCCGGCCGTGCTCGGTTCTCAACGCAAACCGATATCCCCGTTGCGCGAAGGCACGGCAGAACCGCAATCGAACGCATGCCCGAAATGACAAGCGGCCCGTCATTCGCATGCGGGCCGCTTCTCTCGATCTGTCGCCCGCCCGGTCACGAGACGCGACCCGACAGGCGATCGGGACAGTTATTTTTTCACGAGAGGACATTCGCTTTCGGAAAGTGGACGGAACGAGTCCTCGCCGGACATCGACGCCAGCATGTTGTAGTAATCCCCGCGATACTTCGACTCGGCGGGCGACTTCACCTTCATCAGGAAGGTCTTGTGCATCACGCGGCCGTCGGCACGGATCTGAACGTCCTTGTTGTAGAAATCGTTCACCGGCAGTTCGCGCATCTTCGCCGCGACGGTCTTGCCGTCGTCGGTCCCGGCCGCCTCGATGGCCTTCAGATAGTGCAGCACCGACGCATAGGTGCCCGCTGTAATCAGGTTGGGAATGAAGCCGCCGGAACGCTCCATGAATCGCTTGGCCCATGCGCGGGTCTCGTCATTGGCGTCCCAATAGAACGATGTCGTCAACGTGAGGCCCTGGGCCACCTTGAGGCCGAGCCCCTCGATGTCGTTGATATAGATCACAAGGCTCGCCAGGCTTTGGCCGGACTGGACGATGCCGAATTCACCGGCCTGCTTGATGGCGCTGAGGAGATCAGCGCCGGACATGGCGAGACCAATGACCTTGGCTTTCGATCCTTGTGCTTGCAGCAGGAACGAGGCGAAATCCGGCGAGCCGAACGGAAAGCGCACACTGCCGATCACTTTGCCACCGCTGGCTTCGACGAAGCGGCTCGCATCGTTTTGCAGCGAATGACCGAATGCATAGTCGCTCGTCAGGAAGAACCACGAATCGCCGCCCTGTTTGGTCACCTGGCTCGCGGTGCCCTTGGCGAAAGCGTAGGTGTCGTAGCTCCATTGCGACGTCGTCGGTGAGCAGGCTTTTCCGGTCAACGCCGTGGTCGCGGCGCCGGAAATCAGCAGCACCTTGCTGAGCGGACGCGCGACTTCCTGGGTCGCGAGCGCAACGGCGGACCCCGCAACGTCGGTGACCGCATCGACACCTTCGGTTTCGAACCACTTCCGGCTGATCGTCGCCGCGATATCCGGCTTGTTCTGGTGATCGGCCGTGACCACCGAGATCGGCTTGCCAAGCACCTTTCCGCCGAAATCATCGATCGCCATCTGCACGGCTTCAACCGAGTGTTTTCCGACAAGGTAGGCAAATCCGCCAGAGTGATCGGTGAGAACACCGATCTTGACGGCATCGCCGGAGATCTGCGCTTGCGCCGCAACGCAGGATGCCAGCACCGCGGCGGCGGTCCACGTCAGTCCCATTATCTTCATGATCATTTCCCCCTCGAAGGTTTCATCGTTTGATTGCGGCTCAGACCGCGAGCGCAATTCCGTCGTGCCCAGGATCGGCGCCGCCATCGAACCTGCCACCGTCGAGCCGAATTCCGTGGACCGCGGCGAAGCCGAATGTCTGCGGACTGCGGATCACCTCGTAGCCTTCCGCCTCCAGCCGCCTCGTGGTGCCGTGCAGGATCCGGTTCGAAACATCGATGGCGTTGCTGGTCGCCGAAAAGCGCGGCGCGCTCACCGCCTCGGTCATCGTCATGCCGAAGTCGAGTACGTTGAGGACCGCCTGCAACACGCCCATGGCGATCTGCGTCGCGCCCGGAGCGCCGATCACCAGATAAGGTTTGCCATCGCGGAAAATGATCGACGGACAGATCGACGTGAACCGCGCCTTGCCCGGCGCGATGCTGCCTGCGCGGCCGGGGCGCGGATCGAACACCGCCATGCAGCCATTGTAGAAGAAGCCCAGGCCATCGGTGATGACGCCGGACGGCATTCCGAGCGAATGGGTCATCGTCACGCAATTGCCGTCGCGATCGACGACGCAAACCTGCGTGGTGTCCTTGGACGGGAACCCGGAGTTGAAGCGCGGAACGTCCGCCTTGACGCGCGCCGCGATATCCTTCGACATCGCCGCCGCGTAGTCCTTGGACGCCAGGCGCGACACCGGCACATCGACGAATCCGGGATCGCCGATGAAAGCATCCTTGTCGATCGTCGCGCGCTTCATGGCCTCGCAAACCACGCGAAGATACTCAGCGCTGTTGTGACCCAACTCCGACAGATCGAAATGCTCGAGCATGTTCAGCATCTCGATCAGCATCAGCCCGCCTCCGGGCGGGTTGTTGGTGGTCACCTCGTAACCGCGATAGTGGCCGCGCAGCGGATTCAGCCATTTGGGCTGATAGGCCGCGAGATCGTCCAGCGTGATCAGGCCTCCATGGTCGCGCATGTCCTGCGCGATGCGCCGCGCCAGATCGCCCTTGTAGAAAGCATCCGAGCCGCCTTCGGCGATCTGACGCAGCGTCTGCGCATAATCCGGATTGCGGACCACATCGCCGACGCGTTTCGGCGTGCCGTCCTCGCGACAGTAAAGCCGTTTGCCGGACGGCGAGAACGCCAGACGTTCGGCGCCGGATGCACGTCCCATCGTGCCCGGATCGGACCAGAAGAACTCGACGTGCGGCCGCACCATCCAGCCCCGCTCTGCCCATTCGATCGCCGGCGCGACAATCTCCCGCCAGGGCAGCACGCCAAACCGGCTATGCGCTTCGAAGTAGGCTTTCAGGGACGCCGGGACACAGGCCGACTGATAACCGACGTCGTTGATCTTGCCCTTGAGAATGAAGCCGTAGCCATCGCGCGCCTCGCCTTCGATGAGATGCTCCCACATCTCGGGGCGCGCGGCGGCCGGCGCCGGCGCATGGAAATCGAGGTACTGATGGAAATTCTGGCCCGGAAAATAGATGCCGGCACTGCCGAAGCCGGCAATCCCCGTCATCAGCGGATCCACCACGCCCTGCACCAACGCGCAGGCAATCGCGGCGTCGACAGCATTGCCGCCGGCCTCCAGGATGGATGCGCCCGCCTCCGCGGCTTCCGCCTGAGCGGCGACGATCATCGCTTGTGCCTGAGCCATCGTTCCTCCTTCTTGCTTCTCTCTTCGGGCCGACACGGAGGTTGAACTCCCGGGCGGACAGCATGTCATGGCCCGCGATTTGACAGAGCCAATTCATTCCTGTCCAATACCAATTGATCCATTATTGATACCCTATCGGCACTGGTCGTCTCATGACGCATCCCTCGATGATCGCCAAGACGCATTACTTCCTCGTCGTGGCGGAGACCCTGAATTTCCGGAAGGCGGCGCAGCGACTGGGCGTGGCGCAGCCGGCGCTCAGTCGCAGTATCCGGAAGCTCGAAGACCAGCTGGGATTTGCCCTGTTCGAGCGTTCGACGCGCCGTGTCGCCCTGACGCCTGCCGGCGAGATTCTCTATCGCGACGGCGCGGATGCGATGCAGCGGCTCGACCGCGCGTTGACGCGCGCCGGCGCGGTGGCCCAGGGTCTCAGCGGCACGGTGATGGTGGGTTACTCGACGTTTGCCGCCGCCGGTCCGATGTCGGACATCATCATCGAGTTTCGCAAGCGTTATCCGGAGGCCCGCGTCGGCCTTCGCCTGTTGGCGTCGTCAGAGCAGTCGACGGCGCTGGACAATGGAACCATCGACCTCGGCTTCATGATGTCGATCATTTCGCTGGACCCGCAGATTCTGATTTCGCGCGAACGCCTGATCGCGCTGGTCCCGACCAGCCATGCGTTGGCAAAGGGAAAGACGGTCACACTGCAGCAACTCGCCACCATTCCGATGGCGATCGGAACGCATACGCGCTGGCGGGGCTTCTGGAAACTGATCGAGAGCATGACCAAGGCAAAGCGGATCACGCTCAACATCGTCGAGGAAGCCGACGATTTGCCGGTTCTGCTTCAGTTCGTGAGGTCCGGCTTCGGCTGCGCCATTCTGGATGCGTCCTTCATTCCGACACTGCCGCCGGGAATCACATCGCTCGAAATCAAGGACACCAAGCTGACGCTGGATATTTCGCTGGCATGGCGCAAGGACAACGTCACGTCACTGGCCACACGCTTCATCGAAGTCGCGAAAGAGTTGATCGAGCCTCGCAAACCGACGCGAAAGCCGCGGTCGCGATAAATCGCGGCCATTGATGACGGCTGTCGCGAAAAACAGCAATGCTGGACGATAGATTCGCGGACGTTCCGTTTCCGCGATCAAAGCCAATTCGATTGGCCAGGGAACCTTCAACCGCGCAAATCATTGGCCCATCGTGGCTGGCTTGTGCTCGCACGCAACCGGCGTTTTCACACCTTGAGAGCTGTATGGTTGATGCGACGTTCGGTGCCACGCCCGGAAGCGATGGCGTAACTTTCCGGTTGTGGGCTCCCGCCGCGCAGCATGTCGAGGTGATGCTGGACGCCCCCCACGCCATGCAGCGGTTGGAGGACGGCTGGTTCACCTTGACGTCGGCCGCCGCAACCGCCGGCTCGCGTTATCGCTTTCGGATCGACGGCGAGACGCAGGTGCCGGACCCCGCCTCTCACTATCAGCCCGAGGGTGTCTTTGGACCAAGCGAGGTGATCGACCACGGCAGCTACCGATGGCGCGCGACCGAATGGCGCGGACGGCCATGGAACGAGGCGGTCGTCTACGAAGCGCATGTCGGCACATTCACCGCGGCCGGCACCTATCGCGGCATGATCGAGAAGCTCGACCATCTGGTGGCGACCGGAATAACCGCATTGGAACTGATGCCGCTGGCGAGTTTTCCGGGCCGGCGCAACTGGGGTTATGACGGCGTGCTCTGGTACGCGCCGGCGGACATCTACGGACGGCCGGACGATTTGAAGACCTTGATCGACGAAGCGCATCTGCGCGGCCTGATGGTCTTCCTCGACGTGGTCTACAATCATTTCGGGCCGGAAGGAAATTTCATCGGCGCCTATGCGCCGGCCTTCTTTTCTCCCGCCGCGACGCCGTGGGGAAGCGCCATTGATTATCGCGTCCCCGCAGTACGACGGTTCGCGATCGAGAACGCATTGTCGTGGCTCGCCAACTACCGGTTCGACGGTCTTCGCCTCGATGCGGTGCACGCCATCGTCGAAGCGGGCGATCCGCCGCTGCTTGCCGAACTGAGCCGGGACGTCGGATGTTTCGCCGCCGCGACCGGGCGGGCGATCCATCTCGTGCTCGAGAATGACGACAATCGCGCCACGCTGCTTGATCCATCGACCGATCCGCCGGATGGACGCTATCGTGCGCAATGGAACGATGACTATCATCACGCATGGCACGTTCTGCTGACCAATGAAGTCACCGGCTATTATCAGGACTATTCGGAGTCCCGTCGCGATATCGCGCG
>CAUJJN010000139.1 GCA_963204905.1 Pseudomonadota bacterium
CCGGCGATTTCCTCTGGGATCGCGCAGCCGCTTCTGCTGGCCGCAAGGCCCTCAATCTTCCGCCGGATAGTCGCGCCGCCTAAGCGTTCTCTGATTGTTCACCCTTAACGTTGTTTAGCGTACCTTCCACGCTATGCCCTCTGAAGCACTGCGACAACTGCAAATGCGATGAACGAGAAGAATGCTGCCGTGCTCTTCGCATTACCTGTTGCGACGCAATACACGATGATGGCCCACGCCGGATAGGCGATCAGCGAAGTCGTGATTTTTAGCCACCCGGGCAGTGGCCGCCACCAGTTTCGATAGGATTGGACCGCCTCCATTCGAGCAAACTAGCTCAAGCGGGCAATGACGGCAAAGGGGTCGCTTCCAGAAAGTCCGCTTATGGCGGAAAACGCCCCAATGCGGCCAGTCTAAATCACGTCCATCTGACGGAGCAACGCGCGCAGTTGGGCAGGCTTTACCGGTTTGTGGAGCACCGGCAGTGCCAGACTGGCCAGCAACGTCTTGGCTTCCTCTGCCCGGTCGGCGGTAATGACCATCGCCGGTATTTCGCGACCTGCCATTTTGCGGATCATCGCAATCGCCGTGTCGCCCATCAGGCCATCGTCGAGTTGATAATCGACGATCAACATGGCAAGGCCTTGCGCCAGCGCCACCGTCACCACGACATCACCTGGATCGCGGGCTGTCACCACTTCAAGCCCCCAGTTTTCCAGCAAGGCTTCCATGCCCGAAAGGATGGCAGGATCATTATCGATCACCAGCACCATGCCGCCCGTGCTTGATGATACCGTTGCGGCGGGATCTTCGCGAACCGCGCTCACCACCGGGGCAACACTGGGCAGGCTGATGGAAAACGCCGATCCCTGCCCCGGCGTTGATTGCAGGGCAATTTCATGGCCAAGCATCGTGGAAACCCGCCGCACAATCGCCAGCCCAAGGCCTTTGCCCGGAATCTTCTGCGTCCGCCCCACCCGGCGAAATTCCTCGAAAATCTCGTCACGATCCCCCGGTGCAATGCCCGGCCCCGTATCGCGCACGGTGACCCTGACGCTGCCTGCAAGCTGCTCCACCTCGACCGCGACCTGCCCCACTTCGGTATAGCGGATCGCGTTTGAGACAAAGTTCTGTAAAACCCGGCGCAGCAGCCGCGCGTCCGACCGCACCCAAACCCCGGTGTCCGCCACATCGAATTGCAACCCACCCGCTGCCGCCAATGGCGCAAACTCCACCCGCAACGTATTGAAGATACTGCCAAGCGGAAGGTCCACGATCTCAGGCTGAATCGCGCCCGCATCAAGCCGCGAAATCTCAAACAGCGCCTCCAGCAGGTCTTCAACCGAATCCAGCGCGGTGCTTGTTTGCTGAACCAATGCGCGCGGGCGGTCTGGCAAAGCCTGCCCATCCATCGCCGAAACAAACAGCCGCGCTGCATTGAGCGGTTGCAAAAGATCATGGCTGGCGGCAGCAAGGAAGCTGGTTTTTGAACGATTGGCCGTCTCTGCTTCGTTCTTAGCATCGACCAGTTGTCGGTTCACCTCAATCAGTTCCGCCGTCCGCTCGCTCACCCTGCGCTCCAGCGTCTCGGCGGTTTCAGTTAACGAGCGTTGCAAGCGCATGTGATCGGTCACGTCGTCAAACGTAAATACCATCCCACCATTGCTGAGCGGGACCGAGCGGATGATGAAATTGCGCCCGCCAATCTTGCATTCCGCCGCAAGACGTTGCATGGTTTCATGCCGCCAGCCGAGCGCTTCTGGGCTATCAAGACCGAGGCTGTCGACACACCAGCGCACCAAAGCCGCATGATCGCGCACTGCTTCTGCATTATCGCCACTCAGTGCCAAAACCCGCATCAAACCTTCGTTCGAAGCCTGCATCCGGTGTTGTGCATCAAACAGACAAACGCCCTCTGACAGGGTATCAAGCGTGGCTTGGAGCGCCAGATTGCGCTCTGCCAGTTCAAGCGCCCGCTGCCGCGCATCTTCGGCTTTGACCGAGGTGATATCAGTATAGACCCCGACAATTCCGCCATCGCTGGTTCGGATTTCATTGATCTGGATCCAGCGCCCGTCGCTCATCGCCTGAACGTGTGCGCCTTCAGCCCGGCGATGCCTGTCCACCCGGTCACGCAGCCACCGTTCAGGGGCTATGTTTGCACCCACCGTCGCGCCAGTATTGGCAAGCCTGATTGCGATTTCTGCAAACTCTGGCGATGCGTGTGAAATCTCTTCAACCGAGGGAAATATCCGGATGTAGGCACGGTTGCACAAGATCATCCGGTCATTGGCATCAAACAGCGCAAAACCATCGTTCAGCGTTTCGATGGCATCACGCAGCAAAATCCGCGCTGCGGTGGCATCATCATTGGCCGCTGCCAGTTCCGCGATCACGCGATTAAGCTCGCTCATCGCAGCTTCCAGCGCGCTCGTCCGGTCACGCACCACTGATTCCAAGGCAATCGCGGTTTCGAACATCGAAAACGCCCCGCCCTCCATATCAATCGAGCGTTCCACCCGGTCCATCAAAGCGGAGTTGATCTTCTCCAACTGCTGCACCCGCGCGCGCAATTGTGCGATCTCATCATCGCCTTCGCGAACCACAGGATAAGCAATGCCGTTCATCGCCCCACCGCCAGCCCGGTGAACGTCTGATTCATATGGGCGGCACGGAATTGTTCGCCGTAAGTGTTAAAGCCAAACACGCGGTTGGCGACATACATCTGCGACACGACATGCGCCTGTTGTCGATCTTCGGCATCAAGGCGGTTCAGCACGCAATCAAAACCGATGACATGATCAATCACACCCACTTTGCGTTCGATCTCGGCAAACAGGTCTTCCATCGCGGCAACCCGGTCCACTGGTTCACCCAAGGAAAGCACCACGCCATTATCGATAGCGCAATAAAACGTCAGCGATCCATCAGGGTTGGCCGATTGGATCGAACGGACATGCACCTGCCCCCCGGTGCGCACGATCGGCGGGTGCGCGGCAAAGAAGTGCGCATCCAGCAGGGATGACGGATTGCCCGACAGCCGCTTGTATTCAGCAGCGGCGGGCGCTGCGTTGATTTCATAAACCGTGCGGGTTTCTGGATCGGCTTCGGTAATCACCATCTTGGACGGTCCGGGACGATAGAAGTTAGTGCAAAACACATGCAGCGGGCGTGCGCTGCTCAACAGAACAATCACGGCGGCATCGGCATGGAACGCCTTGTCATGCAGCACTGCGGTATTGCGAAACGATAGGCCATCGCCACCAGAGCCGCCGATCAATTGAATATCGCCCAAAGCATGCTGCGCGGTCATCGTCAGCAATTCTTCGCGATGGGAAAGCCCATCCACAAAAAACAACGCCACCTGATGCTGTTTTTCATCCCCCACCCGATCCCGGCGTTCTTGTGCGGCAAGATGCCTGATCGCGCTTTGGGCGGCTTGTGCATCAAAATGATCAAGATCATCAAAGCGCAAGGATGCCATCGAGAAAACGTCACGCGGGAAACCGATCAGCACGATGCTGTTGGTATCATAGCCCCGGTCTGCCAATTCGCCCGCACTCGTGCAGCCAAATAGTGGCACATCCGGCAATTGCACTGCCAGTTCCTGCGCCAGCGCATCGCGGGGGTAACCGTTTGAGCAAAACAGCAAGGCACCGGCCAATTGCACTGATCCGATGGCCGCCGCCAGTTCAGAAACCGCGCGGGCAGGATCAGCCGCGCGCGATGTGCACGCGACCAAGCGTTGGTCATCAAGATCAACCGGCACGGCCATTACCCTCTCTCAGAAAGGCCGCGCCTTTTTGCTGGACACCTGACCTTCGCCTGCGTTCTTTAGGACGGCGGACGGTGCCCGCCAAGCGGATTACACATCACCGCGCAGGGGTTCGCCTGCCTGCTCAAGCAATGCGGCTTCCTCATCGCTGAACACCCGGCTGCGCACAATGAACCGCACCCCTTCGGGCGCTTCAAGGCTCATCCCGGCACCGCGCCCGGGCACCACATCAATCGTCACCTGAGTATGCCGCCAATATTCAAATTGCGCAGCCCCGGTCCACACCGGCGTATCGCCCGTTATATGGCCGAGCAGAACGTCCTGCCCGCCAACCCGGAATTCACCCGCAACAAAGCACATGGGCGCAGACCCATCGCAGCATCCGCCCGATTGGTGAAACATCAATGGGCCATGCGCCGCTGTCAGCCGCACGATCCAATCGTCCGCCGCCGCTGTTGTCATGACGCGAGGGGGAAGTGTGGTCACACGACTTGCGCGATCAACACGGCAGCACCACCGGTGGCGAAATTGGCGATGTCGCCGGTTGCCGCCTGCGCCTCGGGCGTGGCCATGGCTGCGGCCATCGTTGCTGCATCGGCAAAGTAAATCTGCGCCATGCGGTAATAGGCAGGCGCGCTGCCATCGGGGCCCGCTACGCCTTTGAGCAGGACGATCTTTTCGACCATCGGGATTTTCTGTGCAATCGGCATGTGCGTTGCGGCGTAATAATCCTCAAATGCCTGCGGATCGGCAGGGGCATTGTACATCACACTGACCACGACTTGTGACACGACATCTCTCCATGTTTTGATTTTGACGCGCTCTTATGGCGCTTGGCTGAACGGCATGTGGCGCGCCTGCCCCATGCCAGAGCGCGCCACCTTTACAGTGTGATCGTTAGCTCAGAAAAAGCCAAGCTTCCTAGGGCTATAGCTGACCAGCAAGTTCTTGGTTTGCTGATAGTGATCGAGCATCATCTTGTGGTTTTCGCGCCCGATGCCAGATTGCTTATAACCACCAAATGCGGCGTGTGCTGGATAAGCGTGATAGCAATTGGTCCACACACGGCCAGCCTGAATACCTCGACCGATGCGATAGGCGCGGGTTCCATCGCGCGTCCACACACCCGCGCCAAGGCCGTAAAGCGTATCATTGGCAATCGCGAGCGCTTCTTCATCGGTCGAGAATTTGGTTACCGCCAACACCGGTCCAAAGATTTCCTCTTGAAACACGCGCATCTTGTTGTGGCCTTCCAGCACGGTTGGCTGGACATAGAAACCATCGGCCAAATCGCCGCCATGCACCGCGCGCTCACCACCGGTCAGCACCTTGGCACCTTCATCACGCCCGATCTGGATGTAGCTCAGGATCTTTTCCATCTGATCGTTCGAAGCCTGCGCGCCGATCATTGTGGAAGCATCCAGCGGGTTGCCCAGCTTGATCGCCTCAACGCGGGCAATCGCCTTTTCCATGAAGCGGTCATAGATCGATTCATGCACCAGCGCGCGGCTCGGGCAGGTGCAGACCTCACCCTGATTGAGCGCGAACATGGTAAAGCCTTCAAGCGCCTTGTCGAGGAAGTCGTCGTCCTGATCCATCACATCGGCAAAGAAGATGTTGGGGCTTTTTCCGCCCAGTTCCAACGTGCATGGGATCAGGTTTTCCGAAGCGTATTGCATGATCAGACGACCCGTGGTGGTTTCGCCCGTGAATGCGATCTTAGCGATGCGCTTGTTGCTTGCCAGCGGCTTGCCCGCTTCAATGCCAAAGCCGTTCACCACGTTGAGCACGCCCGCAGGCAACAGATCGCCGATCACTTCCATCAGCACCATGATCGACATCGGGGTTTGTTCGGCAGGCTTAAGCACGATGCAATTGCCCGCAGCGAGCGCCGGCGCCAGCTTCCACACCGCCATCAGCAGCGGGAAGTTCCACGGAATGATCTGCCCGACCACGCCCAGCGGTTCATGAAAGTGATAGGCGATGGTATCGTGATCGATCTCCGAAATCGAACCTTCCTGCGCGCGCAGGCACGATGCAAAATAGCGGAAGTGGTCAATCGCCAATGGAAGATCGGCGGCGGTTGTTTCGCGGATCGGCTTGCCGTTATCGATGGTTTCGACCAGCGCCAACTTATCAAGGTTGGCTTCCATGCGATCAGCGATTTTCAGCAGCGTGTTCGAACGCTCGGTCGTCGAAGCCTTGCCCCATGCATCCTTGGCTGCGTGCGCAGCGTCGAGCGCCAGTTCAATGTCTTCGGCAGTGCCGCGTGCGATCTGACACACAACTTGCCCTGTTACAGGCGAGATATTGTCGAAATAGGCCCCGCGCACCGGCGCAACCCATTTGCCGCCAATATAATTGTCGAACTTGTCGCGAATAAGCGCGTTGCCAGCAAATTTGCTCATGGCCTGTTCCAACATCCTCGTGCCTCCAAATAGACTCTTACGATTTCAAATCTCCTTGTGCGCCTCACGCGGCACCGCGCCAATTGTACCTTGGAACGATGTATTCGCCCGATGACATGGTGATAGAATGCGGGAAAATGGGTGGATGCGTTTCTGGGAGAGCCTGACGTGAGCGATGCAGTTTATCCGGTTCCGGCGGAGTGGGCGGCCAATGCGCTGGTGGACGAGGCGGGCTACTTTGCGATGTATCGCCAATCGGTTGAGGATCCGGAGGCGTTCTGGGCCGAACACGGCCAGCGGCTTGATTGGATCAAGCCATACACCAAGGTCAAGAACACCTCGTTCCATGAGGCGGACTTCGGCATCCGCTGGTTCGAGGATGGCACGCTGAACCTTTCGGCCAATTGCCTTGACCGCCATCTGGCCACACGCGGCGATGACATCGCGATCCTGTGGGAGCCCGATGGCCCGGGCGAGCCGCACCGCGAGATCACTTATCGCCAGTTGCATGAAGACGTCTGCCGCTTTGCCAACCTGCTTAAATCGCGCGGCGTGAAACGCGGCGAGCGGGTGACGATCTATCTGCCGATGGTGCCTGAAGCCGCCGTGGCGATGCTCGCCTGCACCCGCATCGGCGCAATCCATTCGATCGTGTTTGCAGGCTTCAGCCCCGATGCTCTGGCAGGCCGCATCAGCGATTGCGACAGCCGCGTGGTACTCACCGCTGACGAGGGCCTGCGCGGGGGCCGCAAGGTGCCGCTGAAGGCCAACGTGGACGAGGCGCTGAAGTACTGCCCCGGCGTCGATACCGTCATCATGCTGCGCCGCACGGGTGCGGACCTCGGCTTTGTCGAGGGCCGCGATCTGGATTGGGCGAGCGCTGCCGCGCAACAATCTGCCGAATGTGCGCCCGAAGAAATGGGCGCGGAAGATCCGCTGTTCATCCTCTATACCTCGGGCTCCACCGGCAAACCCAAGGGCGTGCTGCACACCACCGGCGGCTATGCGGTGTGGGCTTCGATGACGCACGAATACGTGTTCGATTATCGTCCCGGCCAGATTTACTGGTGCGCGGCTGATATCGGCTGGGTCACCGGCCATTCCTATGTCGTCTACGGCCCGCTGATGAACGGCGCGACGACCGTCATGTTCGAAGGCGTGCCCAATTTCCCCGATGCCAGCCGCTTCTGGCAAGTGGTCGACAAGTTCAAGGTCGAGATCTTCTATGGCGCCCCCACCGCCTTGCGCGCGCTGATGCGCGAGGGCGATGCGTGGGTGAAGCAAACCAGCCGCGCCTCATTGCGCTTGCTCGGATCGGTGGGCGAGCCGATCAACCCCGAGGCGTGGGAGTGGTATCACAAGGTTGTGGGCGACAGCCGCTGCCCGATTGTCGACACATGGTGGCAGACCGAAACCGGCGCGGCGATGATCACCCCCCTGCCCGGCGCAACCCCGCTCAAGCCCGGCTCGGCCAGCCGCCCGTTCTTCGGCGTGCAGCCCGCGCTGCTCGATACCGAGGGCAATCTGCTCGACGGCGCAACCGATGGCTGTCTGGTCATCACCGACAGCTGGCCGGGGCAGATGCGCACGGTGTGGGGCGATCACGACCGCTTTTTCCAGACATATTTCAGCACCTTCAAGGGCCACTACTTCACTGGCGACGGCTGCCGCCGCGATGAGGATGGTTATTACTGGATCACCGGGCGCATCGATGACGTGATCAACGTATCGGGCCACCGCATGGGCACCGCAGAGATCGAATCCGCGCTGGTAGCGCACCAGAAAGTGGCCGAGGCCGCGGTCGTCGGCATGCCGCACGACATCAAAGGCCAAGGCATCTATGCCTTCGTCACCTGCAATGCCGAAGTCGAGCCCGACGAGGCGCTGCGCAAGGAGCTGATCGCGTGGGTGCGTCACGAAATCGGCCCGATCGCCACCCCCGATGTGATCCAGTTCGCCCCCGGCCTGCCCAAGACCCGCTCGGGCAAGATCATGCGCCGCATCCTGCGCAAGATCGGCGAAAACGACGTCTCGAACCTCGGCGATACCTCCACCCTCGCCGACCCCGGCGTAGTTGACAATCTGCTGGCAAATAGACCGCATCTGGCAACCGCGTAAACTTCGTAACGTCCCGAAATGCAGCGATCACTGCCATTCTTGCCATAATTCTTGGGCAAGATGGAGCCTTGCTGCATTGCTATGAGGAGCTGGGGACCTCCAAAAACCCCCTCGCCAAAAGCGGTTTGATTTGATTAAGTGCGGCTGTCAGAGGAGCGGATGTAGATTTCCGCTGAGAATTGACCCGGTATTTCCATCGAGAATTGGCTCTGACTCACTTTTGCTGCTGGTGTGATAGACTTTGGCAGTTCCATTGAGAGGATCTGCCATGCCCGGTCGATTTCATCGCGCGAACTTGGCCCCCGAAGGTTTCGTGGTCGTTTCGGTTCATAGCGTCGGTGAGAATTTCCACATTCTGCTGCGGTCGCGTTGTTCTGAGGGGACTTGTCCCGACTGTGGTCGACCAAGTCGGCGCGTACAAAGTCGATATGTGCGCAGACCATCGGACCTTCCGCTTAGCGGCCGGCGGGTTATTCTCTTGATCGAGGCGCGTCGTTTCTGGTGTGACGCGGTAGTTTGCGGTCGACGCATCTTTTGCGAGCAATTCAATAAAGGCGTTCTTACTCGGTACAGTCGGCGAACTCAGCGGCTCGAAACGATCGTTCATCAGCTTGGACTGGCGCTTGGTGGCAGGCCTGGAGCAGCTTTTGCTCAACGGCTGATGATGCCTGTGAGCAAAGACACGCTGTTGCGGGTCGTACGGCGACGTGTCGGTGCAAGGTGCGATGAACTCAATGTCATTGGCATTGACGACTTCGCCTTTCGGCGCGGTCAAACCTACGGGACGATTGTTTGCGATTTGGAACGGCGCAAACCTGTTACCTTGCTGCCCGACCGCGCCTTGGAAACGTCCCGCGCCTGGCTTGCAAGGCATCCCTCGATATCGGTTGTCGCCCGTGATCGCGGTGGCGGCTACGGTGAAGCCATCGCTAAAGGTTTACCTGATGCCGAACAGGTCGCGGACAGGTGGCACCTTATGGAGAACTCGAGCCGGGCATTCCTTGATGCCGTTAACAAATCCATGCGTCAGATTAGGCATGCGGTCGGCAACAATGTCGTCGATCCTAAGCTTCTCACCTGTGCCGAGAAGCTGCAGTATGAAGGCTACCTGCGCCGGCAGGAGACGAATGAAGCAATCCAGCAACTCTCACAGAATGGGACCTCCATCCGGCAAATCGTTCGACAAACGGGGTACAGCCGCAAGCTCGTACGCGATGTGCTGCGCGGTCAGCGTCTGGATGTATTCCGCACTCGGCCCAGCTCCCTTGATGCCTGGCTGCCATGGATGAATGATAGGTGGGAGGCTGGTGCCCGCAATGCCTCGGCGCTCTGGCGTGAAATGCGCAACGAAGGCTTTGTTGGGCAACGCGGTATCGTATCGCAATGGGCGCAACGTCGGCGCCTTGCCGAGAAGGCCAATCAAAGCGGTCTCGCTCGCACACCATCGGCTCGGGTGCTTGCGCGGCTGATGACATCTGCGCGCGACGGACTTGCCAGATCCGAAGCCATCCTTGTGGCAGTGATCGAAGATCATGTCCCTGATCTGGTCGCAGCGCGTCAAGCGATCAGCGAGTTCCAATCGATGATCCGTTCAAAATCAGCGGCTAAGCTCAGTGACTGGCTCGACAGCGCAAGAGGCGGCCTCGTGAGCTCTTTTGTCAACGGCGTTGAAAGAGACTTGGCAGCCGTCCGAAATGCAATGGTATCACAATGGTCGAACGGACAGACGGAGGGGCAGATTACCCGCCTAAAGCTGATCAAACGTCAAATGTATGGTCGCGCAAAGCTCGATCTGCTTGAAGCTCGCCTCGTCGGCGCAAACTGAGCACCTCCAGCAGCAAAAGTGAGTCAGAGCCAATTCTCAGCGGAAATCTACAACGTGGTCGAGCAAGCGGTTGGCGTCGCTGTTCCTCAAGGCAGCTGACCGCCGCCTTGCAGACCATGCTCAAATGAGCTATATAACGGCTCAAAGGAGTATTTATGTCCGTCACGGTAACCGATGACCAAAAGGCCACCCGGCGCGCGAAGGCGCTTGTCCGGACCGCAAAGCCTGAGACCTCGTCGAAGAAGGTCGTCATCAAAGTCAAATCGCCCGCCAAGTTTCGCGACGTCTTTAACGCCTCGCCCGAGGACAGAATCAAGATCATCCGTCGTGGTATGCCCGCAACGGAGGCCAAGCGGATAGTCCAGGTACTCGGACTGGAGCATAAATTTTTCTACCATGCGCTTGGGCTCAAGACAGCTACGGTCAATCGGAAGATTGCGTTAAGCGAACAGTTGTCGAGCGACGAGAGTGAGCGCCTCCTCGGGGTCGCCAAGCTGATCGGACAGGTCGAGGCGATTATCGCCGAGTCGGGTGATCCTAACGACTTCAACGCTTCTGAGTGGATATCTCGCTGGTTGCGGGAGCCGCTACCAGCCTTTGGGGGGACAGCGCCGATCGAGCTGCTCGACACGATGGAAGGCCAGGCGATGGTGGCCGAAGCTCTCGCCCGGATTCAAAGCGGAGCCTATGCGTGAGCCACTCGCTCTGGCGCATTGCATCGGATACCCGTGATTACACCGCCGACGATCTTAGCGGGAAGGGCGCCGAGATCACCGGTGGACGCTGGAACGACCGTGGCACGCCGGTAGTCTACACGTCTTGCAATCGGGCGCTCGCGGCTCTCGAAACGATCGTCCACCTAAACGCTGGGGGCTTGCCCCTCAACCGCTATCTGATTGAAATTATCATCCCTGACGACGTTTGGGCACAGGCTCAGGCCTGCGACCACACCATTGCACCGGTGGGCTGGGACTCAGAGCCCGCGAGCAGGACGTCTTCAGATTTCGGGACCAATTGGGCACGGTCAAACGATACTCTGCTTCTCCGCGTGCCGTCCGTTATAGTGCCCGAAGAGCAAAATGTGCTGATCAATCCCAGGCATCGAGACCTAACGAAAATCAGTGCTCGCAAGATACGCAAGTGGATCTATGATCCCCGAATGCTGAAGGCATAGCGGATATTGATAGTGACTGGTGGTGCGACCGACTGTGGTCAACAGCCGTTGTCAGCTCGTGGGACAGGCCGTGTAAAAACGCGTTGGCAGACGAACGGCGCTGATTTCGGATTGGCGCGGAAGGTTGCGGTCCACCCTCAGGTCTGGATTGCGGCGATCATCGCCGGGACACCGGGGATGGCGACCAGCCTTTTGAAGTTATAGGCCAGGATGTGGAGACTGGCTTCCGTTCTGACGTGTTTCAGCGTTTTCATTTGGAAGTGCGTCGAGCCCATCCAGGATTTCAGCGTGCCAAACGGATGCTCGACCGTCTGTCGGCGGATTCTCATCGCCTCTGGCCTACGGTCGAGGCGCCGCTCCATTGCGAATGGCGCTTCAACACGGTGAGGCGATACCGTCGATCTCCACCTTCGTCATCCGTCTCTTCAAGCAAGCCGTCGAGCTCGGCTTGAATCTCTTTGGAAAGGCGCTTTGCGATAAGACGCGCCTGCCTTATTCTGTGTCTGGAAATCGCTGAGAGGATCGTCTCTTGCAACGAACGGTAGGGCGGCACCACGATCCTTTAGGCTGTCAGTTTTTCGACGGCAGCGTAGAAAATCACCTTGGGCCTTTCGTGCGCGGCCACGTGCGGGTCGATCGCTTCGACAAGGCGCGCTTCATGGCCGTCGTCCATTGCCCGAAACCCGGACAAATTCTCGATGATTTTGCAGTGACGCTGCCGACTGCGCGCCGGATATGCCGCAGGACTGAACAGCGCGGGGTCATGACCAAAGCGCGTTGCCACATGGGCAATGTCGCGGGCGTGAAAATCTTCTGATTCAAAGCACCGAAGTCCGTTGCGAAAATATCCGGCGTTCAGCCAGAAGCCAATTTGATGGATCGGATCGCGCAGCTTTTCTACTGCCGTCTGGAAGGCACCAGGCAGATCAAAGGCCGCTTTACGCTGGGCGGCATTGAAATTGGGCGGCGTGCCGAACACATGCTGTTCGGCGGCAGAGAGGATTTGCATTCTGGGCATTGGGGCGTCTCATTTTCTTGGAACGAAACCCCTTGATCCATTTAGCTTTTGAGAGCGAGGGCCAGAGCTCCTATCGCAGAGCGGTCTGGCAAATACCCAAAAAACGGTCTCCAAACTCATAGATCTATGGTGCCAGAGTCATCCTATGGCACAACGAAAACCCTATGTCGCATTCCGTCCCTTTGCCGGGATTTACCCCTTTACCGGCGCTGATTTCCAATATCCCCAATTTTCAGCCGAAGAACAGCGCGGTGCGATCAACGCTGACACCATGCTGCGCGCCGAAGATGCTGCCGTCGCTACGCATTTCATGCTCACCCAAACGCGCCGCACCGCGATATCGCTGATGCGCGTGGAGCCGCGCTTTGAACATTAGATCGCGCCGCGTACCCATTGTACAATCGCGCTGGCAGGCATCGCGCCGGCGTGCCGCGAGATTTCGTGGCCCCGATGGATGACAATCAGCGATGGGATTGATCGGATGGAATAACGTGTGGCAATCGCTTGCTCTGCCTCGGTATCCAGTTTGCCCAGCCTCACGTGCGGTTCAAGCTGCGCTGCTGCTGCTTCAAACGTGGGAGCCATCTGGCGGCATGGTCCGCACCACCCAGCCCAAAAATCCACGACCAGCGGAATATCGCTTCTGGCGGCATGCGTATCAAAGTTTGCAGCGTTAAGCACCACTGGACTGCCCATAAACAGCGCGGCCCCGCATTTGCCGCAAGTGCCCCCGCCTAGCTTGGCTAAGGGAACACGGTTGCGACCTGCACATACCGGGCAACATATGATCAGGGCATCAGACATCGCGCAGGCCTTCCTCAATTCGTCAAACCCTGCCATCCGCCAACGCTTGCAATTGTCACAGTCTCTGCAAGCGGTTGGACGATCTGCATAAACAGACGGATCGTGGAAGGCCCGTTCGATCAATACCGAAGTCGCACGCCACCTGCGATTGTGCGCGGCTGACCTGCCGCCATGCCATCCACCCGGCTGGCCAGATAGACCTTGTCAAACAGGTTCCATGCGGTGGCAAAAACCGTGAAGTGCCCGTTGCCCGGCGTTATCGAAAGCCCGGTATTGAATAGCGTCACTGCCGGGATCAGCCCAGCCAGCCCTGTGTCCGTCGTCAGAACATTTGGCGCAGATCGCGGCGTAAATTAGTGGAGAGCGGGCCTCGTCTGGGGATTGATATTAGGCGGCGAGCTTTCGGTGCTGCAAGCGCCGATATTGGATGGTCTGTCGTTTGATCCTTTCGCGCTGTTTGATGATGGCCGGTGCCCTGCCGAAGTAGGCGTCGGCGGGCGTCACGTTACCGAGGCTTTCGTGGTAACGTCGGTGATTATAATGGTCGATGAAGGCCTCGATCTGGGCCTCAAGATCGCCAGGCAGGAAGTAATTTTCGAGCAGGATGCGGTTTTTGAGGGTCTGGTGCCAGCGCTCGATCTTGCCCTGGGTTTGCGGGTGCATGGGGGCACCGCGGACATGGGTCATCTTGTTGGCCTCGATATATTCGGCCAGTTCGCCCGCGATGTAGCTCGGACCATTGTCGCTGAGCAGCCTGGGCTTGTGCAGCACCGTGGCGCTGTCGCAGCCGGAAGCCGCCAGGGCGAGGTCCAGCGTGTCGGTCACGTCCTCGGCCCGCATGTTGGTACACAGCTTCCAGGCAATGACGTAGCGCGAGAAGTCGTCGAGCACGGTCGATAGGTACAGCCAGCCCCACCCGATGATCTTGAAGTAGGTGAAGTCGGTCTGCCACATCTCGTTCGGGCGGGTGGTCCTGGTGTGGAACGCATCGGCGGCCTTGATCACGACATAGGCCGGACTGGTGATCAGGTCATGGGCCTTGAGAAGCCGGTAAACCGTGGCTTCCGACACGAAGTAGCGCCTCTCGTCGGTGAAGCGCACAGCCAGTTCTCGAGGGGATAGTTCGGTCGTCTCCAGCGCCATCTCGACGATCTGGTCCCGGATGTCATCACCGATGCGATTCCACACCCGGCTTGGCGCCGATGGCCGATCTTCCAGGGCCTCCGGCCCGCCTTCGAGGTAGCGGTCGTACCACCGATAGAAGGTCCGGCGAGCGATGCCGAGCTGGTCCAGCGTGCGCTTGGCCGGCAGATGTGACTGCTCGACGATCCTGATGATCTCGAGCTTCTCGGATGCGGGATACCTCATTCGTCGTCGCCCCCATCCGCAATCATGCTTTTTTTGAGCAGGCGGTTTTCGAGTGTCAGGTCGGCCACACATTCCTTCAGGGCACGGGCTTCGCGGCGCAAGTCCTGCACCTCGCCGGTGGTTGCGGCGCGGGCTGTGTCGCCAGCAAGCCGTCGCTTCCCGGCCTCCATGAACTCCTTCGACCAGGTGTAATACAGGCTCTGGGCGATGCCTTCCTTGCGGCACAGCTCGGCAATGCTGTCCTCACCGCGCAAGCCTTCCAGCACGATCCTGATTTTGTCCTCTGCGGAGAAGTGCCGGCGCGTCGCACGCCGTATGTCCTTCACCACCCGCTCAGCAGGGGCCTTCGTCAGCGATTTTTTCAAGGAGGATTTGGGCTTCATCTTCGTTCCTTCGTCACTACGACGAAGCCCAAATCCTCCTTAAATCACAACCTCAATTCTGTGCCATTGGTGCTGACGGCGGACAGT
>CAUJJN010000140.1 GCA_963204905.1 Pseudomonadota bacterium
TCGGCGCCGAAGCCGGAAATGCGGCAGTGGATCAGCCGCGGGAATTTTTCGCGCAGCAGGTCCTTGCCGATGCCCCACTTGTCGAGCGTGCCGGGCTTGAAGTTCTCGATCAGCACGTCGGCGGTCTCGAGCATCTTCATCAGCACGGCGCGACCGCCTTCGGACGCGAGGTCGAGGCCGATGGCGCGCTTGTTGCGGTTGGTGCCGATGAAATAGGCCGCGTCGTCATCATGGAACGGAGGGCCCCAGTCGCGGGTCTCGTCGCCGGCAGGTGGCTCCACCTTCACCACGTCGGCGCCATGGTCGGCGAGAATTTGCGTGCAATAGGGGCCGCCGAGCACGCGGGAAAGATCGACCACGCGCAGTCCGGCGATGGCTTCGTGACCTGGGAATGAAGGCGTTTCAGTTGTCATGAGGCGTTTCTTGTGGAGATTGGAGTAACCCGGGAGAACTAAAGCATAGAAGGCGCTTCTTGGCGAATGCCCGACCGGAATGCGACTTCAGGTATTTTTCGAAGCCAAGAGCTTGATGCTTGTCCGGGAAAGCGTAGTACCAAGTCAGCTCCCACGGTTTGAATTTCGCAGTATGCGCGGATTTTCCGGCGTTGTGGTCGGCCAAGCGCTGCTTCAGGTCAGAGGTTGCGCCGGTATAGTCCTGAATTGGCGTGTTCCGACTGCGAATGATGTAGACGTACCACATTGCATGCTTCGCCCCTGGCTGCGCAATGCACAGCTTGACGGGGTGAATGTTCGCACCGACGGATGAGAATGTCACATGGATGAGGATAGGGTCCGTCGTCGCCCTGCGGGCTATGCCGGACACGCTTCGCCTTCGGCTACGTGGCTGCGCCACGCGTAGCCGAAGGCGAAGCGTGGTGGAGCCAGGCGGGATCGAACCGCCGACCTCTTGCATGCCATGCAAGCGCTCTCCCAGCTGAGCTATGGCCCCTTAACCGTTCCGTGCGCGTCTCGGATGATCTGGGTGATTCATCGTCCGGCGCGGCGGCGCAACCCTGACCACAGATCAGGGCCGATCTCAAGTCCCTTTTACGGGATCAGCTCTCTTCGTCGTCGGATACGTCGCCGATGATGTCGGTGACGTCCTCATCGCCTTCCTCTTCGTCGGCGATGAAGGTCGAATCGTCGTCGTCATCGTCGTCGATGGTGTCGTCGACCTCGATATCGTCCTCCGATTCCGGCGTGACGACCTTGACCTTGCCGGTATTCTCCTCGGCATCGGCCTCTTCCAGCGAGACCATATCCTCGGTCTCCGCCATCTCGGGCGCATCCGTATTGGTGTTGCGCGCTTCAGCGCGACCACGCGGCGGAGCAACCGGAGCGATCGGCACGACTTCGCCGGTATAGGGCGAGATGACCGGACTCTTGTTCAGATCGTAGAACTTCTTGCCCGTTGTCGGGCAAATGCGTTTGGTTCCGAGCTCGGATTTGGCCACGTGTCAATCCTGGGGATTTCTGAAAGCGGTGCATCACTTGGCTAGTTGTCGCGGCGCTGTCAATAGCCTTGCGCGCACGATCCGGTTTTGCCCGGGCGGCAGCGTGACGCGGCAGGTCGGGTGTGTTACCAGCCCGGCCGTATTAAAGGATTGCGATCGTGACCCATTCCAGCAAGCTCTCGCCGCTTGAGGCCAGCCGCGGCTCCCCGTTGACCGGGCGGGTTCGGGTGCCCGGCGACAAGTCGATTTCGCACCGCGCCCTGATCCTGGGCGCGCTGGCGGTGGGCGAAACCCGCATTCAGGGGTTGCTGGAAAGCGAGGACGTGCTCAACACCGCCAAGGCGATGCGGGCGCTGGGCGCGCAGGTGCTGCGTGACGGCGATGGAACCTGGTCGGTGCAGGGCGTCGGCGTGGCGGGCTTCGCGCAGCCGGAGGCGCCGCTGGATTTCGGCAATTCCGGCACCGGCTGCCGGCTGGTGATGGGAGCTGTCGCGGGTTGTCCTATTACGGCGACGTTTGACGGCGACGCCTCGCTGCGCTCGCGGCCGATGCGCCGCATCGTCGATCCGCTGGCGCTGATGGGGGCCAAGGTGACGGCGCAGAGCGAGGGCGGCAGATTGCCGCTGACGCTGCAAGGCGCGCGCGATCCGCTGCCCATCGAATACCGCTCGCCGGTGGCCTCGGCCCAGATCAAATCGGCGGTGCTGCTGGCGGGTCTCGCCGCGCCCGGCATCACCACGGTCATCGAGCCGGCCGCCAGCCGGGATCATACCGAACTGATGCTCAGGCATTTTGGCGCGGAGATCGTATCGGTGCCGGACGGCGCGGACGGCCGCAAGATTTCACTGACGGGACAACCGGAACTGCACGGCGCGCCGGTGGCGGTGCCGGCCGATCCGTCTTCCGCCGCGTTCCCGATCGTCGCGGCGTTGATCGTGCCGGAATCGGACGTGACCTTCGACGATGTGATGACCAATCCGCTGCGCACCGGCCTGTTCACGACCTTGCGCGAGATGGGGGCGTCGATCGAGGAAACCCATGCCCGCGGCGACACCGGCGAACCGATGGCGCAACTGCGGGTGCGGGCTTCGAAACTGCGCGGCGTCGAGGTGCCGGCGGCGCGCGCGCCGTCGATGATCGACGAATATCTGGTGCTGGCGGTGGCCGCCGCCTTCGCCGAGGGCACCACCACCATGCGCGGCCTGCACGAATTGCGGGTCAAGGAATCCGATCGCCTGGAGGCCACCGCCGCAATGCTGCGGGTCAACGGCGTCAAGGTCGGGATCGAAGGCGACGACATGATCGTCGAGGGGCGCGGCCATGTGCCGGGCGGCGGCGTGGTCGCCACCCACATGGACCACCGCATCGCCATGTCGGCGCTGGTGATGGGCTGCGCCTCCGACCGGCCGGTGCGCGTCGACGACACCACGTTCATCGCCACCAGCTTTCCGGACTTCATCCCGATGATGCAGCGGCTGGGCGCGGTCTTCGCATGATCATCGCCATCGACGGGCCGGCGGCGTCCGGCAAGGGGACCCTCGGCAAGCGGCTGGCCGCGCATTACCGCTTTCGGCACCTTGATACCGGCGTGATCTACCGCGCCGTCGCCAAGGCGCTGCTCGACGCGCGGATCGACCTTGCCGACGAGGCCGCCGCCGTCGCCGCCGCCATGGAACTCGACCCCGAAAAGTTCGGCGATCCGGTGCTGAAGACCCAGGCCGTTGGCGACGCCGCCTCGGTGGTGTCGGCCTATCCGCAGGTGCGCGCGGCGCTGGTCACGTTCCAGCGCCAGTTCGCGGCGGAACCGCCCGGCGCGGTGCTTGACGGCCGTGATATCGGCACCGTGATCTGCCCCGACGCCGACGTGAAGATCTTCGTGGTGGCCGCGCCCGAGGTGCGGGCCCGCCGCCGCACCCTGGAAGCCAAGGCGCGCGGCGAGGCGGCCGACGAGGCGCTGGTGCTGGCCGACATCCTCAAGCGCGACGATCGCGACAGGAATCGCACCGTGGCTCCGCTGAAACCCGCCCCGGATGCGCACTTGCTGGATAATTCGCATTTGGATATAGAGGGCGGCGTCCGGGCCGCCATCGCGATTGTCGAGGCTGTCCGAGCGGGCCGGCAGCGGGTCTGAACCCCTGCCGTTTTGGAGGATCGCCCCGCTCGGCCTTGCAACCGATGGCTCGAGGAAACGATACGAGGATCGCGCTGGCGATCCCGTTCGATCCGCCTTAAATATCCGGTCACAAGCGACGCGTCTGCTTTCCTGTCTTTGCGACGGGATTAAAGACGCCCTCAGAATTTGCATCGATATCGTATCGAGCGCGCAGGCACAGGCCGGCCCGCGATCGCCATTTCCATGAGAGAAGTGGTGGCGCGGTCGTCAAAGGTTGCGGACCTTTGGCCCTTCACGCGCGATACGCCCTTCAACCCGAACGGCCGGCACATCCCGCACTGGAGAACAAATGGCTTCGACTGATACTTACAATCCGTCCCGCGACGATTTCGCTGCGATGCTCGACGAGTCCTTCGGCGGCGGCAATCTGCAGGAAAGCTCGGTCATCAAGGGCAAGGTTGTTGCGATCGAGAAGGACATGGCCGTCATCGACGTCGGCCTCAAGACCGAAGGCCGCGTGGCGCTGCGCGAATTCGCCGGCCCGGGCCGTGAGAATACCCTGAAGGTCGGCGACGAAGTCGAGGTGTTCCTCGACCGCATCGAGAATGCGCTCGGCGAGGCCGTGCTGTCGCGCGACAAGGCGCGCCGCGAGGAAAGCTGGGGCAAGCTCGAGAAGGCGTTCAACGCCAACGAGAAGGTGCACGGCGTCATCTTCAATCAGGTCAAGGGTGGCTTCACCGTCGATCTCGACGGCGCGGTGGCCTTCCTGCCGCGTTCGCAGGTGGACATCCGTCCGATCCGCGACGTCGGCCCGCTGATGAACAACACCCAGCCGTTCCAGATCCTCAAGATGGACCGCCGCCGCGGCAACATCGTCGTCTCGCGCCGCACGGTTCTCGAAGAGACCCGCGCCGAGCAGCGTCAGGAGCTGGTGCAGAACCTCGAAGAGGGTCAGGTGATCGACGGCGTGGTCAAGAACATCACCGATTACGGTGCGTTCGTTGACCTCGGCGGCATCGACGGCCTGCTGCACGTCACCGACATCGCGTGGCGTCGCGTCAACCATCCGACCGAGGTGCTCTCCATCGGTCAGACGGTGAAGGTCAAGATCATCAAGATCAACCACGAGACCCACCGCATTTCGCTCGGCATGAAGCAGTTGCTGGACGATCCGTGGCAGGGCATCGAGGCCAAGTATCCGCTCAATTCGCGCTTCACCGGCCGTGTCACCAACATCACCGACTACGGCGCGTTCGTCGAGCTGGAGCCGGGCATCGAAGGCTTGATCCACGTCTCCGAGATGTCGTGGACCAAGAAGAACATGCACCCCGGCAAGATCGTTTCGACCTCGCAGGAAGTCGAAGTGCAGGTGCTGGAAGTCGATTCCGTCAAGCGCCGGATTTCGCTGGGCCTCAAGCAGACCATGCGCAATCCGTGGGAAGTCTTCGTCGAGAAGTTCCCGGTCGGCTCCACCGT
>CAUJJN010000141.1 GCA_963204905.1 Pseudomonadota bacterium
GAGAAGATCGACATCATCCCGTGGTCCCCGGACATCGCGACCTTCGTGGTCAACGCGCTGGCCCCGGCGGAAGTCTCCAAGGTGGTGATCGACGAAGATCGCGAGCGCATCGAGGTTGTCGTTCCCGATACCAATAACCAATTATCCCTTGCGATCGGCCGTCGCGGCCAGAACGTGCGGCTGGCCTCGCAACTCACCGGCTGGGACATCGACATCTTGACGGAATCGGAGGAGTCCGAGCGCCGCCAGGCCGACTTCGAAAATTCGACGCGGGTGTTCATGGAAGCCCTCAACGTCGACGAGGTGGTCGGTCAGTTGCTGGCGTCGGAAGGCTTCACCTCGGTGGAGGAACTGGCGCTGGTCGATGTCCGCGAACTGGCGGGCATCGAAGGCTTCGACGACGAGACCGCCGAGGAATTGCAGAGCCGCGCCCGCGAATATCTCGAAACGCTGGAGGCGGAGCTGGAAGCGCGGCGCAAGGAACTCGGCGTTGAGGACGCGCTGAAGGACGTGCCCGGCGTCACCTCGAAGATGCTGGTCAAGCTCGGCGAGAACGACGTCAAGAGCGTCGAGGATCTGGCCGGCTGCGCCACCGACGATCTGGTCGGCTGGACCGAGCGCAAAGACGGCGGCGAAGTGACCAAGTATCCCGGCTTCTTCGACGGCATCGAGCTGTCGCGCGAGGACGCCGAGCACCTGATCATGCAGGCGCGCCTTGCGGCGGGCTGGATCACCGAGGCCGATCTCGCCAAGCAAGGCGAGGACGCCGAGGTCACCGAAGATCAAGCGGTTTAAGGAGCATGTCACCGGTATGCTTGCCCACGTCGACCCGGCCGATCCCGATCACGGCCCCCGGACCGCAAGGCCCGGGACCGCGCGGATGTGCGTGGTCACACGGCAGGTGCGGCCGGTCGACGAACTGATCCGTTTCGTCGTCGCGCCCGACGGCGCGGCTGTGCCGGACCTGAAACGCAAGCTGCCCGGCCGCGGCCTCTGGGTCACGGCCACACACCATGCGGTGGCGGAAGCCGCCAGGCGCGGGCTGTTCAGCCGGGGCTTCAAGACCAGCGTCAAGGCGGCTCCTTCGCTCGCCGACGAGACCGAGCGCCTTTTGGCGCGCGGCGCGGTCGAGGCGCTGGCGATGGCAGCCAAGGCGGGGCTTGTGGTCGCCGGTTTCGGCAAAGTCGAGGACACGCTGGACCGCCATCAGGCGGTGGCGCTGATCCACGCCAGCGACGGCGCCGATGACGGCATCCGCAAGCTCGACGCCAAACTGTTGACGGCGAATAGGGCCGCCAATCGGCAAATCGCTGCCGGGGATGGCGAAATGAGCCGAATTCCGGTCATTTCCGCGCTGACCTCGGCAGAATTGGATTTGGCACTTGGCCGCTCAAATGTGATACATGCTGCCGTGCTCGCCGGCCCGGCCGGCAAAACGTTCCTGTCGCGAAGCCAGATCCTGGTCCGATACCGGATGGCGAACGACGGCGGAACCGACGGCAAGACGACACCAAACAAGACGGCACCGGACAAGACGGCACCGAATTCGCAGACACGACCCGCGCGACACCGCGCACCGTAACACGACTAGGAAGATTGGGACTGCTGTATGGTTGATACGAAGAATCCTGGCGACAAGACTTTGAGCGTCAGCCCGACCAAGACCTTGACGCTGAAGCCGCGCGTCGAGCAGGGCACCGTGCGCCAGAGTTTCAGCCACGGCCGTACCAAACAGGTGGTGGTCGAGAAGCGCGGCAAGCGCCGCATCGGCGGCGATGCGCCGGCCGAGCCCGCCGCGAAAGTCGAGCCCGCCGTCGCCAAGCCGGCTCCGGCCGCGCCTGCCCGCGCGCCGTCGCGCCCGGTGCCGCCTGCCCGCGCCGGCTCCGGCGTGGTGTTGCGCACGCTGACCGAGGACGAGCGCAGCGCCCGCGCCAGCGCGCTGGCCGACGCCCGCGTCCGCGAGGAGGAAGAGCGCCGCGTCGCCGAGGCGGAGGCCGAGCGCCGCAAGAGCCGCGAATATATCGAGCAGCAGGAGCGCGAAGCCGCCGAGGCCCGCCGCAAGGCCGAGGAAGATCGCCACCGGCTCGAGGAAGAAGCCAAGCGCAAGGCCGAGATCCAGGCCAAGAAAAGCGCCGAGGCGGAAGCCAAGCCCGCCGCCGCCACGACGACAACAACAACAACAGCCCGTCCCGCCACCACGACGGCGCGCGCGCCGATCCCGACCACGCGCCCCGGCGCGGTTGCCGCCGATGGCAGCGACGAGGATGAGGCGCCGCGCCAGGTGCGCCGTGGCCCCGGCGGCGCCGCGCGCCCCGTCGTCGCCCCGAAGCCGACGGCGAAGCCCGGTCCGCAGAAGCAGCGCGGCCGCCTCACCGTGGTCACCGCGCTCACCGCCGACGACGTGCGCGAGCGCTCGATCGCCTCGTTCCGCCGCCGCACCCAGCGCCTCAAGGGTCATGCTTCGAATGAGCCGAAGGAAAAGCTGATCCGCGAGGTGACGATTCCGGAAGCCATCACCATTCAGGAACTCGCGAACCGCATGTCGGAGCGCGCGGTGGACGTCATCCGCATGCTGATGAAGCAGGGCGCGATGCACAAGATCACCGACGTGATCGATGCCGACACCGCGCAACTGATCGCGGAAGAACTCGGCCACACCGTCAAGCGCGTCGCCGCCGCGGACGTCGAGGAAGGCCTGTTCGATGTCGTCGACGATTCGACCGACACCGAGCCGCGCTCGCCGGTCGTCACCGTGATGGGCCACGTCGACCACGGCAAGACCTCGCTGCTCGATGCGCTGCGCCACGCCAACGTGGTCTCCGGCGAAGCCGGCGGCATCACCCAGCACATCGGCGCCTATCAGGTGACCTCGCCGGGCGGCCAGAAGATCACCTTCATCGACACGCCGGGCCACGCCGCCTTCACCGCGATGCGCGCGCGCGGCGCCAAGGTCACCGACATCGTCATCCTGGTGGTGGCGGCGGACGACGGCGTGATGCCGCAGACCATCGAGGCGATCAACCACGCCAAGGCCGCCAAGGTGCCGATGATCGTGGCGATTAACAAGATCGACAAGCCGGACGCCAAGCCCGAGCGTGTGCGCACCGAACTGCTGCAACACGACGTCCAGGTGGAATCCTTCGGCGGCGACGTCGTCGATGTCGAAGTCTCCGCCAAGAACAAGACCAACCTCGACAAGCTGCTCGAGATGATCTCGTTGCAGGCCGAACTGCTCGACCTCAAGACCAATTCGCAGCGCCCCGCCGAAGGCACGGTGATCGAAGCCAAGCTCGATCGCGGCCGCGGTCCGGTGGCGACGGTTCTGGTGCAGCGTGGCACGCTGCGGGTCGGCGACATCATCGTCGCCGGCGCCGAGATGGGCCGCGTTCGCGCGCTGATCTCCGATCAGGGCGACACCATCGAGGAGGCCGGACCTTCGGTGCCGGTGGAAGTGCTCGGCTTCAACGGCCCGCCGGAAGCCGGCGACCGTCTCGCGGTGGTCGAGAACGAAGCCCGCGCCCGTCAGGTCACGAGCTATCGTGCGCATCAGAAGCGCGAGAACGCCGCCGCCAGCGCCTCCGGCATGCGCGGTTCGCTCGAGCAGATGATGTCGCAGCTCAAGACCACGGGCCGCAAGGACTTCCCGCTGGTCATCAAGGCCGACGTGCAGGGCTCGCTGGAAGCGATTCTCGGCTCGCTGGAAAAACTCGGCACCGACGAAGTCGCCGCGCGCATTCTGCACGCGGGCGTCGGCGGCATTTCGGAATCCGACGTGACGCTGGCCGAGGGCTTCAACGCCGCGATCATCGGCTTCTCGGTGCGCGCCAACAAGGAAGCGACCGCGCTGGCCAAGCGCAACGGCATCGAGATCCGCTACTACAACATCATCTACGACCTCGTGGACGATGTGAAGAAGGCGATGAGCGGCCTGCTCGCGCCGACCCTGCGCGAAACCATGCTCGGCAACGCGCAGATCCTTGAGGTGTTCAACATCTCCAAGGTCGGCAAGGTCGCCGGTTGCCGCGTCACCGACGGCACCGTGGAACGCGGCGCCAATGTGCGCCTGATCCGCGACAACGTCGTGGTGCATGAAGGCAAGCTGTCGACCCTGAAGCGGTTCAAGGACGAAGTGAAGGAAGTCCAGTCCGGACAGGAGTGCGGCATGGCCTTCGAAAGCTACCACGACATGCGCGTCGGTGATGTCATCGAGTGCTACCGCGTGGAGACGATCCAGCGTTCGCTGTGAGTCCAAATCTCACAACGAACCTGGTTCCCTAGAACAAACAGAACTCTCAAGCGTCATTCCGGGATGCGCCTTTTTCAGGCGCAGGCCCGGAATCCA
>CAUJJN010000142.1 GCA_963204905.1 Pseudomonadota bacterium
CTGAAGAACTGGCCATCGGAACTGGACGTGGTGCCGTCGCCCCATACTCGTGAGAATGGCAGGCGGTGGTGCGCGTTGATGAGGAGGGCCAGCGCCGCGCGGTAGCTGTCGTCGCGGATATAGGCGTCATGGGTCCAGAGGAGCTGATCGCGCGTGACGCCCTGACTCGCCGCCGCCATGCGCGACAGGCCGAGATTGGTCGCATCGGCGAGGATCGTGGCGAGCAGCGCGTTTTCATTGGGACATGGCTCGCCGGTGCGCAGGTTGGTGAACGCTACAAGAAAGCCGGTTTCCTGTGCCACCTCATGCAGCAGCTCGGTGATACGGATGCGTGGCATCATGGCATCGAGCCGGTTGGCCAGTGCTTCGGCATCGAGCGTCGCGATCGTGCGAACGGGGGATATCTGGAGGCGGTCGTCGCGATATCGCACACCCTCCAGAGCGTCGCGCTTCAGGCGCTGGGCAAATTTCTTAAGCCGCCAGTCAAGTTCGCGGCCCCGCTGTTCGAGCCATTCGCCGGCTGTGGGTGGCAGACCGAGAGCCGACACGATCGGCTTCGCCTGGGGTTCGCTGAGCAGGTAGCTGTCGAACCGGCGGTATCCTGCCGATCGCTCCACCCAGACATCCCCGGAACGCAGCTTGTTGCGCAGATGCGCGATCGTCGCGATTTCCCAGAGACGCCGGTTGATCTTGCCGTCATCGCCCACGACGATTTTCCGCCATTCCTTGCGGAAGGGCATCGGAGCGTCGGCAGGCAGATCGCGTTTGCCCGACCTGTTGAGGTCGCGCAGCATCTCGATGGCGGCGATCGTTTTTGCACTGCCCTTTCCGGCCCTGAACTGGAGCGCCTCAAGCAGGTCGGGGGCGAACTTGCGCAACGTCGCATAGCGGTCGGCCGCCACCGTCAGCGGATCAAGGTTGGCGGTTTCCGCGATTGTCGCCACTTCTGGCCTCGCCTTCAGGAGGGTGTTCCACCCGACCGATGCGTCCAGGGCCTCCATTGGATCTTCGCCGGTATCGACCGCATCGGTCAATGCGTCGATTGTCCTGCGAAAGATCAGCATCAGCCGCGCCACATTCTTTGACGTGGTGGCATAGCTGCTCGCCTGGGCGTTCTTCGCGCGGGTGAAGATGCTGCCGATCAGCTTGTCCGCCATCTCCAAGGCGTTATCGGTCAGTCGTTCCTCGAGGTCGAGCAGGAACGCAACCAGCGTAGCGCGCCGTCGGGAGGGAATATATCGCTCGATCATATAGGCAGGCGAAGCGCGGCCTTCCCTGACATATTGCCGAAATCGGTCGGCATGGATGCGGCCAGCCACGTCCGGGGAGATGCCGATCTTCCGCACTTGCCGCAGGCGGTCGAGAATCTGGCGGATGTGATCGGGCTTGGCCGCGATGGGGATTGTCTTGAGCGAAGCGAGCTGGCTCATGCCGCCGGCGTCGTCAAAGAGCTGGTCGAGGGCGTGGACCTGTTCGGTGCTGAGATCGGCGATCAAGGCATAGGCAACCTGCTTGCGGGCACGCGCGCGCCCCGCGCTGCTGGCACGTTCGATAGTGGAGATTGACGGCAGCAGAATCCGGGCCTCGCGAAGGGCGGTGACAACTCCGGTCGCTATCGTCATCCCCTTGTCAGTCGCCCATGCCGTTTTCCTAGCCGCTTCTATCATGAAGGGGATATCAGCGCGGGTCGGCCCCCGCAGTCCCAGGCGCGCGGCCAACTCTCGAGCATGGTCCGTCATCGTCTGATCCCGCGCCGCATAGTTGGCCAGGTCGGTTACGTGGAGACCAAGCTGTTCCGCGGCGAAGGCGGCGAGATCATGGGGTATTGCGCCCCTGTCTTGTATCAACTGCGCCAATGTGATGCCCGGGTGCCGTAAGAGCGCGAGTTGCAGCGCGACGCCCAACTGGTTCCGTCGTTCCCGTCGTGCGCCGATGATCTCGATGTCCGAAGGCTCGAAGGTGTAGAGTCGGGCCAGATGGTCGCGTTCGGTCGGGATGGCGAGGATATGATCGCGTTCGCTCTCGGTCAGGAGTTGATGCTTGCGCTTCGTCATGCCGATTCCCGTCCACAAAAGGTCATCTGGGACTATGGACAGCCATGAGTAAAGAGACATAGTATGTGGACGGATATGGATGGGGCGAAGCCGTCGCCGTTCAGAACGTCCACAAAACGGCCGTTTGGGAGACGCACAGGATGGGAGGGATATTAGGCTATGCCCGCGTCAGCACCGGTGACCAGGACGTGGCCGGCCAGACCATGCGACTGGAGAAGGTCGGCGCCATCAAGGTGTTCACCGACGTCATGTCGGGCAAGAGCATGGAGCGTCCGGGTCTGGCCGAGCTGATCGCCTATGCCCGAAGGGGCGACACGCTGGCAGTGGTCCGCCTTGATCGGCTCGGGGCGTTCGCTGGCCGAACTGCTCGCCACGGTCGAGGCGCTGCGCGGCCAAGGTATCGCGCTCCTGAGCCTTGAGGAAAAGATCGACACATCGTCGGCCGCCGGCGAACTCATCTTTCATGTGTTCGGGGCCATCGCCCATTTTGAGCGCCGACTGATCTCCGAGCGGACCAGGGACGGTATCGCGGCCGCACGCGCCAAGGGCAAGCAGCCTGGCCGTCAGCCGCTCGACATGATCAAGGTGGATGCAGCGATCAAACTGGTCGAAGCACGCATATCGCCGACAGAGGCGGCGCGCCAACTCGGCATCGGTAGGTCGACGGTGTATCGGGAGATGAAACGGCTCGGGGTCGCGCGGCCAGCATGAGGCATGCCCTTATTAGGAGGACTATGAAACGCCTTGCTCTCGCGGTCGCTTTCCTGGTTTCCACTGGTGGAGAAGCGCAAACACTGCGACGCGTGCCCCTGACCGGGTATGTCGATCGTACCGGCCAGGTGGTCGAACCCGCGAAGTGGGAAGCCGGATCCACCATCTTCTGTGGTGACTGGGTAGCTGTTCGACGCGGAGGCAAAACCGGATACCTCAATCTGCGCACGCGCGCGACCACCGGCCTCATTTTCGACGAAATCGGAGATGCCGCTTCTGACCACGCGTTGTTTGTTCATGGACCCGAACCGGTTCGGATCGGCGACCGATGGGGCTATGCCGACGAAGCGGGCAAGGTCGTGATTGAACCGCGCTTCGCGAGCGCGAAGGCTTTCGATGAAGATGGGCTAGCCATCGTCCAGATCCGCAACAAGGAAGGTTTCGGCTTGTCCGCGGGAATGATCGACCGGACCGGACGCATCGTGGTGGAACCACGCTTCGACATCATTCGACCGTTCCGCGGTGCGGCGCTGACCGGTGTCAGCCGAGCCGGTCGTTTCGGTGCGATCGACCGCGCGGGACGTGAAGTGATACCGATGCGCTATGGTGGCATCGGTAGCTTCGCTGCCAACGGCCTTGCTCCCGCGACACTTACGGGCGGTTACGGGAAAGACGGGTCGCGCTGGGGTTATATTGACCGCACTGGCCGGTTCGTGATTCCGGAGCGTTTCAGCTTCGCAGGCAACTTCACCGGTGATCCGGCGGACGGTGGGGTTGACGCACCCGCCGGCCTTGCACGCGTCGCGCTCGGACTTCGCGAGGTCGCCTATATAGACGCTACGGGCGCGATCGTGACGCGCTTCCCAATGGGGATCATAGCTTGGGGCGTCAGCCCAAATGGGCTTGTCCGTTTTCAGGACCTAGCAACTGCCCGCTACGGCTTCGCCGACGCCAAGACGGGCGCGATCATCATTCAGGCAAGATTCTCGCAGGTTGGCGGCTTCGACGATCACGGCCTCGCCGCAGCCAAGGAAGGCGAACGCGCTGGCTTCATCCATGCCGATGGGCAGTGGGCGTTCCCACCGCGCTTCACCTCGACATACAATTTCGACGCCATGGGTCAGGCCCAAGTCACCGAGGATGGCCGATCCGAGCTTGTAAGCCGCGATGGCAAGGTGCTGGCCACGCTGACGCACGGCGAAGGCTTTTTCCATCAAGACGGCGAGTTCGCTGCTTTCCGTGTCTTCCCCGGGCGGGAAGAGGCGCCCACACAGCGCTTTGGCATCTGGGCACTGGATGCGACGTTGTACGCAGTCCCCGAGATACCATCGTTTATGTCGACCACGACGGGCAACGTTCGCCTCAGTTTCGCCAGTGACGACGCTCTTGTCCGTTGGCGGATTGAGACGGAGGGCTGGGTCGTGACGCTGGTGAACGAGGAAGGGCCTAGTGGCGAGCCCGACGTGATCAGGCAAGACCATCTGGCGGACTTTCCCGCTGATGCCGAGACACTGGTCGCGCTACTCGCTCGGCAGTTAGAGGGTCAGCCAGCGCTCAGCATCGCAACCACGCCAGCGGCGGCCGCCGCACAAACCGCGCAGGCCGAACGAGCCCGCCTCATCGCGGCAAACCGTACCCGCTACCTCGCTCAGCTTCGCACCTCGACGCCAGACTTGGCGCGGGCGCTCACTGCCATGCGTACCCGTGTCTCTGAACAATTCGGAAAGCTGTCCGGTATGCCCTGCATGCCGCCTCAATGCATTTATTGATCAGGGTTGAGTAGAGCCGCCGCAACTGGATAGCCTTGCGGCCTATGTGTTCGTCGATTGTTCGCCCTTAGCGTTGTTTAGCGTACCGTCCACGCTATGCCCTCCTTCACATCGTGTTCGACCGGCGGAATAGCCGGGACGCTTCAGAGCGTCAGAGTGGAGTGGATTTGGGCGGCGGAGAGTGACAACAATCCACCCGATTGTGTTGAAAAACCCGGCGGTGAGATTGGCGCTGTTGTGCTGCCCGACGCGGCCCGAAGGCTTCGTCCCCGCTTATGCGGGGGCTGGGTGGCTGGCATCGGGATCAGCTTGGCCATCTTGCGGAGGTTTTGGGCAGTCGCCGCGAGGAGGAACTCATCTCTTGCTCCGTTTGGACCTCGCAGGCGCAGGCGATCCAACCTGAGGATGCGCTTGAGGTGCGCGAACAGCATTTCGACCTTCTTTCTCTGCCGACGGGAGACGAGATAAGCGTCGGTCGTGGCGATATCGCGCGCCAGATCACGGGCGCCCTCGTGGACTGAACGAACGATCTTGCGCGCTGGCTGGATGGGACAACAGCGTTGCTTGAGAGCGCAGGCTTCACAGTCCAGCTTGCTGGCGCGGTAGCGCAGCATGCCGTACTCATCGACGAAGGGCCGCTCCTCGCGATAGATTTTCTGCCTCTGGCGGAGCCGCTTGCCTGCAGGGCAGACGTAGCTGTCATCCTCATGGTCGAAGGTGAAGTCGGAACGCTCGAAGGTGTCATCGCGGCGGGCGGACTTGTCGAACACCGGGATGTGCGGCTCAATGCCGCGCTCCTCGACCAGCCAAGACAGGTTCTTCGCATCGCCATATCCGGTATCGCCCACAAGCCGCTCGGGCCACAGACCGAAGCGCTCCTGAGTTCTGTCGATCATGCGGCGTTGAGCGGTCACCTCGGCCTGGCGGATTGCGGTGGTTGCCTCAACATCGACGATCACTGCGTGCTGGAGATCAATCAGATAGTTCGTAGCATAGGCAAAGAAGGCCCGCTCGCGGCTTGCCGCTGTCCAGCGCGCGGCCGGATCGGCCACCGCCAACTGCTTGGGGGGCACCGGGGTTGCGCCGCCGAAGGCGGCATCATCAAGGACGGCCAGATACTCACGAACGGCATGGCTAGTGGTCGCATCAGGCAGAGCGTCCGCGCTGCCAACAGCATGTTGGCGGTTCACATCGGCGCGGACGAGGCTGCCATCGACCGCAAAACCTTCACCGCCAACTAACCCCTCGGCAATGCAGCGCGCCACAGTCGTCTCGAACAACTGCCGAAGCAGATCACTGTCACGGAAGCGCCCGTGCCGGTTCTTGGAGAAAGTCGAGTGGTCGGGCACATCGCCTTCCAGCCCGAGGCGGCAAAACCAGCGATAGGCGAGGTTTACGTGCACCTCCTCGCACAGCCGCCGCTCGGACCGGATGCCCATGCAGTAGCCGATGATCAGCATCCGGATCATCAACTCGGGATCAACTGAGGGCCGGCCAGTCGAACTGTAGAAGGGGCGCAGATGTTCGGGGATGCCCGACAGGTCGACGAACCGGTCGATCGAGCGTAGCAGGTGATCAGCCGGAACATGCCGATCCAGGTTGAAGCTGTAGAACAGCGCCTCCTGCGCCACCGTTCTCTCACCCATCATCCCAACATCTCCGATTGCCTACAGAGACATAGAATCAATACTTTAGCGCCATTGCAAGGGCGCGTTTTTCAACAGAATCCACCCACTCCCGGCCATAACAGGTACTAAACGGTTGCGCCGAAAGCTGCCATCCGTGCCCGCGCAATTTAACGGCATCTAGCGTTAAGGTTTGAAGCCGATTTTGTTGGCCATGATCACGGCTTGGGTGCGTGAAAAGACGTTCATCTTTTGCAGGATGGCCGAAACGTGGGCTTTGATCGTTGTCATGGAAACGTCGAGTTCATAAGCGATCTGTTTGTTCAGCAGGCCGGCCACAAGATGGCCAAGCACCACGCGCTGCTGCGGGGTCAGGCTGGCGATGCGGGTGCGGATGAGGTCTTCTTCGGCGGCGGCGGAATCATCGCCTTCGAGCTCGGGCATGAAGATTTCGCCCGAGAGCACTTGCATCAGCGCATCGACGATGGCGGCGCGTTTCAGCGATTTTGGTACAAAGCCAGCGGCCCCTGCCGCCAGTGCATCACGCACCGTTTTGCGGTCTGTTACGCCCGAAACCATGACCACCGGCGTTGCCGGGAAACCGTCGCGCAGCGCTTCTAGGCCAGATAGGTGAGAAACGTCTGGAATGTTCAGGTCTAGCAGAACCAGATCGACATTGCCCTGATCGGTCAGAGTGCGCAGCGCCGCTTCCAAGCAGTCGGCTTCTAATATCGTGCAGGCGGGGAATGCATCGATGAAGATGGAGCGCAGGCCATCGCGCACCAAGGAATGATCATCAACGATCAACACGCGCTCAGGACTTGCTTGAGCCGAACTTGCTATCTGAGCCATGAAGCTGTTCCCACAGACCGGGTGCGGTCCTGCGATGTGCGGCGCTCTGGCCAGATTGATCGTGTTCACGAGTCTACCCGCATGAAAGCAGGAGCGCCAGATTTGTCAATCCAGCGCCCCCAGTTTATTCAATTATTTCGGCAGTTTGAATACCCAAAGCATACCGCCCTGGCTGATTTCCTTGAAGGTCTTGGCCACTTCGCCGCCCCACAAGGGAACTGCGCCGCCCCAGCCAGACATGACCGCGACATATTGTTCGCCGTCTTGCTCCCATGTTACCGGCGATCCGACAACGCCCGAACCGGTCTGGAACTTCCACAACTCCGCCCCAGTTTTGGCATCGAATGCCTTCAGGTAGCCCTCAGGCGTTCCGGTGAACACCAGATTGCCGCGTGTTGCCAGAACGCCGCCCCACAGTGGGGCCTTGTTCTTGTATTCCCACATGATCTTGCCGGTGGCGGGATCCATCGCGCGTAGGGCACCGATGTGATCATCAGCGATTGGCTTGATCGTAAAACCGGCGCCAAGGTAGGCCGCGCCTTTTTTATAGGCGATGGGTTCATTCCAGATGTCCATGCCCCAATCGTTGCTAGGGATATAGAACATGCCAGTGTCTTGTGAGAACGCCATCGGCATCCAGTTTTTGCCGCCGAGGAAGGACGGGCTGGCAAACACCGACTTGCCCTTTTCGGCTGCATTGGGCGCACCGGGGCGGCCTTCGGGGATGAAGTTGGGGCGTCCGGTTTTAAGATTGATGCCGTTGGCCCAAGTCGTTTGCATTACAAATTTGTGCGCACCGATCAGTTTGCCGTTGGTGCGGTCCAGCACATAGAAATAGCCGTTGCGATCCGCTTTCGCGCCAAGCTTCATGGCCTTGCCGTTGATCGTGGTATCAAACGGGATGAATTCATTGACGCCGTCAAAGTCCCACCCATCGTGCGGGGTTGTCTGGTAATGCCATTTGATCACGCCCGTATCGGCATCAATCGCGAGGGTCGATGCGGTGTAAAGGTTGTCACCGGGACGCAAGTGGCTGTTCCATGGGCCGGGGTTGCCCGTGCCGAAATAGACCAGATTGGTGCCCGGATCATAGGTGCCGCCAAGCCAGGTTGCGCCGCCGCCAGTCTTATAGGTATCGCCCGTCCATGATGCGTTGAGCTTGCCGGTCATGCCATTGGGCTGGCCGTTCAGCGTGCCGGTATGGCCTTCGATTACCGGGCGTTCCCAAATCAGTTCGCCGGTATCGACATTGCGCGCTTGTACCGCGCCAACCACACCGAATTCACCACCTGCATTGCCGGTGATAATCATGTCTTTGACGATCAGCGGGGCGGCGGTGGCCGAATAGCCGGCCTGATAATCGGCGGACTTCTTGTTCCACAAGACTTTGCCGGTGTGGCGGTCGAGCGCGATCAGACGCGCATCGAGCGTGGCGAAAATGACCTTATCGCCATGGATTGCAGCGCCACGGTTCACAACATCGCAGCAAGGCATGATGCCATCTGGAAGGCGCGCGTTGTATTCCCATTTCTTCTCACCGGTTCGTGCATCAAATGCGAACAGGCGGGAATACGAACCGGTCACATAGATCGTGCCATCATAAACAATAGGCTGCGATTCCTGCCCGCGCTGCTTTTCACCGCCAAGCGACGAGGCAAAGGCAGGCACTAGTTTGGCCACATTCTGGCTGTTGAGCTTGTCGAGCGTGCTGAAGCGTTGTTGCCAAGGCCCCATGCCATAGCTGAGCACATCGCCCGGTGTGGCGGCATCATTTTGAATTTCAGCGCTGGTTGGCCCAGCGGCCGATAGTGGCATGGAAACAAGGCTGGTCGCAGCTGCGAGCCCTGCCATGAGATTTGAAAAACGTCTTTTCATCCTGTCCCTCCTGTTATTGGTTTTTGGTGCGATGGAAACGTCGTGCAATACTGTCCGCCGTCAGCACCAATGGCACAGAATTGAGGTTGTGATTTAAGGAGGATTTGGGCTTCGTCGTAGTGACGAAGGAACGAAGATGAAGCCCAAATCCTCCTTGAAAAAATCGCTGACGAAGGCCCCTGCTGAGCGG
>CAUJJN010000143.1 GCA_963204905.1 Pseudomonadota bacterium
TTCCTGCGTATTCTTTCGAATCTGGCGGATCGCCGCCTGGCGCGCGCGCACGCGACCTGGACGCTGGACGAGATCGGCGGCGCGAGCGTGCGTGATGGCATCATCAGCGCATATCAGTTTGCGGAAGCGGACCCTTATCGCGCCGCCACGCATAACAAAGGCATCATGAACGGCATCAGCGCCGTGGTGCTGGCCACCGGCAATGATACCCGCGCGGTGGAGGCGGGCGCGCATGCCTTCGCGGCACGCGGCGGCCGCTACACCAGCCTGACGCGTTATGAGGTTGATGCCGACGGTAACCTTTCGGGATCGATCGAACTGCCGCTGGCCGTCGGCCTGATCGGCGGCGCCACCAAGATTCATCCGACCGCGCAGGCGTGCCTGAAGATTCTCGGTGTCACAACAGCGGAACGGCTGGCCCGCATCATAGCGGCGGTCGGCCTCGCTCAGAACTTCTCGGCGCTCAAGGCGCTCGCCACCACCGGAATTCAGGCCGGGCACATGGGGTTGCATGCGCAGAACATCGCGATGATGGCAGGCGCGGTTGGCGACGAGATCGACGCGGTGGCGAAAGTGCTGGTGGAGCGCGGCACCGTTCGTATCGACGTCGCGCAAGACATTTTGAGCACTCTTCGCCGCTAGGCGGCGTGGGTTCGTTCGACTTGAATTCAACAAGATCAAAAGGGGAGTGAGACGGAATGTTGAGATCGACGACTGGTTTTCTGGCGGGGGCTGCCCTGTTGCTGGCGATGGGGTCCGCGCAGGCGGAAATTCCCAACAACACGCTGAAACTCGGTGTGCTGACCGACCTGAGCGGTTTCGCCGCAGACTCGACGGGGCCAGGTTCGGTCGCCGCGGCCAAGCTCGCCATTGAAGATTTCCAGAAGGAAAGGCCGAATATCAAGGTCGACCTGATTCAAGGCGAGCACCAGAACAAGGCCGATGTCGGCGGCGTGTTGGCGCGCCGCTGGATCGATGTTGAGAAGGTCGATGCCATCCTGGATGTGCCGTTCTCCTCGGTCGCTCTCGCGGTGCAGGAAGTCGTCCGCGGCAGCAAGGCTGCGTTCATCGCCTCGGGTCCCGGCACGTCGCTTTTGACAGGCGAGAAATGTTCGCCGAACACCGTGCAGTGGAGCTACGATACATGGGCGCTCGCACACGGGACGGCGCTGGCGCTGCTGCGCGCCAAGAAGGACACCTGGTTCTTCGTAACCGCTGACTACGCTTTCGGCCATTCGCTGGAGAGCGATGCCGCCGCCGTGGTGAAGGCGGAAGGTGGCAAGGTGCTCGGTACCGTGCGGCACCCGACCGGCACGGCCGACTTCTCGTCGTTCCTGTTGCAGGCACAGGCCAGCAAAGCCAAGGTCGTCGCGCTCGCCAACGCGGTCGGCGACACGATTAATTCGGTGAAGCAGGCGTCGGAGTTCGGATTGCAGGCGGGCGGTCAGGAACTCGCGGCGCTGCTGATGCAGGTGACCGACGTCAATGCCATTGGCCTCAGCGTCGCCAAGGGACTCTATCTGACCGAGGCTTTCTACTGGGACCTCAATGATGGCACGCGCAAATTCTCCGATCGGTTCGCGGCGATGATGGGCGGCAAGCGGCCGACCATGATCCAGGCCGGCGTCTATGCCGGTACGCTGCACTATCTGCGCGCGGCGGCCGCAGCGAACAGTTCGGATGGACAAGTGATTGTCGCGAAGATGAAGGAGATGCCCTCCGACGATCCGCTGTTCGGCAAGGGCACTGTGCGCGAGGATGGCCGTCACATCCACAACATGTATCTGTTTCAGGTAAAGTCGCCGGCCGAATCCAAGGGGCCCTGGGACTACTACAAACTGGTGCAGACCATCCCCGCGGCCGAAGCGTTTCGTCCGCTCAAGGACGGCAACTGCCCGATGATCAAGAAGTAGGACGCGATCGATCTCTCGCGTTCACGAAGCAAGCGGCTGACCGGATTCGGTCAGCCGCTTTTTTGTGTCCGGTGTCACGGCGCACGTTCAGAGTCGCGTCTTCCCGCACCGGTTTCGACGGCGAGGGCAAGATTCCTGCTGCCCGCGTGCATTGAATGAGAACAACTCGAACGTCGCAGCGATGATTGAGAAAATATCAATCTCATTGATTTTGCTCAAGAAAATTCCGAATTTGGATTATGGCTCATTCACGCGCCAACGGCGGTGAGTGGAGCCGTTTCGTCTTCGACGATGGTGCGGTTTTGATGATCCGCGTCGCGCCAAAGCGGATCGAACAGCGCCGAACGGCACCGGGATTGAGTGTGATGACCAAGATGGAATTCTCTGGCCCAGGCCTGAGCAGCGATCAGTGGGAACGGATCAACGACCTCGCGGTTTCGTTGCAGCCGGCGCAGGCGCTGTGGCTCAGCGGCTATTTCGCGGGCGTCGGCTCGACAGCGCGTGCGCCCGGCGGCTTCGATCCGGTCGCGGTGCGTGAGCGTGGGGAGCCGGAGCACGTGTTGCCTTCGGTCCCCGCAACGCGAACGCTGACGGTTCTCTATGGCACCGAGACCGGCAACAGCCGTGGCTTGGCCAAGACCTTCGCCGAAGCCGTGAAGCAGCACGGGATTGTCGCGGACGTATCGGATATGGCCGACTACAAGACGCGCAAGCTGAAGGACGAACAGGATTTGCTGGTGATCACCAGCACGCATGGCGAAGGTGATCCGCCGCAATCCGCTGTCGGGTTCTTCGAATTCCTCGAGGGTCGCAAAGCGCCGAAGCTTCCCGACCTGCGCTTTGCGGTGCTCGCATTGGGCGATTCGACTTATGAGAAGTATTGCGAGGGGGGCAAGCGGATCGACCGCCGCCTGGAAGAACTCGGTGCGACGCGGCTGGAAACGCGTGTGGATTGCGATGTCGATTTCGACGAAGCCGCGCCAGCATGGATCAGGGCTGTTGTCACGAAACTCGCCCCGCACGACGCGGCGGCAACGCCTGCGCGGGCAACCCCGCGCGCCGTCACGCCGGCCGCGCCGCCCACTTTCGACAAACAGAATCCGTTCGCGGCCACGGTGATCGATAACATCGTGCTGACCGGGCGCGGGTCGAGCAAGGAAACGCGGCACATCGAGCTGTCGCTGGAAGGTTCGGGGCTGGTGTACGAGCCGGGCGACGCGCTTGGCGTCGTGCCGCGCAACGACCCGGCGGTGGTCGAAGCCATGCTGAGCAGCGTCGGGCTTGCGGCGGACGTATCGACCACCGTCAAGCAGAAGCAACTGTCGCTCGGCGAGGCGCTGTCATCAGCGTTCGAGGTGAGCGCGGTAACGCCGCGCTTCATCGATCATTGGGCGGAACTGAGCGGCGCGGCCGCTCTGGCGCGGTTGCGCGGACCCGAGCAGGCCGAGGCGCGGTCGGCCTTCATACGCGAGCATCACGTCGTCGATATCATTCGCCAGTTTCCGGTGAAAGGCATTGACGCTGATACGCTGCTGCGAGGGTTGCGGCCGCTGCAACCCCGACTCTATTCGATCTCGTCGAGTCTCGCCGCCGCGCCGGACGAGGCGCATCTCACCGTCGGTACGGTGCGCTACGATCTCGATGGCCAGCCGCGTGCCGGTGTCGCTTCCGGCTATCTGGCGCAGCGCGCCGCGCCGGACGCCATCGTTCCGGTTTATATTCAGAGCAATCCGCATTTCCGGCTGCCGCAGGACGACGCCGCGATCCTGATGATCGGTGCTGGCACCGGCGTCGCGCCCTATCGCGCCTTCATGCAGGAGCGCGAGGCGCGCGGTGCGTCCGGGCGTTCGTGGCTGGTGTTCGGCGAGCGCAACTTCCGCAGCGACTTCCTCTATCAGACCGAATGGCAGGGCCTGCTGAAGGACAAGGTGCTGACCCGGATGGACGTCGCCTTCTCGCGCGACCGGACGCCGAAAGTTTACGTGCAGGATCGGCTGCGCCAGAACAGCCGCGACGTCTATGCGTGGCTGGAGGAAGGCGCGCATGTCTATGTGTGCGGAGACGCCGCGCATCTTGCGCCGGATGTGCACGCTGCGTTGCTTGATATCGTCGCGACGGAAAGCGGTCGGGATGCCGTTGCCGCCGCTGAATATCTCTCGGCGTTGCAGCGCGACCACCGCTATCAGCGCGACGTTTACTGAGGTCCTGACATGACGAATGCAACGACGCTGGATCGCAGCCGCGACGTCTCGCAACCGCTGGACAAGCTCGGGCCTGATGAAACCCTGAAGGCCAACAGCCGTCAGTTGCGTGGCACCATCAATGATAGCCTGTTCGATCCGATCACCGGAGCTGTCACCACCAGCGATACCAAGCTGATGAAGTTCCACGGCATCTATCAGCAAGATGATCGTGACATCCGCGATGAGCGCCGCCGCCAGAAACTCGAGGCGGCTTTCAGTTTCATGGCGCGGGTGCGGCTGCCGGGCGGTGTGCTCAGCGCCAGCCAGTGGCTCAAGCTCGATGCGCTGGCGCGTGACTATGCCGGCAATACGTTGCGGTTGACGACACGGCAGACGTTCCAGTTTCACCACGTCCTGAAGACGGATCTGCGCGCCTTGATGCAGGGCCTGCGCGATGTCCTGCTGGACACGCGCGCGGCGTGCGGTGACGATACCCGCGGCGTGATGGCCTCGATCAATCCGCATTTGTCGAAGATTCATGCCGAGGTCTATGCGTTGGCGAAGCAGGCCAGCGATCATGCGATCCCGAAGACCGGCGCGTACGACGAAATCTGGTACCAGCAGGAAGCCAGCGAGGTGAAGGAGCCTGAGGAGCCGTTCTACGGGCGCACCTATATGCCGCGCAAGTTCAAGATCGGCTTCGTCGTGCCGCCGAGCAACGATATCGATGTCTATGCGCAGGACCTGGGTTTCATCGCCATCGTGTCGCGCGGCACACTGAAAGGTTTCAACGTCGCCATCGGCGGCGGCATGGGGCGCACCGATCAAGCGCCGGAAACCTATCCGCGCTTGGCCGACGTGATCGGCTTCATTCCTGTCGCGCAGTTGATTCCGACGATCGATGCGGTGATGTCGGTGCAGCGTGACTATGGCGATCGGGTCAATCGGCTTCACGCCCGTTTCAAATATACGATCGACGACAAGGGGCTCGACTGGATCAAGGCCGAGATCGAGCGGCGGCTGGGCCATCCGTTCGCCGCAGCGAAGCCGTTTGAGTTCACCTCGAATGGCGATCCGATCGGCTGGGTGCAGGGCGACGACGGCCGCCATCACTACACGGTGTTCATCGAGAACGGCCGCGTCATCAACACCCCGGAGTTGCGGCTGATGGATGGCTTGCGCGCCATCGCGCAGGTTCACAAGGGGACGTTCCGCGTGACCCCGAACCAGAGCCTCACCATCGCGGAGATCGCGCCGGAGGATCGCCCCACCATCGCCAAGCTGCTCGATGAGTACGGTCTGGCCGGGCTGAATGTCGGTAGCGCATTGCGGCTCAACTCGATGGCCTGCGTGGCACTGCCGACGTGCGGTCTCGCGATGGCCGAAAGCGAACGCTACCTGCCGACGCTGCTATCGAAGATCGAGCCGATCCTCGATGCGCATGGCCTGCGCGATGAGCCAATCACCATCCGCATGACCGGCTGCCCGAATGGCTGCGCGCGGCCCTACATCGCCGAGATCGCGCTGACCGGCCGCGCGCCGGGCAAATACAATCTCTATTTTGGCGGCGGCTTCCACGGCCAGCGGCTCAACAAGATGTATCTCGAAAACGTCGGAGAGCCGGTGATCCTGGAGGCGCTGGAGAAGGTGCTGGGCCATTATGCCCAGGCGCGGCGGCCCAAGGAACACTTCGGCGATTTTGCCATCCGCGCGGGCTACGTGGCCGAGGTCAAGGAAGGCCGGCATTTCAACGATTGAGCGAAAATCCTGATTCGGCTCAGATCGGGTGCGCCCGGCTTTAAAACCTGATCCGCGCGGTTTCCTTTGTTCCCGAAAGCCATTACACAAGCGACGCGAACGGTGCCGAACCGGTCTTGCGGAACCGGCGGCCGTCGCACCTTGTCGCGATACAATCAGGACCGAAGACAATGTCGAAACCGAGGGACCCTCACACCGTCGCGGTGGCGAACGGGATTGCGAGCGATCGTGCATTTGGCTCGGTGACGCCCCCGATCTATCTGTCGAGCACCTTTGCGTTCCCGGCTTACGAGAAGGCCGGCCCTTATGACTATACGCGCACCGCCAATCCCAGCCGCGATTTGCTGGCTGACACCATTGCCAAGCTCGAGGGTGGGGCTGGTGCCGTGGTGGTATGCTCCGGCATGGCAGCAATCGACGTTGTTTTGTCGCGCGCGCCGCGCGGCGGGCTGGTGATCGCGCCGCACGATTGCTACGGCGGCACCCATCGGCTTCTCGCGGCCCGGCAGGAATCGGGGCAGATCGAACTGGCGCTGGTGGATTTTCACGATCCGGCCGCGCTGACCGCGGCGATGGCCCGCAACCCCGCCCTGATCTTGATCGAGACGCCAAGCAATCCGTTGATGCGTATCACCGATATCAAGGCGGTTGTGGCGCGCGCCAGGGTGGTTGGCGCCAAGGTGGCGGTGGACAACACTTTCCTGTCGCCGGCGCTGCAGCGGCCGATCGCGCTGGGTGCCGATTATGTGGTGCACTCCACCACCAAATTCCTCAATGGCCATTCCGATGTGGTCGGTGGCGTGGTGATCGCTGCCGATGAAAAGGACGTCGAGACGCTGAAGGATTGGGTCAATACTGTTGGCGTCACCGGCGCGCCTTTCGATTCCTATCTGACCTTGCGCGGGGTGCGGACCTTGTTCGCACGCGTCGAGCGGCAGCAAGCCAACGCCGGCGCCGTCGCCGCGTTTCTCAACCAGCATCCGCAAGTGCGCGCGGTCTACTATCCTGGCCTGCCATCGCATCCGGGGCACGCGCTGGCCAAGGTCCAGCAGGCCGGATTTGGCGCGATGCTGAGCTTCGAACTGATGGGCGGCACCGACGCGGTGCGGGCCTTTGTCGAGGCGGTCGAGGTGTTCACGCTCGCGGAATCGCTCGGGGGCGTCGAGAGCCTGATCGCCCATCCCGCCACCATGACCCATGTGAAGATGGGTGCGGAGGCGCGTCGCGTCGCCGGCATCAGCGACAGCCTGTTGCGGTTGTCGGTGGGGATGGAAGCAGAGGCCGATCTGATCGCCGGCCTGGAGGCCGGTTTCGCGGCGATCAAGGGATAGCGGCGGGGACCTCCCATTCCGCTCCGGTGCTTGACGGGCGGGGCGGGTTGCCGCCAAAACCATATCATGACAAATCCGCACTCTGATTTTCACGGCGTTTTTCCATATCTGGTCTCGCCCGTCGATGCGGCGGGCGGCATTCGCACCGATGTGCTCGGGCGGCTGTGCGACGATCTGATCAAAGCCGGCGTCCACGGACTGACGCCACTCGGCTCGACCGGTGAGTTCGCCTATCTCGATGGCGCGCAGCGCGCCACCGTGGCGCGGGCGACCATCGAGGCGGCGCAACGCCGGGTGCCGGTCATTGTCGGTGTCGCGTCGACGTCGATCGCGGACACCGTCGCGCAGGCGCGGGCCTATCAGCAGATGGGCGCCGACGGCATCCTCGCCATTCTCGAAGCCTATTTTCCGCTCAAGGATGCGCAGGTCGAAGCTTACTTCCGGGCCATCGCGGACGCGGTCGATATTCCGGTGGTGATCTACACCAATCCGAACTTCCAGCGCTCCGATCTGACGCTCGATGTGATCGCGCGACTGGCCGAGCATCCGCGTATCGTCGGAATCAAGGATGCATCGACCAACACCGGTCGCTTGCTGTCGATCATGAATCGTTGCGGCGATAAAATCCATGTATTCGCCGCGTCAGCGCATATTCCGGCGGCGGTGATGCTGATCGGCGGGCGCGGCTGGATGGCGGGGCCGGCCTGTGTCGCGCCGCGCGACAGCGTCAAGCTTTACGAATTGTGCAAGGCCGGGCGATGGGATGACGCGCTGGTATTGCAGCGCCGGATGTGGCGGCTGAACGAAGCTTTCGCCAAGTACAATCTCGCCGCCTGTATCAAGGCCGGACTGAACGTCCAGGGCTACGATGTCGGTGATCCCATTCCACCACAGTCGCCGCTGAACGCTGACGAGCGCAAGGTGATCGAAGCCGTGCTGTCCGATATCGCCTAATCGGCGTGGAGAGCCAAGCGCGGCTCGCTTTTCCGAACGTCGTCGCGCGTCCCGCGTCAATGATCGACCGAAGGTTTTTTTGCATGAACATTCTGCCTGCCAACATGCGGTTCGGCGCCGGCCAGCCGGTCAAGCGTCTCGAGGATCGAAGACTGCTGACGGGACACGGCAAGTATCTCGACGACAAGCCCGCGGATGGCGCCTTGTGGTTGATGCTGTTGCGGTCGCCGCATGCGCACGCCCGCATCGTGTCGATCGACAGTACGGCCGCGCGGACCATGTCCGGCGTCGAGGCGATCTTCACCGGCGCGGATCTGATGGCCGATGATGTCGGAAGCATTCCGACCCTGCCGATTTTCAAGCGGCCTGACGGCTCCGGCATGTTGCTGCCGCCACGTCGCCTGCTGGCGCATGAAGTCGTGCGCTTCACCGGCGAGCCGGTCGCGGCGGTCGTGGCAGCGACGCCGGATGCGGCGCGGCTGGCGATGGAAGCCATCGTCGTCGATTACGACGTGCTGCCATCGGTGGTCGATCCGGTCGCGGCGATCGCGCCAGACGCGCCCCGCGCGTGGCAGGAGGCCCCCGACAATATCGTCGCCGCGATGAGCTATGGCGATGCCGTCAAAGTCGAGAATGTGTTCGCGACGGCGAAGCATGTGGTCAAGCTCGATGTCGCCAGTCAACGGCTCGTGCCGTCTGCCATGGAACCGCGCGGCACCATTGCCGAGATTGAGAAGTCATCGGGGCGGTTGATCCTGCATGTGCAATCGCAGACGCCGACTTCGACGCGCGATATTCTAGCCGACGCTATCCTGAAGCGGCCGAAGGACAGTATTCATGTCAAGGTTGGCGACATGGGCGGCGGCTTCGGGCAGAAGACCGGCCTCTATCCGGAGGATGGTCTGGTCGCCTATGCGGCCGTGAAGCTTAACCGCAAGGTACGCTGGCGCGGTGATCGCACCGACGAATTCGTCGGCGGCACCCATGGCCGCGATCTCACCTCGACGGCAGAGTTCGCGCTGAATGCGAAGGGGCGCGTGCTGGCCTATCGCGTGCGCTCGCTCGGCGGTACCGGCGCTTATCTCGCCGGCGCCGGCGTGATCATTCCGCTGGTGCTCGGGCCGTTCGTCGCTACGGGCGTCTACGATCTTCCGCTGGTGCATTTCGAAGTCAAGGCGGTGATGACCAACACCGCGCCGGTCGGCGCCTATCGCGGCGCAGGGCGGCCAGAAGCGGTGTTCATCGTCGAACGCTTGATGGATGCGGCGGCGCGGCAGCTCAACATCGACCCGCGCCAGATCCGCAAGGTCAATTTCATCCAGCCGGGCCAACTCCCCTACACCAACGCCGCCGGCCAGGTGTACGACAGCGGCGCGTTCGCTCACATGCTCGAGCGGGCGTCCGAACAGGCGGATTGGGACGGCTTCGCCGCGCGCAAGAAAGCCGCGAGGAAGAAGGGGCTGCTCTACGGCCGTGGTCTGACCAGCTATATCGAATGGACCGGCGGCCGCGCCCACAGCGAAAAGGTCAGTCTTCATGCAACTGCCGAAGGTCGCGTCGTGCTGTACTCCGGCACACAGGCGATGGGGCAGGGGCTGGAAACCAGCTACTCGCAGATGATTGCATCGTCGCTGGGTATTCCGATCGACAAGATCGATGTCGTGCAGGGCGATACCGATCTGGCGCAGGGCTACGGCAGCGTTGGCTCGCGCTCGCTGTTCGTCGGCGGAACCGCCGTCGCGGTATCGTCCGCCGATCTGATTGCCAAGGCGCGCGAGAAGGCGTCGCATCTGCTGGAAGCTGCGGTCGAGGACATCGAATATGGCGACGGCTGGCTGACGGTGGTCGGCACCGACCGCAGAATCGGATTGTTCGATATCGCCAGAGCGGAACAGGATGCACGGCTCAGCGTCGACAGCACCGGCGAGGTTGATGGACCGAGCTGGCCGAACGGCGCGCACATCTGCGAGGTCGAAATCGATCCGGAGACAGGTATCACTCGCGTGGTGCGCTATTCCACGGTCGATGACGTCGGCATTGCGGTCAACCCGATGCTGGTCGCAGGTCAGGTGCATGGCGGCGTGGCGCAAGGGATCGGTCAGGCATTGTACGAAACCGTGGCCTACGATCAGGATGGCCAGCTTCTCACCGCGAGCTATCAGGATTACTGCATCCCGCGCGCCAGCGATATTCCGGCGATCGACGTCACGCTCGATGGCTCCGCGCCGTGCCGGACCAATCCGCTCGGCGCCAAGGGATGTGGCGAGTCGGGCGCGATCGGCGGTCCGCCCTGCATCACCAACGGGGTGATGGATGCATTGGCGCCGCTCGGCATCAAGACGCTGGATACGCCGCTGTCGCCGGTGAAAATCTGGCAGGCGATCCGGGATGCCGAGAAGCGCGCCAAGAGCGCCTAGACCGGCGGTAGAACTTCACCGCAATTCGCCAAGCGTGGCGTTCGCCGCCGTTTGGGATATGCTTGCGACTGACCACTCCATGTCCGCCGGACATGTGAGTACAAGAGTTCCATGCAGCGACATGACAGGAGATATTGATGCGTCGGCTTCTTACCGTCCTGGCGGCTTTGGCGACATTGAGTCTGACCAACTGCGGCTACAACGCGATCCAGAGTCAGGACGAGCAGATCAAATCGAGCTGGTCTGAGGTCGTGAACCAATATCAACGCCGCGCCGATCTCGTTCCCAACCTCGTCAATTCGGTGAAGGGCTTCGCGCAGCAGGAAAAGGACGTGCTGCTCGGCGTCACCAATGCACGCGCCAAGGTCGGCAGCATTCAGGCGTCACCCGAAACGCTCAACGATCCGGCCGCCTTCAACAAGTTCCAGCAGGCGCAGGGCGAACTCTCCGGCGCGCTGTCGCGCCTGCTGGTGGTGACGGAAAACTATCCGCAGTTGAAGTCGGATGCGCTGTTTCGCGATCTGATGTCGCAGCTCGAGGGCACCGAGAACCGCATCACCGTGGCGCGTAACCGCTACATCAAGTCGGTGCAGGACTATAACGTCACGGTCCGCTCGTTTCCGTCGAACCTGACGGCGATGATGTTCGGTTACAAGGAGAAGCCGAACTTCACCGTCGAAAATGAGAAGGCCATCTCGACCGCTCCGAAGGTCGATTTCAACCCTGCACCTGCACCTGCACCTGCACCTGCACCTTCACCGACGCCCGCACCCGCCAAATAAGCCGACGGATCGCACATGACAGCGATCAAAACGGTTGCGGCGGCGCTGCTGGCATGGATGCTGTGCTGGGCCGTCGTCGCGGTCGCCGACGTGGCGGTTCCGCCGCTCACCGGCCGCGTCGTCGATCAGACCGGGACGCTGACAGCTGAGCAGATCGCAAATCTCGACAGCTCGCTGCAAGCTTTCGAGCAACGCAAGGGTAGTCAGATCGCGGTTCTCGTTGTGCCGACAACGGAGCCCGAGACCATCGAGCAATTCTCGATCCGGGTCGCGGAAGCCTGGAAGATCGGCCGTAAGAAGGTCGACGACGGCGCCGTTCTGGTGGTCGCCAAGGATGATCGCCGGCTCCGCATCGAGGTTGGCTACGGTCTTGAAGGCGCGCTAACCGACGCGACGTCAAAACGCATCATCGACGAGATCATCACCCCGAAATTCCGTCAGGGCGATTTTGCCGGCGGCATTGCGGCGGGCGTGGATCGGATGATTGGCGTGATCGACGGCGAACCGCTGCCCGAGCCGAAGCGTCAGCAACAAAGCACGGGCGTTTTCGACAATCTTGAAGCTATCGGTCCGGTGGCCTTCTTCGCCGTACTGATATTCGGAGGCATCTTCCGGGGCATCTTCGGTCGATTGCTCGGCGCTGTCGTCACCGGTGGTCTCGTTGCTCTGGTGATCTGGTTTCTCGCCGGCACGTTGGCGGTCGCCGCCCTCATCGGCGTTATTGCCTTCGTCTTCACCTTGATCGGCGACAGCGACATGCCGTCCGGCGGCGGCGGCCGCGGTGGCTGGTCAGGGGGCAGCGGCGGCGGTGGCTGGTCCGGCGGGTCGAGTGGGGGCTTCAGCGGCGGTGGCGGCAGTTTCGGTGGCGGCGGCGCGTCGGGGAGATGGTGACGATGGGCATCGCACGGATCGGCAAGCACCTCCTCGCCAATCGCTCGCGCGTCAACCGGACGTTTCCGAAGTCTTCGCTCAACGTGATCGAGCAGGCCATCAAGGCTAGCGAAGCCACCCACGCCGGGCAAATCCGGTTTGTCGTCGAAGGCGCGCTGGATGGTCGCCCACTGTTTCGCGATCAATCGGCGCGTGAGCGTGCGCTTGATCTGTTCGCGCGGCTGCGTATTTGGGATACCGCGCAGAACAGCGGCGTGTTGATCTACGTGCTGCTGGCGGACCGCAATGTCGAGATCATCGCCGATCGCGGTATCGACGCGGCGGTCGGTCATGCCGTCTGGCAGCAGATTTGTTCAGCGATGGAGACCGAGTTCGCCAAGGAGCGTTTTGAGCAGGGCGTGATCGCAGGTATTCAGGCGGTCACCCGGCACCTCGCGACGCATTTTCCGAAAGGCCGTGATGGCCGCAACGAACTGCCGGACAGGCCGGTTGTTCTCTAAGCTGTAGGTCGTCGTTGCGCGCACGCGGATCGGTGCTTCGCGCCGTTCGCGTCCAGGCACCGCCAAGCAATCCAGTCTTTCCTTAAAAGTCTGGATTGCTTGGCGCGATGGCAAGCGATTGACGGCTACGTTACGCCTTCGCGGACGGGCGTTCCGCCACGCGCTTGAACCATGCGGCGATATTGGTGTTGGCCTCGTCCAGCGGCTGGCCGACCTGCGTGCCGAAAGCGAGCCAGCAATACAGCAGCATGTCGGCGAGGGTGAAGCGCGCTCCGCAGATATACTCCTTGCCTTGCATTTGACCGTCGAGCCATCGGAGACGATCTGCGGCGATCTTCTTCAGGCCGGGTGCGGCTTCCGGCACGCAGACGATGCGGTCCTTGAACAGCTTCAGCCCCTCGGCGAAACGGAATCCGTTGGTCAGCGGCTCGCAGATGTTGAGATCGATGCGGCGCGTCCACATCCGGCACTCGGCACGCTCTTCCGCCGTGGCGCCAATCAGCACCGGCGTCGGATGCTTTTCCTCAAGGTATTCGCAGATCACCGTGACTTCGGCGAGATGGCTGCCGTTGTCGAGTTCGAGCACCGGCAGCTGGCCATGCGGGTTGCGCGCCAGATGCGCCGGCTGGCGGTTTTCGCCACCGCGCAGATCGACGGTCTGGGTCGGGATGTTCAGACCCTTCTCGGCAATGAACATGCGGACGAGGTGCGGATTGGGTCCGATGGAATCGTAGAGTTTCATGCTTCCCCCTGATGAGCCGTCCAGCCAGGCGCGTGGCGGCGGCTTGTTTGTAACCCGGTTCGGCGGCTTGGCGATGGGGACGCCGTGAATTGCGTCCGTCCATCCTCGCCGCTTTCCGAGCGGATATTACCGTGCCGCGGGCGGAGGGGAAATCGGTTGCAGCGGGAAATTCTGTCAAAAGAGCAGGTTAGAGGCGCAGTCCGAACTTCGCGATGGGGCGCCCAAGGTTGTTCAGGCCATAGTCAGGTAGCCCCATCCATAATTACGGCACAGTCGTTCGTAACCATTTGGCAAGCAATCATGGTTACCAAATTGTCAATCTGTCGAGGATTTCAGACCTGTGAGCGAAAACATGGCCGATCAGAATCGTGACGATCGCGTTGAGCCTGCCGTCAACGAATCCACCAGCAACACCGCGTCTGCCGACGGCAAGCCGGCGGAGTCGACCGCCGCATCGTCCGATGCGGCCACGGGACAGGATAAGCCGAAGGCGTCCGAGAATGATGTCACGGCTACCGCTTCCGAGCCAGCTGCCGCGAAGGCGACTGGTAATCACATCATGGTGCTGCCTCCGGTGCGCGACGGCCATTGGAGTGCGGGCGGTGAGGAAGCGGCCGCAGCGCAAGGGCCGGCGAAGCCCGGTCTGTTCGGCAAGCGCCGTCTCGCCGCATTGGCTGCCGTCTTCGCGCTGGCCGCGGTGGCGGGCGTGATCGGTGGGACGTTGGCATCCGTCGCGTTCGGGCATCGCTCCGATGACAAGGGCAACTCGGCCGCGCTCCAGCAGGTACAGGCGCTCAACGAAACGATCGGCAAGCTGAACGCGGAAATCGCCGCGTTGAAGACCAGCACCGAGCGCTCCGCCAAGGCCGACGCCTCGCAACTGGCGAAGATCACCGACCGCGTCGAGAAGGTTGAGAAGGCCCAGGCCGAGCCGGCCGGGAAGCTCGCCAAGCTTACTGAAACGGTGGAGAAAATGCGCGTGGCCGCCGCCGCGCCGGTCGCGTCGGCGCCAACTGGCGCCGCAGCCAAGGAAAACCCGAAGGAGGCCACCGCGTCGATTCCGACCCCGGTGGCTGCACCCAACAGGGCTGCGGAAGCCAACCGTCTGCCGACGGTGCAGGGTTGGCGCATTCGCAACGTCGGCAATGGCGGTGCGCTGATCGAGGGCCGGGAAGGCCTCTATGAGGTCTATGCCGGCGATCCGTTGCCTGGGCTCGGCCGCGTCGATGCCATTCGCAAGCAGGATGGCCGCTGGGTGGTCGTCACCAGCAAGGGGTTGATCGTCGCCCGGTAGCTTCCGGCTCGCTCGTTGTCGTGCCTTTCGAAGGGACGCCGCCGGATTTCCGCGCTGCGTCCCAGCCGGTTGTCCGGAACGGATAGACATGTGCTTCGTTGATTCATCCGCGGGAGAATGCGGCCATGAACGACGTCGAACCAGCGACGAAGCGGCGAAACAGAGTGATTGCGCAAAATGAAAGCGCACGACAGGTCGGAAGCAACATCCGACTCAGCGTCTGGGCTGTGATCGTGGCCCTTGTTATCGTTCTGCTCGGCTGGCTGTGGATGCGCCAGTAGGCTCATACGCCGCTGCGTCCTGAAAAGACTAGCCGATGACGCCGGTGCCGCGAAGATTGCGGATCTCGTCCTCGGTGTAGCCCGCCTGCCGCAGGAGCTCATCGCTATGTTCGCCCAACGTCGGCGGAAGCTGAGGCTGCCGCTTGTTGCTGCCGTCGATCCAGATCGGGCTATTGATAGTGAGCATGCTCTCGCCCGCGAACGGGATCAGCACGTCGTTCTCGCGCATCTGCCTATCCTGCGGAATATCGTCGAGAATGCCGACCACGCCGAAGACGAGGCCGTTACCATCGAGCGCGGCACGCCAATCGGCGAGGTCGCGCGTGGCGAAAATGCCGTCGAAGATCTTGATCAGTTCCAGTGACCGCGCATGGCGATCCACCTTTGTCGCGAAGCGCGGATCGGTAATAAAATCCTCGCGACCGAGACAGCGAGCCAGCGCCGGCCATTGCTTGTCTTCGTTCAGGAGCGAGAGGATCAACCAGCGCCCGTCGCGGCATCGGTAGTGATTGGTCACGGCATTCAGCGCATGTTCGCGCGGACGTCGCGGCTGGAATTGCGCGCCGCACAGCTTGGCTTGCGCGAGCACGCCGCTGGCCCAGACGCCGTTCGCCATCAGGTTGGATTTGACGTGCGAACCCTGACCAGTCTTCTCGCGCTTGTAGAGTGCGGTGACGATACCGCTGTACAGCGCCATGGCGCAGGGATGATCGCCCATACCGGCCACCGAACGCGCCGGAGTGGTGTTCTCGTCGGCGCGCACGAGGTCCATCAGGCCGGAGCGTGCCCACCATGCATTGCTATCGAACCCGGGCTTGTTGGCCTCCGCCCCGGTCTCGCCGTAACCGGTGAAGGACGCATAGATCAGCCGCCCGTTGAGCGGCGCGATATCGTCATAGGTGACGCCGAGCCGCTTGCGCACGGCCGGGGGAAAGTTGGTGATGAAGACATCCGCTTCCTTCACCAGCCGGTACAGGATGGCGCGACCGTCCGGTTTGGAGAGATCGAGCGCGAGACTTTTCTTGTTCCGCGCTTCGAGCATCCAGGCATAGTTGTGATCACTGGTGGGATAGCCGGGAAGGTTAGGGAGGTTGCGATAAGGGTCCCCGGCACCGGGTGGCTCGATCTTGATGACGTCGGCACCGAAGTCCGACAGCACCGTCGCGGCCGCGGGCGCTGCGATGAAGCTTGCACAATCAAGAACCTTGAGGCCGTCGAAGATACCGTTTTCCATGGTCGCGCTGCACCGTGATTTGTGCCGGATCAGTTTCGTTGGTTGCGTTGATCGCGGTGGATTCGAAAAGACATTTGATCCGCGTTGCGACGCCCGCGCAACCATTCTGATGCAGGGCGGGTATTGTTCGCGTCCCGGAAATTGGACCGTGTTGGACAATGTGTGCTTTGGCGCCAGTCCACCGAAATTGGCCGGCTATTGCAGCGATGCCACGCTCGCGAGCCAAATCCCGGGCGGCTGTCGCGCGCATATTGGCAGGCGAGGAGCCTTTCGCTAGCGTTCCGTCATGAAAACAGTTCAGGAAGTGATTTCGACCACGACGGCGGATCGTCAGGACCGCGCGCGGTTGCGATCGCCAGCGCCGAGCCGGTGGGTGCGATATTGGGCGATGGTTGCCGGTGCGCTCGCATGTTTCGGAGCTTCTTCACATGCAGCCTCGCTCAGTGCGCCCGTCGCGCAGCTCTACAGCTCCGTGTCGATCTTCCCGCCGTCGGCCGGCAGCATGACGGTGTGTTACGGCTTCGTCTGCCGTCGTCGCGAAACATTCAGTTTCACGGCTGCGGATCGTGGAGCGCTGACGCGTATCATGGCGGCGGGACGATCGTCGGCAGCGGCGGAGCGCGCCGCGGTGCAAAGGGCGGTGGTATGGTTCGATCGCCGCCTCGGCCCCGTGCTCGGCACCGACAAGCGAGTTGCCCGCGCCGATTTCCGCGCCCACAACGATGCTCAGAATTTCGATTGCTGGGACACGACCCGCAACACCACCAGCCTGCTGTTGATCTTGCAGGGCTGGAATCTGTTGAAGTTCCACACCGTGGGCGACCCGCATTATCGCGGCAACGTGGTGGCGTTGCAGACGCCGCACAACACCGCTGTCCTGGTGGAGCGGGCCACACGTTCCGAATGGGTCGTCGATCTCTGGCCGCGCGGCTATGGCCAGAAGCCCGATGTCATGCCGGTCGCGGCCTGGGTGAAAGAAAACTGACCGCGATGTGTTCTGCCGAAAATCGCTTCCGCCGCATCACGCGACGCGACCGATGCGGATAGATCGATGCAGATACAAAATCGATGGAGATATAAAAAAGGGTCCGGTTCAACAGCGATTGAACCGGACCCTTTGTCCAGAAACGAAGAGCATGAGCTCGAAGTTGAATTGCGTCTCGCCTTGCGTAGTTCTCACCGGCCGTCATACGGCACATGGAATGAAGGGGGACGCGCGAGGATCAGACCTTCAGATTCTCCGCCGAGGTCTTGCCGCGATTGGCGACTTCTTCGTATTCAACAGTCTGGCCTTCATTGAGCGTCGAGAGCCCAGCCTTCTCCACCGCCGAAATATGAACGAACACGTCCTTCCCGCCGCTGCTGGGCTGAATGAATCCGTAGCCCTTGGTCGGGTTGAACCACTTCACAGTGCCTTTAGCCATCAGGTCGTCTCCGCAGGATAAAACGAACATAAACAGTCGGTCCCCGGAAACCGGCTTTTCCGACGGCGGGGAGGATACGCGGAATATGGCGATCTTGATAGCCCCAAACGCACCGGGCGGCGTGAGGCGGCTCAGGGGACGTTGCCGATAACCGGCCGATCCTGTGGACCGGAGCACCGCCGGCGGTGCTTATGCGCCATATCGCCGCAAAGCAGCATTCGCTTCCACGAAAGTTTTCGGGAAGAAAACATCATGCGCGAACAAAAAGATAAGCCGGATGTTACGTGCTGGCCGCGGGCCCGTCGGGCGCCGGCCTGTCGTCGAGGAGCCGCGCCAGCATCGATGATCGCGCCACTGTCCGAATGCGCATCGTCTCGGCACGGCCGCGAATGACGGCGTCCTGTACGGGCAAGGCGTCCGGCGGCAGCGCGGCCCGCTGGTGAACTTCCTCGGACAGGATGGTTTCACAAGTCAGCATCTTGGTCATGTCCTGCAAGCGCGCCGCGACGTTCACCGCATCGCCCAGCGCCGTGAAGACCATGTGATCGCTGTTCCCGATGTCCCCGACGATGACCACGCCGCCATGGATGCCGACACCGAACCGGATCGGATCGCGGCCGTCATGCACCAGCACCTGATTGAGGTCGTCGATATTGGCCGCGAGGCGGACGGCGGCGCGCAACGCCTGCCGGCAGGCCGTCTGCGGGTCGGTCGTCAATCCGAACAGCGCCAATTGGCCGTCGCCATAAAGCTGATTGGGCTGGCCGCCGGATGCTGTCACCGCCTCAGACACCACGTTGAGAAATTGGTTGACGGTGTACACCGTATCGAACGGCAACATCTTCTCGGCGAGTTTGGTCGAGCCGCGCATGTCGACGAACATGCTGACAAGGTAACGCTCCTGGCCGGTACGCAACGGATTGGCGCGGCGGAGATCGAGCGTGGACACGTGCGGGACGAACAGACGGGCGAATGAAATATCGGCGGTCGGCCGCACCTGGCAGGCGAGGCGGACCGTCGGATCATCGCCGGCTCCGACGCGAACGAGCACGAAAATCTCGCGCTTGGAAGGCGGTGGCAGCGCATCGAGACCGGCCGTGATGCGAATGCGGCAGGTGGAGCATCGCGCACGGCCACCGCAGACGCTGGCGTGTGGCACCTTGTTGCGGATACTGGCTTCGAGAACACTCAGCCCCTTCGGCGCACGGATGGTTCTGCCGTCGTCGTATGACAGTTTGATCAGGCCGCCGCGCCGCTCGTGCAGCAGCCGGGCGCCGCGGCCGACGATCATCAAGCCGAGCAGGCCGAGGTAGCCCGCCAGGAAGGAATTGACGACCTGCTCGAGAAACTGCTGGTTAGCCGGCGTATCGGCATGTGGCGGCTGCAAGTTGTCGGCTCGCCATTGTTGCGACTGGCTTTGTTGCTCGACGGTGCGCCCTCCCTGATAGAAGCCGAGCATGGCGAGCGTCGGCAGCATGACGGCGCAGGCGAGCCAGAACGGGGCCGTGGCCTTGAACATCGGCTTCAGCCGCAGCCAGAGATACAGGCCGATACAGCCGTGAATCCAGGCCACGTTGAGAACCGCCAGCATCAGCCAGAGCCGGCCGGAGGAGGCGACCCAGTTCGCGTAGAGGACCTGCGGATAGAGCTTCTCGGTGTCGAACAGGGTCTGGCTCAGGCGGATTCCGATGATGTGCGAAATGATCATCACCGGAATGCACAGGCCCAGCACCAGTTGCAGCGGCTCGATGCCGCGCCAGCGAAATTCACGCCGCTCGTAAAGCGACCAGATGCCGAGGCTCATATGAATGATGGCGGCGGAATAGAAGGTCAGCGCAACCGGCGGATACTGCCAGAAGTTGGTGTGATAGATCACGCCGACGGTCAGGGCGTCGGGTGAAATGATGCCGAGCGCGTGGTTGAGGAAATGGCTGATCAGATAGGTGAACAGAATCAGTCCGCAGGTCAGGCGAACCTGACGCACACCGATGCCGCGGCCGAATTTGGCGAGAAGAGCGGTGGCGGGCGGGGACATGCAATCCGAGGCTCGGGTTTCCGGGAACGTGGGGTCCTGGAATACTAGTGGCACTTGGTTCCGTGCGCCATGGCCGAGCCGATGAGACGCGTTGTCAGTCGACAGGGCCGCCCGGCGGCGATCCGATTGACACCTCAATCGGAGTCGGAAACAAAGCGGTCTGGGCTTGAGCTTGGGCAAGCCACGAAAGCGGGCCAATCCTGAAAGGGCCGGATCACATGTGCGCCGGAACGGCCTCCCCATGACCGCCGCTTCGTTCAATCGCGACCGTCCACGCGTGCAAGGCATGAGCCGCCGTCAACTGGCCGGTGTGGTGCTGCTCGTCGCAGTGATGACGCTGTTGCGCGTGATCTACGCCGGCACCCTCGATTTGCGCACGGACGAAGCCTACTACTGGACCTGGTCCAAGGAGGGCGTGCTGTCGTTCCTGGATCATCCGCCGATGATCGCATGGTTCATTCGTTTCGGCACGGCGATCCTCGGCGACACCACGCTCGGCGTTCGTCTCGGCGGCATCGTCGCTATGTTGGTCACGCAGCTTTTGCTCGCGGACATCGTGCGTCGGATCACGCGCGACTGGCGGGCCGTGGCGCTGGTGGTGCTGCTGCCGGAGGCCGCCGTCTATTACGGATTGCTGATGGCGAAGGTCGCGCCGGACACCGCGCTGATCGTGTTCGCGGCAGCGATGGTATGGTCGCTGGTCCGCGTCGCGGAGACCGATGACGGGCGCTGGTGGTTGCTGGCGGGCGTGTTTGGAGGGCTGGCGCTGCTCTCGAAGTTGACCGCGTTGATGCTGCTGCCGGCGATTGCCGCCTTTGTCGTGGTGCCGGACTGGCGACGCCGGTGGCTGCTCAGCCCCTATCCCTGGGTGGCCGCGATAATCGCGCTCACGCTGTTCGCGCCGGTGCTGATCTGGAATGCCATGCACGACTGGGCGTCGTTCAAATTCCAGCTCGTCCGCGCCACCGTCGTGCCGCCAGTGTCGCTGGCGCGGTTCGGTGAATTCCTCGGCTTGCAGTTCAGCCTTGTCGGCCCGGTGCTGTTTCCGGTGACGTTATCCGGGGTCGGCTTCATGCTGTGGCGCGGTTATCGGCGGCGTGACGGCGTGGCGATCCTGCTGTCGACCGCCGTGGCATTGCCGTTCGCATATTTCCTGTGGCGCTCGTTGCGGCTCCGCATCGGCGACACCTGGCCGATGTTCATGTGGCCGATCGGTTTTGCAGCGACCGCGATCAATCTTTGGTGGCTGCGGACGCACGGATCACGTTTGGCGAAATCCACCGCCGCATGGGCCATGGCCGCCGTTGTATCCGGCATTGCCATCGTGGTGGCGACGTTCTTCTACTATGTGGTGAGCGACAAGCCGTGGCTCGGCCGGCTTGATCCCGGCGGCGCGGAAGCGGGCTATCAGCAGGTCGCCGCGCGCGCCGAAGCGGAGATGAAGCTGATCGGCGCGACGTGGATCGCGACCACTGACTATCGCACCTACGCGATGCTGCGCTGGGAGTTGAAGGATCGCATCCCGGTGATCGAGATCAATGAGCGTGCGCGCTTCATCGGTTTCAAGGACCCCGGTGTGGATCGCATTCGCGGCCATGCCGGCTTGTATGTCGTGCGGCAGTCCGATGCGGACAATCCGCTGTGGGCGATGACCTCGGCGCAACGCTTGCCGCTGGCGGAGGTCGTGCGAACCTGGCGCGGCATCGCCATGGAAACCTACGTGCTCGGCAAATTGACCGGATGGACACCGGATCTCGCGCCGCCTCCGGATACGCCCTTCTACCGCTGGAACTTGCTGGCGGATAACGGCGTCAGCGCTCGCTGATCCGTGCTGGCTCCGCTGTCGGCGCGTCGTCCTCGCGCTTGGAGAGCAAGTCCTTGGCGAGATCGCTGAGCGCCGGCCGGGGCAGGGCATTGAACGGCAGCGGCCGCGTCACGTCGATGGCGGCGAGACCGAGCCGCGCGGTAAGCAGGCCGTTGAGGATACCTTCGCCGAGCCGCTGCGAGAGCTTCGCCGCGACACCGTGGCCCAGCATCTGCTGAATGAGGCTGTCGCTGGCCGCCATGCCGCCGGTGATGGCGAGGTGCGAAATGGTGTGGCGCATCAGGCGGATCATGCCGAGCGTGCCGGGACGACCACCATAGAGCAGTGCCAGTTGGCGCACCAGCCGCAACGCGGCGGCGAGCACGAACAGGACGTCGATCAAGGCGCGCGGGCTGATCGCCGTGACGATGGAGACGCGCTGCGCCGCCACTGACACCAGCCGCCGCGCCTCGCGGTCGAGAGGGCTCATTAACTCGCGCTCGGCGAGTTTGAGCATGTCCGCGCCGTCGATGATGTCGTCGCGATGGCTTGTCAGGGTGGCGCGGGCGCGGGCCAGCGCCGGATTGCCATGCGCGAGCTTCAGAAGGTCGTTGACGATAGAATCAGCGTCGGCGCGGCTGTCGCTGAGGACGGTCGCGGCGGCGCGCTCGTGGAGTTTCTCGATGGTCGCGAGCCGCGCCAGCCCGAACGCCTCGCGCGCGATGATGACGACCAGCGCCAGCAGCGCGGCGGCGGCGAGCGCCGTGGCGAACCAGCCGAGCCCTTCGCTGCGGACGAACAGGTCCTCGATCAGGTTGGCGACGCCGAGCCCGGCGCCGAGGAGCAGCAAGCCGCCGGCCGCGCTCCAGAAAACGGTTCCCCACCAGGAGCGGCGTTTGGGCGGCAATGGCATCTCGTCCAGCGCCACTGGCAGCAGGGCGGGATCGGGGTCCGGCGTGATCTCGATCGCGCCGCGCGTGAACAGGCCGCCGTCTCCATCGCCGTCCTTGAGGACCACGCGCGGATCGTCGAGCCGGAATGCGGCGGGGCGGCGCTGGGTTCGTTCGCTCATTGCAGCCTGTCTCCGATCAG
>CAUJJN010000144.1 GCA_963204905.1 Pseudomonadota bacterium
GAACGCCTCGCGCGAGGCGCGCCTCGGCGTCGAGATCCGCAACGCGCTGGCGTTCAAGCTTTACGGCAACGCCACCGGGCTGCCGCCGACCCACCGGCTGGAAATGCGGCTGTCCTCCAGCCGCGCGTCGGTGCTGCTCGATCCGGCGACCGCGCTGCCGTCGGTCGAAGGCTACACCCTGACCGCAAACTACAAGCTGGTGGTGATCGCGGGCGGCAAGACGGTGCTGACCGGCTCGACCTTCTCGCGCGTGTCTTATGACATCCCCGGCTCCTATCAGCGCTTCGCCCGTGCTCGCGCCTTCCGCGACGCCGAGGATCGCGCCGCGCAGGAGATCGCCGAAAACCTCAACGCCCGATTGGGATCGTTCTTCGCCGCCGGGATTTGTCGGACACCCGCGACGTTCGCGCGGCATATCGTTTCGTCATTGCGAGCGAAGCAATCCAGAAAGCCACGAAGCAAGAACTGGATTGCTTCGTTTCGCTCGCAATGACGAGAAACAATCGTATGGACTGGCCATGGTCGCGCTGCGCGGCAGGGACATCGACAGCTATCTCGCCAAACCCGACCCGGCGCGGCCGATCGTGCTGCTGTACGGCGCCGACGCCGGCCTGGTGCGCGAGCGCGCCGACGCGCTGATCGCCTCCGCCGTCGACGACATCAACGATCCGTTCTCGCTGGTGCGGCTCGACGGCGACGACCTCGCCGCCGAACCCTCGCGGCTGGTGGACGAAGCCATGACGGTGCCGCTGTTCGGCGGCCGTCGCGCCATTCGCGTCAAGGCCGGCGGCCGCAATTTCGCCAGCGGCGTTGAAACGCTCGCGGAGATGACGCCGCAAGACTGCCGCGTCGTCATCGAGGCCGGCGAACTGCGCCCCGAGTCGCCGCTGCGCAAGGCGTGCGAGCGCGCCAGGAACGCGGTGGCGATCGCCTGCTATCCCGACACCGAACGCGACCTCGCCAAGCTGATCGACGACGAGATGCGCGCCGCCAACCTGCGCCTCGCGCCCGACGCGCGCGCGACATTGATGGGCGCGCTCGGCGGCGACCGCCAGACCTCGCGCAACGAACTGCGCAAGTTGACGCTCTATGCTCACGGCACGCGCGAGGTGACGCTGGACGACGTCGCGGCGGTGATTTCGGATGCCTCCGACCTGAAACTCGATCCCATCGTCGATGCCGCCTTCGCCGGCAACGCCGCCAGGGTCGAAAGCGAATTCGCCAAGGCGATGGCGGCGGGCATCTATCCTGGCGTCATCATCTCGGCCGCGCAGCGCCACGTCGCGGCGCTGCACAAGGCGAGCCTCGCAATGGACGAAGGCGCGTCACCGGCCTCGGCGGCCGAAACCGGATTTCCCCGTCTGCACTTTTCGCGGAAGGGCGCCGTCGAAACGGCGCTGCGCAACTTCAATGCCGCGCGGCTCGCGCAGGTGATGGACCAGCTCTCCGCCGCCGCCCTCGACTCGCGCAAGCAGGCGTCGCTTGCGCCAGCCATCGTCCAGCGCGCGCTGATTGTCATCGCCGCCAGCGCGCGGCGGCGGAGCTGATGTTTCCATCGCAATGACGAACTCGCCGTCATGCCCGGCCTTGTGCCGGGCATCCACGTTTTCTCTTTCACTACCGATTAAACGAAAGACGTGGATGGCCGGGACAAGCCCGGCCATGACGGCTGATATGCCGGGTGAATGTTGCGGACACAGCGTGTAATGCATCGCCATCCCCGCCTTCGCGGGGACGACTGATACTATAACTTACGAAAACATCTCCGCCGTCATTACGAGCGAAGCGAAGCAATCCAGAAAGCCATGAAGCAAGGACTGGATTGCTTCGTCGCTTACGCGCCTCGCAATGACGAAAGACCTCACGCCCCCAACCGGCGCATCACGTCGTCGAGCTGGTCGAGATCGCCGTAGCGGATCTGCACGGTGCCGCCGGGATCGCGATGCGTCACCGTGACCTTCAAGCCGAGCGCATCGCTGACGCGCTTTTCGAGATCGCGCGTATCGGTGTCCTTCGCCGACGCCGACGCACTGCGCGGCTTCATGCTCTTGCGCTCGGGCGCGCCCTCTTCATGCGCGAGCGCTTCGGTCTGCCGCACGCTGAGGCCTTCCGCGACGACGCGCTGCGCGGCGCCGGATGCATCCGGCACGTTGATCAGCGCGCGCGCGTGGCCCGCCGACAACTGCCCCGACGAAATCAGCTCCTGCACATCGGCCGGCAGTTTCGTCAGCCGCATCATGTTGGCGACATGGCTGCGGCTCTTGCCGACCAGCTTCGCGATCTCCTCGGCGCTGTGCTTGAATTCGCTGGCGAGGGCGTGATAGCCGAGCGCCTCTTCCATCGCGTTCAGATCGGCGCGCTGCACGTTTTCGACGATGGCGATTTCCAGCGCCTCGCCGTCGCTGACCTCGACCGGAACGATCGGCACCTCATGCAGGCCCGCGAGTTGCGACGCGCGCCAGCGCCGCTCGCCGGCGATGATCTCGAAACGATCGTTGGCGCCCTTCACCGCGCGCACCACGATCGGCTGGATTACGCCACGCTGCCTGATCGAATCCGCGAGTTCAGTCAATTCAGCTTCGGCAAACGCGCGGCGCGGGTTGCGCGGATTGGCCTTGATGAATTCGATCGGCACTTTGCGCTGCGCCCGCGGCCGCTCGACATGCGCGGCCTCGCCGCCGACATCGCCGATCAGACTCGCCAGACCGCGCCCCAATCGCGAACGGGTTTCTTCGGCCATCGCCAGCTCCCTTGGATTCACGCGTGATTACTCCGAACTCGAAACAGTGTTGGTCTTAATTCTCTCCCGCTTGCGGGGGAGGGTCAGGGAAGGGGCCGGCGACGCAACGGTACGTTGGTTGGACGCCCCCTCTCCCACCTCTCCCCCACAGGGAGGAGAGAGCAGTCAGTGCCGTGTCGCGGCGTATCGCCTCTCATCGTCATTGCGAGGAGCGAAGCGACGAAACAATCCAGTCCTTGCTCGTTCGCTTTCTGGATTACTTCGCTGCGCTCGCAATGACGGATCAATTGCGAGCGCCAGAAAACGCCTCACCCCGCCGTGCGCAACTCACGCTCGCGCTGGATCACTTCGGTCGCCAGGCGCAGGTAGGCTTCGCTGCCGGCGCATTTGAGATCGTAGACCAACACCGGCTTGCCGTAGGACGGTGCTTCCGAGATGCGCACGTTGCGCGGGATCATGGTCTCGTAAACCTTCTTGCCCATGAATTGCCGCACGTCGGCGACCACCTGGTTCGACAGGTTGTTGCGCGAGTCGTACATGGTCAGCACGATGCCGTGGATCGACAATTCCGGATTGAGCGTCGAGCGCACCTGCTCCACCGTCTGCAACAGTTGCGACAGGCCCTCGAGCGCGAAGAACTCGCACTGCAACGGCACCAGAATGGCATCCGACGCCGCCATCGCGTTGACGGTGAGCAGATTCAGCGACGGCGGGCAATCGATCAACACGTAGGTGAAATCGGCTTCCGGCGAGACGTTGGCATTGAGCGATTCGATGGCGTTGCGAAGGCGGAAGGCGCGGTCGCGGCTGTGGCCAAGTTCGAGTTCGAAGCCGGACAGGTCCATCGTCGACGGCGCGATGAACAGTCGCGGCACGGCGGTCGCCACCACCGATTCGCGCAACGAGACCTCGCCGGTCAGCACGTCGTAAGTCGAGGCGCGGCGGTCGCGGCGATCGATGCCGAGACCGGTGGAGGCGTTGCCCTGCGGATCGAGATCGACGATCAGCACCCGCTCGCCGATAGCCGCCAGCGCGGTGCCGAGGTTGATCGCCGTCGTGGTCTTGCCGACGCCGCCCTTCTGGTTAGCCAGCGAAATGATCCGCGGA
>CAUJJN010000145.1 GCA_963204905.1 Pseudomonadota bacterium
GCGGCGACACACGGCGGCAACCTGGAGACGATGCACCTGCTCGGCACCTCGGGAACCGTGACCACGCTGGCCGGCATCCATCTGCGGCTGCCGCGTTACGACCGCCGCCGTGTTGACGGGCTCTGGATGAACGACGGCGAAATCACCTCCGCCATCTCCACCTTGCTCGGCATGAGCTATCAGGAACGCGCCAACAACAATTGCATCGGCTTCGAGCGTGCCGATCTGGTGCTGGCGGGCTGCGCCATCCTCGACGCCATCCGCAGCGCGTTCCCGCTGCCGCGCCTGCGCGTCGCCGATCGCGGCTTGCGCGAGGGCATGCTGGTGGAAATGATGCGTGAGGACGGCTTCATCGGCGCGGCTTAAAACGGTGAAAGACACGCGGCGTCTTTCACGATAAGCAGGCGGCATGGCAAAGGACACCACCGGGCGACTGCACGTCACCGTCAAGAGCGCCGGCAAACGCAAATTGTCGTCGAAGCTGTGGCTGGAGCGACAGCTCAACGATCCTTACGTCGCGCAGGCGAAGCGCGACGGCTGGCGCTCGCGCGCGGCCTACAAGCTGATCGAGATGGACGACAAGTACCGGTTGTTGAAGCCGGGGCAGGTGGTGGTTGATCTCGGCGCCGCGCCGGGCGGCTGGAGTCAGGTCGCCGCGCGCAAGGTCGGTTCGCTCGAAGGCAAAGGCAAGGTGGTCGCGATCGACCTGCTGGACATGCCGGAAATTCCCGGCGTCACTTTCGCGCAACTCGATTTCATGGACGACAAGGCGCCGGAGATTCTACGCGGGATGATCGGGGGGGGCGTCGACGTGGTGATGTCCGATATGGCGGCCAACACCACCGGCCATCGCAAGACCGATCAGCTGCGGATCGTCGGCCTCGTGGAGGCCGCCGCCGCCTTCGCCGCCGAGGTGCTGAAGCCGGGCGGCAGCTTCATTGCCAAGGTGTTCCAGAGCGGCGCGGACGCTGACTTGCTGGCGCAGGTCAAGCGCGACTTCGCCACCGTCCGTCACGTCAAGCCGGCGGCGAGCCGGCAGGATTCCTCGGAGCGCTATCTTTTGGCGACGGGTTTTCGCGGCGGCGCGTAGCGCAGTTTCTCCTTTGATGGAAAAAAGAGTCGTCATTGCCGGGCCTGACCCGGCAATCCATCCTCTTGATGTGAATCTTCTTGATGGATGCGCGGGTCAAGCCCGCGCATGACGACCCGGTCGAAACCGGGCCCGCTTAACCCAGCGTGTTCTTGAAGACCCGGCCATCCTTCATGATGACTTTCAGGTTCGGGTCGGGATCGGCGATGAGCGCGAGATTGTCCAGCGGATTGCCCTCGACCAGCAGCACGTCGGCCAACGCGCCCGGCTCGATGACGCCGACCTTGGCGCGATAGGGGCTGCGTTCGCCGGACAAGGCGAGCAGTTCGCCGTTCGCCGCTGTCGCCATCCGCAGCACGTCGGCGTTGTCGAACCATCGCGAGAGTTTGGCGAGTTGCCGGCCCTGGGTGGCGACGCCTTTCGGATTGAACAGGATATCGGTGCCCCACGCCGTCTTCACCTTGTGCTTCTTGGCGAGCTCGTAGGCACGCACCGTTCCCTGGGCGATTTCCTCCTGCTGCTGACGCTGGACCGGATCCGATTTGGGATTGGAGTCTTCGTCGGCGAGGAATGGTTGCAGGCTCCACCACGCGCCCTTGTCGGCCATCATCTTCACCGCGTCCTCGTCGGCGAGCTGGCCGTGCTCGATGCACCGAACCCCGTTCTGCAAGGCGCGCTTGATGCCGTCCGGCGTATAGACATGCGAGCAGACATAGGTGCCCCAGTCCGCGGCGGCGCCGACGGCGGCGCGGATTTCCTCGGCGGTGAACTGGTTGACGTGAATCGGATCATAGGCCGACGAGACGCCGCCGCCGGTCATGATCTTGATTTGGCTGGCGCCGAGCAGAAGCTGCTCGCGGACGCGGCGCAGCACTTCGGGCACGCCGTCGGCGATGGCGGAGATGCCAGCCGCTTCGGCGTGGCTGATGTCGTTGGCGGAGCCGCGCGGCACCTCGTAGCGCAGGCGGAAGTCGCCGTGACCGGAGGTCTGCGAGATCATCGCTCCCGACGGGAAGATGCGGGGGCCGGCGAACAGGCCCTGATCGATGGCGCGCTTCAGCGCAAAGGACGGCCCGCCGACGTCGCGCACCGTGGTGAAGCCGCGCATCAGGGTGCGTTCGGCTTCCTGCGCGGCGACCAGATGGACATAGGGAACATCGGCGGTGAGGGCGACCATTTCGGGGATCGCGCACATCAGCGCGTGCCAGTGCGCGTCGATCAGGCCGGGCATCAGTGTGCGGCCGCCGCCGTCGATGATCTGCGCGCCCTCCGGCGGGCGTTCTCCCGCCGCCGCGAGCGCCTTGATCCGGTTGCCCTCGACGATCAGGTTGCGGCCGGCGATCAGGCTTGCCGATTTGCCGTCGAAAATCCGGACATTGCTGAAGACGAGGGGCGCGGTCGGGGCGGGCGGCACGGCGGCCATCGTCCCTTTCGGGGACAGCGCCAGCGCGCCGAGCGCACCGGCGCCGGCCAGGAACGAGCGCCGCGACAGCCGCTGCTCGATCGCAGCGTTCAGCCGCGCGAAGGCGGGACTATGGCAAGCGCAGGAATAGCCGGCTTCCGCATCGTTCGTCACAGGCGTGCAAATCAGCATTCGGCTCTCCCGGCATTCACTGCTTCGTTCTCGCCGCGAGCGTTGGCTCAAGTCAAGTCTCGCGCCGTCGCCTTTATACGCCGCTCAGCACGATCACCGTCGGCGTTTTCGGCAGGCTGCCCGCGGAAATCGTGAACGAGGGCTCGACGCGGCGGTCGATGGCGAACTGGCCGCGCAGGCGGTCGAGCAGATCGGACAACGGCGTGCCGAAGCGATGCATCGGCAGCACGACGGACGCGCGCAACCGCCGCACGATCTCCGACATCCCGTTGAGCGACATGGTGTAGGTGCCGTCGATCGGCACCATGACGATATCGAGCCGGCCGATGGCGGCGATGTGGCTGTCGTCGAGCGGGTGATGCAGGTGGCCGAGATGGCCGATGCACAGGCCCGCCACCTCGAAGATGAAAATCGAATTGCCGTTGGGAAGCATCGCGACATTGGCGCCATCCTCGTAGATCGAGCGCCGGATATCGGTCGGCACGTTGCGGATGAAAACGTCGCGTACGGTCAGCGCGTGTCTGGCGGCTTCACCGTTCGCGCCCCAGCCGTGCAGCACGTGTTTGATGCGCGGATCGGGATTGAGCGTGTAGTGCGTCGAATGCGCCCGGTTCATGGTGACGACGTCTGGCAGGCCCCCGGTATCGTAGGTGCCGGTGTAGTCGGTGGCGATGCGCACGCCGTCCGGGGTCTCGATCACGTAGGTCGAATGTCCGGCATAGCGGATGGTGACCTCATCGGCGCGCGCGGCGGTGCGGATGCTGGCATAGATCACGCGGGGGAGCGTCTGCGCCATGGCGAGGCACTGGCTGGCCGGTGGGCGCTCGGCGGCATTCGCCGGAGCGGGCGCCAGCACGATCGTCAGCAGAGCGGCGATCCACCACAGTCGGCGCATGATGCGGTCCCGATTGAGCAACGCGTGACGCAGCAAATCACGCGACCGGCCGCTTCGCAACAGCGCAAGACCCGGCGATCAGCCGAGCTTCTGGTCGCGTGCGGTGGCGGTTTCGGTGGCAGCGGCTTCTTCCGCTTCGGCCTCGCGCGGCGGGGTGACAACCACCACCTGACGTCCGGAGACCTGATAGCCGGCATCCGCCGGCATCCGGAAGAAGAACCAGCCCGACAGCGCGGCGAAAACGCCGACGACGACAAAGGCCGGCCCGAACTCCTGGGCGGTGAGTTCGCTGGCATGGGTCCACGCCATGGTCGCTTCCACCGAGAACGCGCCGACAGCGACGCCGGCGGACACCGACAGTTGCTGCGCCACGCTGACCAGCGTGGTGGCGCGGCTCATCTTCGCCGGTTCGATATCGGCATAGGCCAGCGTGTTGAGCGCCGTGAATTGCAATGAGCGGAAGAAGCCGCCGACGATCAGGATGATGACGATCAGCAACAACGGCGTCGAGACGGTGAACAGCGCACAGGCGGCGAGAAAGACGGCGCTGACCAGCGCGTTGACCGACATGATGTTGCGGAAGCCGAAGGTCCGGATCACGCGCGCCGCCAGCGCCTTCATGCCCATCGAGCCGAGCGCCGAGGTGAAGGTGACGAGGCCGGACTTGAACGGCGACAGCCCGAAGCCGAGTTGCATCAGCAGCGGCAGCAGGAACGGCAGCGCGCCGATGCCGAGCCGGAACAGGAAGCCGCCCATGATGCTGGCATACATGGTCGGATGCCGCATCAGGCTGAAATCCAGGACCGGGCTGTCGGTGCGGCGGGCGTGGCGCACATAGAGCACTGTGAACAGCGCGCCGCCGCCGATCAGCGCCACCAGTGCCGGCCACGGCACCAGCCCGAGACCGGCGACCGAAAGACCAAAGGCGAGGCCGCCGAGCCCGAGGCCGGACAACACCATGCCGACGAGGTCGAAACGGTCGGGATTTTCGCTGCGGATCGGATCGATGTAGCGTTGCGCCATCACGATGCCGACGATGCCGATCGGAATGTTGATCAGGAAGATCCAGTGCCACGAGAAATAGGTGGTGATGAAGCCGCCGAGCGGCGGGCCGATCACCGGGCCGATCAGAGCGGGCACCGTCACCCAGGCCATGGCATTGACCAGCGCACTCTTGTCGATGGAGCGCAGCAGCACCAAACGGCCCACCGGCGTCATCATCGCGCCGCCGAGACCCTGCACCACGCGGGCGATCACGAAATCGTTGATCGAGGAGGCCATGGCGCAGCCGATCGAGCCGACCATGAAGACGGCGATGGCGGCGCTGAACACCTTGCGCGCGCCGAAGCGGTCGGCGGTCCAGCCCGACGCCGGGATGAACACCGCGAGCGCGAGCAGGTAGGAGGTGATCGCCAGCTTCAGCGTCAGCGGGCTGGTGCCGATGTCGGCGGCGATCGCCGGGAGCGAGGTGGCGATCACCGTCGAGTCCATGTTTTCCATGAACAAAGCGGTCGCCACGATCAGCGGGATCACGCGGTCCTTGGTCATTGTTCCTGCGGGGATTGGTGAAGTGGCCAAGCGAGAGCCGGCCATAGCACCCGGCGGTGCCGCCGACTATTGCACAAACCGGAATACCTCCTAAATGCGGGCATGAAGGTAAGCCGCATGGTGCGGGCCTGGCCTGTCCGACGGAGTTCCGACGATGATCTATGTCCTCGCCGCTCTTCTGCCGCCGCTCGGTCTGCTGTTCAACGGGCAACCGTTCTCGGCGATCTTCAACGTCATTGTGCTCGTGCTCTGCATCGTGTTCGGATTGATCTTTCCGATCCTGTTTTTCGTGCCGTCGGCCCACGCCATCCTGGCCGTCTACATGAAGCGGGAGGATCGCAGGCACCGCGAAGTTGTCGAGGCGATCCGCCAGCATGGCCCGCCGCCGGGCTACCCCCGCTAACAGGGGCTCGGCAACGCTCCGCCATGCCGATAGGCAGGTCCTGTCGGCGTGGGGGGCGGCAAACATGATCTATGCTCTGGCTATCATGCTGCCTTCGGTGGCGTTGTGGATCGACGGGCAGCGGATTTCGGCGTTCCTCAACCTCGTCGTGTGCGGCGTCAGCGCCTACTACGCATTCACGCTGACGATGTTCGCGCCGCTGCTGGCGGGGCCGATCCATGCGCTGATCCTGATCTATCTCACCAGCGCCACCCGTGTCGGTCGCCGCCGGGCATCAACCCCGGCGGGAATGCCGCGTGGACACCGCAGGCCGCGCGATAGCGCGGGATAAGCGACCCTGCGTTGCGGCAAAAGCCTTTGAAAGGCGG
>CAUJJN010000146.1 GCA_963204905.1 Pseudomonadota bacterium
GGTTGTACTGCGACAGTATGATGATGCCGTCCATCACCGCGATGCCGAACAGCGCGATGAAGCCGATCGCCGCCGACACGCTGAATGGAATGCCGAACGCCACCAGCCCGACCACGCCGCCGAAAATCGCCATCGGAATCACGCTCATCGCCAGCAGCGTATCGGTCAGCGAGCCGAAGTTGAACCACAGCAGCATCGCGATCAGCGCGAGACTGATCGGAACCACGATAGACAGCCGGCGGATGGCATCCTGCAGGTTTCCGAACTCGCCAACCCATTCGAGCCGCGAGCCGGCCGGAAGCTGCACCTGCTCCGCCACCTTGTCCTGCGCTTCCTTGATGGCGCTGCCGAGATCGCGGCCACGCACCGAGAACTTGATCGGCAGATAGCGTTCCTGCTGCTCGCGATAGATATAAGCCGCGCCCGACACCAGCTTGATCGTCGCCACCTCGCTGAGCGGGATCTGCGTAATGGCGCCGCTCGGTCCCTGCGCACCGATCCGCAGGTTCTGGATCGCCTCGGCGCTCTTGCGATATTCCGGCGCCAGCCTGACGACGATTGGGAAGTGGCGGTCGGAACCGGGCTCATAGAGATCGCCGGAACTGTCGCCGCCGATGGCCACGCGGATGGTGGAATTGATGTCGCCGGGCGACAGCCCGTATCGCGCCGCGCGGGCACGATCGACGTCGATCTGGATGGTCGGCTGGCCGAGCGAGGTGAACACCGACAGATCGACGATGCCGGGCACGGTGGCGAGCGCCGACTTGATCTTGTCCGCCGTCTCCGACAGCGAGGCAAGATCGTTGCCGAACAGCTTGACGGAGTTCTCTCCCTTCACGCCGGACACGGCCTCGGCGACGTTGTCCTGCAAATACTGCGAGAAGTTGAATTCGACACCGGGGAATTTCGCTTGCAGTTGCGCAAGCAGTTCGGCGGTGAGCGCATCCTTGTCCTTGACACCGGGCCAGTCCTTCACCGGCTTGAGCGGCGCGAAAAACTCGGCGTTGAACAGACCGGCGGCGTCGGTGCCATCGTCAGGGCGGCCTTGCTGCGACACCACCGATTCCACTTCCGGCCGCGTGCGGATCAACCGCCGCATCTCGTTGACGTAGCCGTTGCCTTCCTTGAGCGAAATCGTCGAGGGCAGCGTGGCGCGAATCCAGAGATTGCCTTCCTCGAGTTTCGGCAGAAATTCGAGCCCGAGGAAATGGCCGACGATGAAGGTCGTCAGGACGAGACATGCGGCGCCCGTCAGCACCAGCCTGTAGCTCGCAACCGCCCAGCGCAGCACCGGCATGTAGAGGCCATGCAGCCAGCGTACCAGCCGGGTTTCGGTCTCCTCGAGATGCGACGGCAGTATGATCGCGCTCAAGGCGGGCGTGACCGTGAAGGTCGCCAGCAGACCGCCGGCGAGCGCATACGCGTAAGTACGCGCCATCGGTCCGAAGATGTTGCCTTCAACCCCGCTCAGCGTGAACAGCGGCAAGAACGCCGCGATAATGATCGCCGCCGCGAAGAAGATCGAGCGAGCCACATCGCCCGAGGCACTGAGGATGGCGTGGTGCTTCATCTCCGTCACCGTACCCGGCGCGGCAAGACTTTGCTCTTCCGCAGAGAGCGGCGCTGTCTGCGACAGGCGACGGAAAATCGCCTCGACCATGATGACGGTGCCATCGACGATCAACCCGAAATCGATGGCGCCGACCGACAGCAGGTTAGCGGATTCGCCGCGCAACACCATGATGATGACTGCGAAGAACAACGCGAAGGGAATCGTCGCACCGACGATCAGCGCGCTGCGCAGATCGCCGAGGAACATCCATTGCAGCAGCACGATCAGGAGGATACCGACAATCATGTTGTGCAGAACGGTGTGCGTGGTGACGTCGATGAGATCCTTGCGATCGTAGATGCGCTCGATGCGCACGCCGGGCGGCAGCACGCCGGAGGCGTTGATCGATTTTACCACCGCCTCGACCCGCGCCAGCGTCGGCGTGCTCTGCTCGCCGCGCCGCATCAGCACGATGCCCTGCACAATGTCGTCGACGTCGTTCATGCCGGCGATGCCGAGGCGCGGCTTCTCGCCGATGCCGACGGTGGCGACGTCGCGGACCAGCACCGGATTGCCGCCGCTCTGCGCGATCATAGTCGTCGCGATATCGTCGATCGACCGGATCAGACCGACGCCGCGCACCACCGCCGACTGCGGGCCGATATCGACGGTATTGCCGCCGACATTGATATTCGCATTCCCGATCGCCTGAAGCACCTGCGGGAGCGTCAAACCGTAAGCGACGAGCTTGTTGAAATCGACCTGTACCTCGTATGTCTTGGTCTTGCCGCCCCAGCCGGTGACGTCGATGACGCCGGGCACCGCGCGAAAGCGGCGTTGCAACACCCAGTCCTGCAACGTCTTGAGATCAAGCACGCTGTAGTTCGGCGGCCCCACCAGGCGATAGCGATAGATTTCGCCCACCGCGCTCAGCGGCGAGATTTGCGGCTGCACATTGTTCGGCAGCGGAGGCAATTGCGACAGCCGGTTCAGGACCTGCTGCAACGCTTCGTCATAGGTATAGTCGAAGGAGAATTGGAGTTTGACGTCCGACAGACCGTAGAGCGACACCGTGCGGATGGTGCGCAGGTTCTTGATGCCGGCCACCTGGGTCTCGATCGGAATCGTGATGTAACGCTCGATTTCCTCCGACGAGAGGCCGGGGCTTTGCGTCACGATGTCGACCATCGGCGGGGTCGGATCGGGATATGCCTCGATGTTGAGCTTGGTGAAGGCGATGACGCCGCCGATTAGCACGGCGACGAAGAGCCCGACCATCAGTATCCGGCGATGGACGGCAAAAGCGGCAAGGCGTTGCATGGATGGCCGATACTTTCAGAGCCGAGGCGATCAGCTCCCAGAGGCTGCCCGGTCGATGAAAAGATTGCCCTTGGTGACGATACGCTCACCGGCATGGAGATTCCCCAGCACCTCGACAAGATCGCCGTTGGCCAGACCGGTCTTGATCTTGCGCAATTCGATCGACTTGTCGTCATGCGCGACCCAGATGCGAACTTCGTCGCCCTCGTAGATCAACGCCCGCTTCGGCACGCCGACCGCCGCGTGATCGGCAGCCGCGAGAATGGTGACATTGGCGAACATTTCCGGCTTCAGCAGACCGTCGGCGTTGTTCACCGTGGCGCGCACCATCAGCCTCCGGGTCGCGGGATCGATGGCGGCGGAGACATAATCGATACGCCCCCGCACATCGCGATCCGGCAGCGCCAACACCTTGAAAACGATATCCTGCCCGACGGCGACCATCGCGGCGTCGGTTTCGCGAACGAAGGCGGTGAGCCACACGGTGGAGAGGTCGCCGATCACGAACACCGGATCGGAGGCGCCGGCGTTGACGTACTGACCGGGGCCGATCTTGCGCTGGACCACCGTGCCGGTGATTGGCGCCACGATGGTGGTTTCCGGATCGATCCGGCCCTTTTGCTGGAAGTCGGCAATAGCCTGCTCGCTAAGGCCAAGGATACGCAACCGGTTTCGCACCGCCTCAAGCGCGGTCTGCGCCGCGCGCTGGTCGTTCTCGGCCGACACCAGCGCCGCCTGCGCCTGCTGGAAGTCCTTCAAGGGAATGGCCTTGCCGTCGAACAGATCGCGGGCACGGGTGTCCTGGATCTTCGCCAGCTCGAGCTGCGACTTGGCCTTGTTGAGACCCGCCGCCGCCGCGATGAAGTCGTTCTGCGCCTGCACGGTGTCGGCGGCTTCGATGACGAACAGCGGCTGGCCCTGCGCGACATGGTCGCCGGGCCGCGCCAGAAGGCGGATCACCCGGCCGGCATATGGGGAGAAAACCGGTGTCGCTCGATCTTCATCGACGGCGATCTTTCCCTCGGTGACGCGCTCGGTGCGAAACGTATAGTCCGAAACCGGCGCGACCGTGAGTGCCGCCCATTCGGCCTGGCTCGGGATATAGCGTGGCCCACTGCGGCGCGACTGGCTGGACATCTCCAGATTGCCACGCTGCGGTTCGACGTCTCCACGCAGGACGACGGCTGCGACGCCACCCGCCACAACCACCCCGACGACGCCCCACAACACCCGCTTATGCTGGCCAAGCCTTTGAAAAGACTTTGCGAAACCTGACATCATCAGATCACGTCATATTGGCGGCGTTGAAGGCCAGCGCTGCCGGGTTGATCCTCTTCATCCTCGGGCAAGGCGCTTGTTCACAGCGTCTCAAGAAAGGGATGAAGCCAAAAGCCGAAACCGTGCTCCCGAAAGCGTCAGAAGCGGAAAAGCTCTAGGCAGGTTCGCGCATTCCCACAAATGAAAAAAGCGGACCGGTCGCGTTTTAACTTAACATTTTTGGCACGACGACGACCGATATGTGAAACTGAAGCCTATCCGGACGGCCAAGACCCGAAAAAGCCGGGCAGGAGCCATCACGCAACAGTTACTTCCGCGAACCGGCCAGGCGCGTCTGGCCGCGGGCCTTCCGCGATCGACAATGATCCTAGCGGCCGGTGAAACGAGGCGGCCGCTTCTCGACAAAGGCCGCGGCACCCTCGCGCAGGTCCTCGGTGACAAAAGCACGCCCCTGCGCCACGGCTTCGTGGTCCAGCGCATCCGCAACCGGGGCGCTCCACGCGGCTTCGACCTGGGCCTTGATCAGGCCGATGCTGACAGGCGGGCCGTCCGCGAACCGTTGCGCCACGGCGAAAGCCTCGTCGAACAGCGCAGCGTCGTCGGTCATCTTCCAAATCAGACCCCATTGCGCCGCCTGTTCGGCGGTGATCGGTTCACCGAGCATCGCCATGGCGCGAGCGCGCGCGACCCCGATCGAGCGTTGCAGGAACAGTGACGTCCCCGCGTCGAGCGCCGCGCCGAGCCGGACGAAGCTGAGAACGAAACGTGCGGAGCGGGCGGCGATCACGATATCGCCCGCAAGCGCGATGCCCACACCGGCGCCGGCGGCCGGACCGTTGACGGCAACGACGATGGGCTTGCCGCTGCCGCGCATGGTCTCGATCAGCGGGCTGACCTGGTCGCGCAGCAGCGAGGCAACGCGCTCGCCGGCATCGAACGCATCGCCGCCAAGCTGCGCGCCGGAGCAGAAGCCCTTGCCCGCGCCGGTCAACAGAATGGCGCGCACCGCGTCATCGGACAAAGCGGTGCGCAACGCGGCGTTCAGTTCAGGCAGCAAGCTGCCGGCGAGCGCGTTGTATTGCTCCGGATTGTTGAGTGTAAGGACGGCGACCCCGCCGCGACGCTCGCTCAGAACCATCGACATCAGCGCTGCTCCCTATAATGATCGTGCGATCAACAGTTTCATGATCTCGTTGGCGCCGCCATAGATCTTCTGCACCCGCGCGTCGACGAACATCCGCGAAATCGGATATTCCTCCATGTAGCCGTATCCGCCGTGCAGTTGCAGGCACGCGTCGATGGTCTCGACCTGCTTTTGCGAGCACCACCACTTGGCCATCGATGCGGTGACGGCGTCGAGATCACCCGCGACCATGCGGCCGACGCAGTAATCGACGAATACGCGTGCGATGGTCGCCTCCGTCTTGCGTTCGGCCAGCGTGAAAGCCGTATTCTGAAATTCGAGCAGCGCCTTGCCGAACGCCTTGCGCTCCTTGGTATACCCGGCGGTCAGTTCAACCGCGCGCTCCATCGACGAGACCGCGCCGATTGCGATGATCAGCCGCTCCCATGCCAATTGCTGCATGAGTTGCACGAAACCGTGCCCTTCCTCCGTGCCGAGCAGGTTCTCGCACGGGGCGGTGACGTCCTCGAAGAACAACTCGGAGGTGTCGGCCGCAGGCAGGCCGATCTTGTCGAGCTTCCGCCCGCGCCGGAATCCCTTCGCGTCCGCGGTCTCGACCACGATCAGCGACAGGCCTTTTGCACCCGCGCCGCCGGTGCGGGCGACGACGATGACGAGATCGCAAGTCTGGCCGTTGGTGATAAACGTCTTCTGGCCGTTGATGACGTAATTGTCGCCCTCGCGCCGGGCCGAGGTGCCGACGCTCTGCAGATCGGAGCCGGTGCCGGGCTCGGTCATCGCGATGGCGCCGATCAGTTCACCGCGCGCCATGCCCGGCAGCCAGCGCTGCTTCTGCGCCTCGGAGCCGTAACGCTCGATGTAGTGCGCGACGATACCGCTTGAGACAGTGACGCCGTTGCTTAACTCCGGCACGACGCTCTCAATATCCTCGAACACCGCCGCGTCATAGGCAACGCTGGCGCCCAGACCACCATAGCTTTCAGGGATGCTGGGCAACAACGCGCCCATCTCGCCGAGCGCCAGCCAGGCGGAGCGATCCACAAGCCTCTGCTTGCGCCAGACCTCCGCCCGCGGCGCGAGGTCCTTCTTAAGAAACTTGCGGAACTGGTCGCGGAAAGCATCCAGTTCCTCGGTCATCCACGGCGAGCGATACGACATCGGCGTTGTCCTTCAAATGATCAGTCCACCGCCGCAAACGATCACCTGTCCGCTGATATAGTTGGATTCCGGACTGCAGAACAAATACACCGCATCCGCCGCTTCCTCCGGCGTGCCGCCACGACCCAGCGGAATCATCCGCGACATCGCATCGAGCAACTGCGGCTGCACGCCCACCTTGATGTCGCGCCCGGCGACGTCGATGGTTTTC
>CAUJJN010000147.1 GCA_963204905.1 Pseudomonadota bacterium
CGTATGTGAGGTGCGTGCCAGGGCGTTTCGGCCGGTGAGCGCATTGATAAGGCTTGACTTGCCGACGTTGGAGCGGCCGGCGAAAGCGACTTCGACGCCGGCCATCGGCGGCAGCGTTTCGATCGACGGCGAGGCCCAGACAAATCGCCAATCGCCGGCGAAGACCTTGCGGCCGGCTTCGATCAGGTCGCTATCGCGGTCGGCATTCATGCGGAATGATCCAGAATGGGACTATGTCGGGCTGCTTGTCGCGGGCATCCACGTCATTGCTTCATCGGTCGATAAGACGTGGATGCCCGGCATCAAGCCGGGCACGACGAGTCGAAAAAATAATGGCCCAATAAACCCGCTACGTCGCTTTCTTGGAGCCCGCGAAGGTGGCCTTCACATTGTCGAACAACTCGATTTTCACTCCGTTGCGCCGCATGATGTAGCCCTGCTGCAGAACCGAGAGAAGGTTGTTCCAGGCCCAATAGATCACGAGTCCCGCCGGGAATGACGCCAGCATGAAGGTGAAGATCACCGGCATCCAGTCGAAGATCATCTTCTGGGTCGGGTCCGGCGGCGTCGGGTTGAGCTTCATCTGGAACCACATGGTGATGCCCATGATGATGGGCCACAGACCCAGCATCAGATAATGGCCGATCACCGGCAGTTGGGTCGGATCGAAACTCAGAAGGCCGAACAGGTTGAAAAGATTGGTTGGATCATGCGCAGAGAGATCCTTGATCCAGCCGAAGAACGGCGCGTGACGCATTTCGATGGTGACGAACAGCACCTTGTAGAGTGAGAAGAACACCGGAATCTGCAAGGCGATGGGGAGACAACCGGCGACCGGATTGATCTTCTCCTTCTTGTAGATTTCCATCATCTCCTGCTGCTGCTTCATCTTGTCGTCGGGGAAGCGTTCCTTGAGCGCTGCAAGCTGCGGCTGTAACGCCTTCATCTTCGCCATCGACGCATAGGATTTGTTGGCGAGCGGGAAGAACACCAGCTTCACCAGCACCGTCACCAGCAGAATGGCGACGCCGAAATTGCCGAACAGATGGAAGAAGAAGTCGAGGACCAGGAACATCGGCTTGGTGATGAAGTAGAACCATCCCCAGTCGATCAGCAGATCGAAGTGATTGAGCCCGAGCTGCTTGTTGTAGCCACCGAAGCTGTCGAGCGGAAAATTCAGGCCTACGACTTTGGCTTCCTTGGCGCCGGCGAACAGTCGCGTGCTGGTGCCGCCGGTCGCGCCCGGCGCGATGGTCTGCGGGTTTTCCAGATAGTCGGTCTGATAGGTCTGCGTGGTGCCGACCGGTTGCGAGGAGAAGCGCGCCTGCAACGCTGACTCGGTTTGCGGCAGCAGGGCTGAGGCCCAATATTTATCGGTGATGCCGAGCCAGCCGTTCGTGACCTTGAAGTTGACCGACTTGCTTTCGGCGATCTTCTTGTAGCTATATTCCTGCAAGCCTTGGTCGCCGAGGTAGCCGACGAGACCTTCGTGAAGGATATAATAGCCGGAGACGTGCGGGGTGCCGTGGCGCGAAATCAGCGCGAACGGATAAAGGGTCACCGGAGCACTGCCTGAATTGACGACTTCGTCCTTGATCGAGAACAGGTAGTGGTCGTCCACCGTGATGGTCCGGCGGAAGGTGACCCCTTCGCCATTGTCCCATTTCAGGGTCACGGGGCGATCCGGCGTCAGATTGCCGCTGCCGTCCTGCTGCCACACGGTGTTTTGGTCCGGAATCTTGGTCGCGGAACCGCTCGCGGCAACCCAACCGAACTCCGCGTAATATGGCTCGGGCGTGCCGGACGGCGAGAACAGTACGATCGCCGGTGATTTCGGGTCCACGGTGTCGCGATACTGCACCAGCGACAGGTCGTCGATTCGCGCGCCTTTCAGGGACACACTGCCAGTGAGGCGCGGTGTTTCAATTTTGATGCGGGGTGATCCGGAAATCGCTGCATCGCGGCTGACGATCGCGGCGGTGGCTGGTTGATTGAGGGTCGGCGTCGTCGGCGCTGCACCCGGCGTCGGGTTTGATGTCGAGCCCGCCGGCGCGGCAGGAGCCGCCTTGTTAGCCTTCGCCAACTCGCTTTGCGCCTGTTCGGCGGCGCGTTGCTTTTCCATCTGCGGAATATTGAAGAAGTACTGCCAACCGATCAGTACCAGACCAGAGAGAATGACAGCGATAATGGTGTTGCGATTGTCGGTCATCGTTCTGGTCTCGTCATTCGGTTCGGGTTGCGAGGTGACGGGCGATGGGATCCGTCGAGCGCAAGGATGGTTACGTCACGAACGTTCCGGTGATGGCCGGTCGAGGCGGTTGAGGGCATGGCGAAGGTCGTCGAGCATCACCGCGAAGTCGCGGTGCAGGGCGCCGCGACGGCCGACTAGCACATAATCGCTGTGCGGTCGCATGGATAGAGCGTGCACCTGCTTCACCAATTCGCGAAGCCTCCGGCGAACGCGATTGCGTTCGGTTGCAGTGCCGACCTTCTTCGAAACGGTGAACCCGACCCTCACTGGGCCATCGTCCTGACGCGCACGCCTTTGAACGACAAAAGCGGGGCTCGCCATACGCGCCCCGCCAGCTACGGCGAGAAAGTCCACCCGCCGTTTCAATCGATCCATAACAGGCCTCGCGAAGGCCCGTTCAGGCGCTCAGGCGCTTCCGTCCCCGAGCGCGCCGTGCGGCGAGGACCTTGCGGCCGCCCGTGGTCGCCAGACGCGCGCGAAAACCGTGACGGCGCTTGCGCACCAGTTTGCTGGGTTGATAAGTCCGCTTCACGGGTCCGTTCTCCGCTGACCGGGCAATTCGCCGAGGAATGAGGTAAATCCACGATCTCGAGCCCGAAGCGGGCCGTTTTCGGCTCCAAAAGAGCCGCGCCCGGACAAGCCGGACCATCGCGGACGATTGGCGCGGCTTATACGGGAGCGGTCCGATTTCGTCAATGTTTGCCTGAGAGGCGAGAGCGGAGCCACACGGCGTGGAGGCGGCCCAACTAAGGCGCGGATGGCGGGAACCCGAGGGCTGCGCAAAGCAACGGCCTCGGAGGAATTTCCTCTTGGATTGCAGCGGTATAAGATGACGGATCGGTCATTTGACCCGATATGTGATCGAATTCTAATCTGGATGTCAGGTTTCGGCGGGCCCTTTTGCAATGACGTCTCCGGTGGATATTGTGCCACAGGCCAGCGAGCGGCTGCGGGTAGAACCATCGCGGGTCGTGCCGCGCGGGCGGCTTGGCCTGTCGGGAAAATTGCTGCTTCTGACGATTCCGCTGGTGATGATCGCGGAAGTGCTGATCTACGTGCCGGCGATCGCCAATTTCCGGATGAACCGCCTCAATGACCGTATCGCGGCCGCCAATACCGCCGCGCTTGTGCTTGACGCCGCCCCGAGCGGCATGGTGCCGGAATCGCTGGCGCGGCAAATCCTCGACAGCATCGGCGCCCGTGCGGTCGCCATCAAGATGGGTCAGCAGCGCCGGCTGCTCGCCAGCGCCAACCTGCCGTCCGCCGTGGATCACGACGTCGATATGCGCGAGATGACGGCGTGGGATGCCATTGTCGGCGCCTTTGAGACGATGTTGGAGAGCGGCAACGAAACCATCCGCGTGATTGGACCGGCGCCCAACGGCGCTCAGTTCATCGAGGTGGTGATTGACGAGAAGCCATTGCGGCGTGCGATGTATCGCTTCTCCGGCAATCTGCTGCTGTTCTCGCTCGGGATCGCGATCCTGACCGCGGCGCTGGTCTATCTTGCCCTGCACTTTTTGTTCGTACGGCCGATGCGGCGGCTGACGGCAAACCTCGTCGGTTTCCACCAGAATCCGGAAAGCCCGGCGAGCATCATCGTTCCTACGCGGCGTGGCGATGAAATGGGAGTAGCGGAGCGCGAACTGTCCGACATGCAGCGCGATCTGGTGTCGATGCTTCATCAAAAGAGCCGGCTGGCGGCTTTGGGGCTCGCGGTCTCCAAGATCAATCACGACCTGCGCAATCTACTGGCCTCGTCTCAGTTGATCTCAGATCAGCTTGCCAGTGTGCCGGAGCCGCGGGTGCAACGCTTCGCGCCAAAACTGGTGCGGTCGCTGGAGCGAGCCATCGCGTTGTGTCAGTCGACGTTGTCGTATGGTCGCGCGCAGGAGGCAGCGCCCGACCGGCGCATGGTTCTGGTCGAGCCCATCGTCAATGAAGTCCGTGAATCGGCCGGGCTCGGCGCTCAGGCGGCCGCGCCGCCGTCGATCGGCTGGATCAATGCCATCGAACGCGGGCTGACAGTCGATGCCGATCCCGACCAGTTGTTCCGTGTGCTGCTCAATCTGGTCCGCAACGCGCGGCAGGCCCTGGAAAGTCAGTCTGAAACGGACTCGGCCACCCAACAGATCCGCATTACCGGACGCCGGGAAGGAACCGTCGCGGTGATCGAAGTCTCCGACACCGGGCCTGGCGTTCCCCAGAGGGCGCGCAATCATCTGTTCGAGGCCTTCCAGGCGTCCGACCGTGCCGGAGGGACTGGATTGGGTCTGGCGATTGCCGCCGAACTGGTGCGAGCCCATGGTGGAGACATTCATCTGGTCGAGGGCACCATCGGCGCAACGTTCCGAATCGCAATTCCGGATCGGCCAGTCGAATTGGCAACCCTGCGCGAGGGGCGGATTCGAGCCTGAATCAATCGCCACCATCTGTTCGCGGCTTTCGCCTTCACGCGGATGCAGTGGATCTGATCGTGAAAATCCTGTCGAAACAAGAGGATGGAGCATGCCCAATAAGGCTTCGCGGCTTGGGCTGTTGAAAAGTGGTCGCTGCAAAAGGCTGCTTTGGAGACCTTGCCAAGCCGATGCGAAGCCGTTAGCTATGGCGCGCTTCATGACGCCTGTGGCGGTCCGAAGCCGATGCAGCCGGTTCGCAGGTTTCGCCTGTTCGGTATGCACCCTGCGCGCCCGTAGCTCAGCTGGATAGAGCACCAGACTACGAATCTGGGGGTCGGGAGTTCGAATCTCTCCGGGCGCGCCATGAAATCAAATACTTAGCAAAATCACCCCGTAGCAAAAATCAAAAAAGTACGGGGTTTTGTACGGGGAATTTTTTCGACGAAGGCCGGCCCTCGTCGAGACGTGACACCAGAAAAATACGTCATGTCGATCGCCCAATCGTTGCTCGTTGCGAGCAATTCGACGACAGCCATAGCCGTCGTCATGTTCACTGACACACTGAGAAGAATATGGAGAGCTTCGCTCGCTCTGTCGTGATCGGCTGCGGCTGACGCCTTGCCGATCGTAGCCGGGGAGAGATGGTCTCGGCCATCTCTCCCCCGCGACTACCGCCTGCGCAATGGCAGGGCCGCGCACGCGCAAGGCGGTGCATCGTCGTTATTCTTCCGATCCTTCCAATCCACCTCGCTTGTCGCGCAGCCCGGCCACGCTCGCCGATAGCCGCCCCCCTCTCTGCCGAGCGCTCACGCGCCCCCGGGAGGCATGGCGGGGGCCATGCCTCCGGCATGAACAGAGAAAGGATTGGAACAATGGCTAGGACATCGAAGAAGACGAAGGCCGCCACGGTTGCGGCAGTCGAGGGAGCGGCGAGCGTTGGAGAGGTTGGCACCGTTGCAGAGATTGCGACCAGCCCGGAAACGCCAGCGGTCGCGGCAAGCGGCGAGACGGCTTTCATTCCGCTCAACAAGCTCAAGAAGCATCCGAAGAACGCGCGAAAGACCCCGCACAGCGAGGCGTCCATCGAGGGGAAGGCGGCAAGCATCGCCGCGAAGGGCATCCTGCAAAACCTTGTGGTGGAGCCGGAGCTTGACGCCGAAGGCCAGCCGACCGGCTTCTATCTCGTCAGTATCGGTGAAGGCCGCAGGCTGGCGCAGTTGCTTCGCGCGAAGCGCAAGGAGATCAAGAAGACCGAGCCGATCCGCTGCGTTATCGACACGTTGAACGACGCGGCCGAAATCAGCCTTGACGAGAACGTGACGCGCGAGAACCTTCATCCCGCCGACGAGTATGAGCGCTTCCGCGAGCTTGCCGAAAATCGCGGATGGGGAGCCGAGGAAATAGCGGCCCGCTTCGGCGTCACCGCGCATGTGGTGAAGCAGCGGCTTCGGCTTGGCGCTGTCAGCCCCAAGCTGATGCAGGTCTATCGTGACGGCGGTTTGACGCTGGACCAGTTGATGGCTTTCGCGATCACCGAGGACCATGCACGGCAGGAGCAGGTTTTTGCGAACCTGTCCTATAACCGCGATCCTGCGCAAATCCGGCGCGATCTGACCAAGGCGAACGTCCCGGCGACGGATCGGCGCGCGATCTTCATCGGCGCGGAAGCCTATATCGAGGCGGGCGGCAATATCATCCGCGATCTGTTCACCGAGGATCGCGGCGGATTCTATGAAGATGCCGCATTGCTCGACCGGCTTGTCATGGAGAAGCTGGAAGGCATTGCGTTCCGCGTCCGGGGAGACGAGGGGTGGAAGTGGTGGGAAGCGCATATCGACTTCCCCCATGCGCACGGCATGCGCCGCGTCTATCCGCATTCGGTGGAGTTGTCTGCCGAGGATGCAGCCGACTACGCCGCCGCACAGGAGGAATATGACCGCCTGTCGTCGGAGTATGAGGGTGCGGACGAGCTTCCCGACGATGTGGATCAGCGTTTCGGGGAGCTTGAAGCCGAGATCGAGCACATCGACGCCAAGCGCCATGCCTACGATCTCGACGACATCACGCGTAGCGGCGTGTTTGTCGTGCTGGACCATGACGGTGGCGCGCGCATCGAGCGCGGGTTTGTCCGCCCCGAGGACGAGAAGCCGGAAGCGGAGGAAGCCAGCGAGGGCGAAACCGTCATCGACGGCGTGCGCGTCAATGCCGATGGCGAGGTTGTCGAGGACGGCGACCATGTTGCCGAGCCAGACGCAGAGGACGAGGAGGAAGACGGCAAGCCGCTGTCGGACATCCTTGTCCGCGACCTGACCGCGCATCGCACCCTTGGCCTGCGGCTCGCTCTTGGCGAGCAGCCGGACATGGCGTTGATCGCTGTCACCCATGCGCTCGCCGCGCAGACCTTCTATCGCGGCGTTGATGCCCATTGCCTTGAAATCCGCCCTATCAGCGCCAGCCTTGGCGGACATGCGGATGGCATCGAGGACACGGCGGCGGCGAAGGCGCTGGCGGATCGTCATGCCGGATGGGCGGCGGACATGCCGCGTGACGTGGCGGACCTGTGGGGCTTCATTGCTGGGTTGGACCATGCGAGCGTCATGGCGCTGTTCGCGCATTGCGCCTCGCAGACCGTCGACGCGGTGAAACTGCCTTGGGAGCGCAAGCCGCGCGTTCTTGAGACGGCGGACAAGCTGGCGAGCGCGCTCGCGCTCGACATGACCGAGCACTGGACGCCCACGGTGCGGACTTATCTTGGACGCGTCACCAAGGCGCTCATTCTCGACGCCGTGCGGGAGGCCGTCAGCGACGAGGCGGCGGATCGTCTCGCCGCCATGAAGAAGCAGCCGATGGCGGAAGCCGCCGAGCAGCTTCTTGCCGGGACCGGATGGCTGCCGCCGCTGATGCGCACCACGCCGGTTGCGGAAACGGAGAGCGGGCCTGTCGAGGACATCGACACGACCGAGGGGAGTGAAGGGTTCCCCGAAGCCGCCGAGTGAGCCGCCACGGCCGGGGCCGCCCTCGCGCGGCCTCGGCCAGTGTCCCGACACCGCCCGAGGGATTTTCCGGCCGCGCCTGATCGGCGCGGCCGGGGACCTCGACCGCACGACATCAGAACATAGAACCATGAAGACAGATGCAGAACAGCGGGCAATGCTGGCCCGCATGGAGACGGCGCACGCCGAGACGGCGCGCCACCTTGCCGTCATCGAACGGCAGATCGAAGCGCGCGCCGAGCGCATGACGACGAGCAGCCGCGTCAAGGCTCGGCAGTTCGGCCGCGCCTCCGCCACCTGGAGCCGCGCCGACGAGCGCGACTTTCAGGCCAACGTCGCAACGCTGCGCTTTCAACGGCGCGGCGAGATCGACGCGCTGTCCCGCAAGCTGGCGCGGCAGGCCGGAGCCATCGCGGCACACCGCGTTCGCTACCGGATCAACGAACCGGCAGGGGAGAGCGTGTCATGACACCGCGCTTTCCCCGTACAGAAGCCCTGATCCCCGACGACGTTCTGGCCAAGCTGGTCGAGAACGGCCGCACCAGCGAGGAACGTGACGGCTTCGATCCGTTCCCGGTCGTGAAGCTGTTCACGCCCGATGCAGGAGCGACATGGCTCATCACCGAAGCCTATCCCGAAGCCTCTGACGTTCGGCTGTTCGGGTTGTGCGACCTTGGCATGGGCTGTCCCGAACTCGGCTACGCGATGCTATCTGAGATTGAAGACGTTCGCGGCAAGCTCGGCCTGCCCGTGGAACGCGACCTCCATTTCAAGGCAGAACACCGGCTCAGCACCTACGCCGCGAACGCTCGCCGCGCCGGGATGATCGTCGCCTGAAACTGCGATCCGGCGCGTCGTCGCGCGCCGGATCGCCATCATCGAGCAGGGAGGCGCGCATGATCGCACTGATCGTCGTCACCATCATGCTGATCGGCATGATGTGCGTCCTCGCCTACACGTTGGCGATTTACGCGCTGCCGTTCATGCTGGCGCTTGCCGCCGCACGCTTTGCCTATGGCACCGGCGCGGGATGGATCGGAGCCGGAATCGTCGGCCTTGTCGCTGGCGCGGCATCGTTCGGCATTCTGACGGTTCTGTTTGCGACATTGCGCACGCCGATCCTGCGGATCGCACTGGCGCTCATATTCGCCGCGCCTGCCGCCGTGGCGGGCTACGCGCTCGTGCATGGCGTCACCGCCGAGGCGGTGCCGTCGCCCGTCTGGCGGCAAATCTTCTGTCTTGCAGGCGGCGCGCTGGTTGGCGCTGCCGCCGCGATGCGGCTGGGCTTCGGCCGCCTCGCAAAGCTGACCCGCATTTCTGACCGGCACGGCTACCGGCGCACCGAATATTCCGTGCCACCCTTGAGCGGGATCAGCATGGAATCGAAACCGTTGGCGCGATCGCGCATATAGGCGAGATAGTCTCTGAAGTTGCCTCGCAAGCCGCCGACATCGTCGGTCAGCACCACGCCGCCGGGACGAATGCGCGGCGTCAGCAGCTTCACAACGTCGAGTGCCCGCATCGGAAAGCCATCGTTGAGCACGAAGTCGATATCCGTTGGATCGGTCGCGAGGCTTTCCAGCACGTCGCCCTCGCGCACGTCGATCAGATCGGCAAGACCCGCTTCCTCGAAATTTCGGCGCGCGATGCGTGCCTTGTCGGGCACGATCTCCGTCGTCACGACACGACCGCCGCCATTGGCGCGCACGGCCGCGGCGAGCCACAGCGTCGACAGTCCGAAGGACGTGCCGAACTCGACCACGGTGCGCGCGCGGAGCGCACGCGCCGTCAGATAAGCAAATGCGCCCTGGGCTTCGATGATGGCAATGTATTTGTCGGCATAGAATCCGGCCATCTCGCTTTCCGCGAAGGGAATGAAGCGCCGACGCACATAAGACAAAACGTGCGGCAGGAAGTGACGAATGATCGAGAGGTGCTGACGGTTGGCCTCACCGTGGAGTCGTCGCAGCACCGTTGCGATGCGAGCGTCCTCAAGGACGGCGAACGGATCATCACGGATGGGAGTCGTCATCTGCAGGCCCAACATCGTAAGCGGTTCGATGAGCGTCGTTGCTCCGCGTCATCATAACGACGAGGGATCGCCATTTCTTCCTCTGTAGTTCAGAACGTCTCTTGGGAAGGTTTGGGCGTCGCCCTTCGGGCCGGGCTCTACGCGCCGCCTGCGGCGGCTTCCGAAGCCCCTGACGGGTCTTCGCCTTCGGTGACGATCCCCTGACGCGAAGAATGGCGGCGGCGGACCTTTCGCCGACGCCCCGGTTTGCCGGGGCTTTGCTTTGGCCGGAATCACTCGGCGCGAATTTGTCGGATGCAGATGAAGCGATCTCGCGGTTCTGGTTCTCGGCCACGCCCGCATGGTGTCGATCGAGGCCGGGAACGACGGGTCGTCGCAAATCGCTTGCTTGAGCGACCCTCGCGCAGGCCACGCTGCGGTCTCACGGCGCTGAACACGGTGGGACGGCGAGCGAAGGGCGGAGGATCTGGAACGCCTTCCGGGTTGTCGAAGACGGAGACGTTCAGGACTTCAACTGGCGTTGAGGTTCGGGTCTTTGTTTGATCGAGCGCGAATTGTCGGTCGGTGCGAGGCGGTGAAAGCGTCTCTCCGATCGCTGCCGCCATATCGCAGGTTCCTCTGTCTGTCTGTGCACGCCGCGACCCAAGAGCGTCCTCGATTGGTTTGGTCTGACCGAAGACCGGCGACGAAGCGCGTCGCCTCGATCTTATTCCCGCAACGTCCGTCGCCAGCTTTTTTCCGCCGCCTTCGGCTTTGCATCGCGAAGCAAAAAAGCCGTCGCCGGCCGCCCTCCACGTTGTTCCGGCCCCGAGGGGTGCGGGCCGATCGTCCCCGGTCGGTCGACCACCATCGAGGCCGCGATGGTCGCGGCCCGATCAGCAGAAGGAAACTACGACATGGCTACGATCGGCTCTTTCACCCGCACCGACGACGGTTTCGCTGGCTCGGTCAAGACCCTCACGCTCAACGTCAAATCGGTGAAGTTCGTCCCCGTCGAGAGCGACAATGAGAAGGGTCCCACCTTCCGCATCCTCGCCGGAGCCACCGAGTTCGGGGCCGCGTGGAAGAAGACCTCGCGCGACCTGCGCGACTATCACTCGGTCAAGCTCGACGACCCGTCGTTCCCGGCCCCGATCTATGCGAGCCTGGTCGCGACCGACACCGAGGGCGAGTTCGCACTCATCTGGTCGCGACGCGCTGCCGACTGACCAGCCAAAGCGAGGCCCCGCGCAAGCGGGGCCTCGTTGTGCTCATATCCGCCGCCACCAAGAAGAAAATACGGTGAGCTGCGCTCGCGTTGTTCTGATCGGCTGAGGCGAGAGCCTTGCCGATCCGATGGGGAGCCAAGGGGTCTTACCCCTTGCTCCCCGCAAATGCCGCCTGTTGCGGAGCAGGGCCGCGGCCTCGCAAAGCGGCCGATCACATCGACCGCATCACATCGTCATCCGCTCCGCTCGCCTCGCAGCCCGGCCCCGCGCGCCGGCATGTGCCCCCTCCATCCCCGCGCGCTCACGCGCCCCCGGAAGGCATGTCGGGGGACATGCCTTCGGCATTAACGGGAAAGGACACAGCCATGAACTTCATCAGCAGCAACCAGAACCAGCAGGCAGTGAACAGCAGTTTCCGCGTGGATATCTCGCGCGGGCAGCGTATCGGCCGCGTATCGTCGGAATGGTTTTCGCGTCCCGATGATGAGCGTTATTTGTCGCTCACCGAGCTTTACGACGCCGTGAAGACGCGGGCGGATCGCGCGAAGGCCCGCACCGTGGAGAGCCGCGCCGTGCGGGTGGAAGCGAGCCGGGAAAATTCGGAGCGGCTTGCGTTGATCGTGCCGGGACAGGACCAGCCCGTTGCGCCCACGCATTGGAGTTTCGGGCAGTTGTGCAGCCTTGTCGGCGCGCCCGCGACCTATATGCGGCAGCTTCCCGCGCCGCTGGCAGGCATCAACCTACAGCATGGCTTGCTGTCACACCGTGCCGAGCTTGTGAAGACCTTGGAGGCGGAGGACGGCCGCATTGAATTGCGCGCCGTGACCGGCCCGGACTATGGCCGCATTTGGGATCACGAGCTTGTCGCCGCTGTCATGCGCATCGCGGGCAACGGCACGGGTGACACCATGTGGAAGGTGCCCGGCATGCTGGATTGGGCGACCATGAGGCACAATCCGTTCGTGGACATCACGAAGGACACCACCACGCTTTACGCTTCGGACAGGGACGTTTTTCTCTTCCTTGTCGACGATACGCATCCCATCGAGGCGGGACGCCTGCCGAAGGGCGAGCCGGATTTGTATTTCCGGGGCTTCTATTGCTGGAATAGCGAAGTCGGATCGAAGACGCTTGGCATCGCGTCATTCTATCTTCGCGCGGTTTGTATGAACCGCAATCTGTGGGGCGTGGAAGGATTCGAGGAAATCAGCATCCGGCATAGCAAGTTTGCCGCGCAGCGTTTCGCCTACGAGGCGGCGCCCGCGTTGACGAGCTTCGCCAATTCCTCGCCCGCGCCGTTTGTGGCCGGCATCAAGGCGGCGCGCGAGCGGATCGTTGCCCGCACCGATGAGGACCGCGAAACCTTCCTGCGCAAGCGCGGGTTCAGCAAGGCCGAGACCGGCAGGATCATCGAGACCGTCTTGCAGGAGGAAGGCCGCCCGCCGGAAAGCATCTTTGATTTCGTGCAGGGCATGACGGCGCATGCGCGCAGCAAGGCGCATCAGGACACCCGGCTTGAACTGGAGGGGAAAGCAAAGACCTTGCTGGAAAAGGCCGCCTAGACAGAGAAGGCCGCGCCGTCATCACTGGCGGCGCGGCCTCACAGGGTCCGTCAACGTTCGGATTTCCAAGGAAGATAGATTAGTGATTTTCCGCCGATCCGTAAATCCGGATCGGCGGCATTGCCGCGCCTGGACGGCGCGGCCGCCGGGCGCCCCGGGGCGCCCCGCCACCGCATAAAAACACGAACACAACAAAAATACGAAGACAA
>CAUJJN010000148.1 GCA_963204905.1 Pseudomonadota bacterium
GCCTTGAAGTAATAGATCATCGCGTTGTTCAGGATCAGATCGAGCCCGAACGTCAATGTCAGGGTCACCAATACCGGGGCCGTGATCACCCGATTGAGAATGATCCGCTGGATCACGTATCCGATTACGAAGAACAGTGGCGCGGCGACGAGCAGCGCATACCAGGGCGAGATATGCATGCCCTGGTAGAGGCTCCATGCGAGATAGGCACCCAGCACGATGAACGAGCCGTGGATCAGGTTGATGACGTTCAGAACGCCCCAGACCAGCGAAAACCCGATGGCGATGCACGCATAGAGGCAGCCCAGCACCAAGGCATTGATCAGGATTTGGGCTGCAAGCATGTCGGGTTCTCGCGTTCGATCCGTTCGATGGCGTCAGTTGACGCCAAGCTTGAATTCGCCCTGCTTGATCATGTCGGGCGACAGAACCACGGCCTTGCCGCCCTGCAACTGGAACACCGGAGGTTCGAGCGAATTGATCTGGCCAGTGGCACCAAACTTGACCGGACCCCAGAAGGTCATCACATCGGTCGCCGCCAGCGCGTCACGCACCTTCTCCTTGTCGAGCGTGCCAGCTTTCTCGATCGCCATCTGGAACAGCGCGCCCGACACAGAAGCCGAGGCCTGGGCATAGTCCGGATCCGACTTGAACTTCTCGCGGAACAACTTCACGTAATTCGCGGTCGTGCCGAAGATGTCCTTGCCATTGTACTGCGCGGCGGGATGCCACCACGCGGCGCTGGTGATGTTCTCGCCGCCCGGTCCGGCCGCATCAATGAATTCCTGATAAGCGGGTCCGGCGAGCATCGAGACCACATCCGCCTTGATCTGCTGATCGGTCATCTGCTTGCGCACCAGCAGCAGGTCGTTGATGTAGCCAGTGACAAATATCCACTGCGGCACCTGCGTCTTGATCTGCGACAGCGTCGCGGAATGATCGAGCGTGCCAATGGCATACTTCTCGAAATAGACGACCTCGAAGCCGTTCTCTTTCGCCGACTTCTCCATTTCTTGCGCGATCGCCAGCGGGAACAAATCATTGCGCGCCAGGATCGCGACCTTTTTCACGTTGGGAGCCTTCGCCTTGACGATCTTGGTCAGTGGCGTGGTCAGCGTGTCGTTGGGCGTGAAGGTGCCGAACAGATACTTGTAGCCCTGATCGTAGACCTGCGCCGACGACGCCGTCGAGGCGATGGTCGGCATCTTGTAGCGTTCAGACACACTGCTCGCGGCCTTGGCCGCACCTGAGCCGAACGGACTGAACATGAAATTGACGCCGCCCTGGCTGATCATCTGCTCCGTCGTCTGCACCGCGCGCGGGGTATTGGACTGATAGTCCGAATAGACGATCTCGACCTTGTATTTCTTGCCGCCCACGGCGATGCCGCCGGCCTTGTTGACCTGCTCGGCCCACAGATCATAGCCCTGCTGCTGCTTGATCGCCTCGGGTGCGAGCGGCCCCGTCAGCGGCAACGGCGCGCCGAACTTGATGACGTCCTGCGCAAGCACTGCGGATGCAGACAATACCAAGCCCGCCGCCACAAGAAGCGAACTCGGCAGACGCGCATAGCGGAGCATAAAACCAGCCATTATCAGAATCCTCCATTGGGTCCGGCGCATTGCTTTCAACCAAGCTTTGCAAATTCAAAAATCGAATAAAAGCGTTGAATTTCGACGCAGTGGGTCTAAAAATTAGAACGTTGTGCATCGCAACGATCGCTTTTTGATCATACCTGGAAATGCCGGCAAGGGACTGAAACGCATGATTGAATCGACATCGATCAGGTATTTTAGGGAGGTCACCGAGCGGGGCTCGATTAAACAAGCGGCGGAATCGCTTCGCATCGCGCCAAGCGCCATCAGCCGGCAGATTCAGGGACTCGAGGAAGAACTGTCGGCGAAACTGTTCGAACGCGGCGCCCGCGGTATGAGCCTGACCGACGCCGGGAATCTGCTCTATCGCTACGCGATCGAGAACCAGACCCGTCTTGAACGCATCCGCAGCCAAGTCGAGGAATTCGACTCGCTACAGCGCGGCCACGTCAAGATCGCAACCGTCGAAGGACTGCTCGCGAGTTTCCTGTCGAATTTCATTGCCGATCTGGACCGCGATCATCCCGGCATCTCGACCTCTTTGACAACGGTCGGATCGCGAGCGGTCGCCGACATGATCAGCCGACACGAAGTCGATCTCGGATTCGTTTTCGGGAGAGCTCCGCGCCGGGACCTGATCGAACTTGCGCACATGCGGCAGTCGCTATGCGTGATGGTTGCGCCGGAGCATGATCTCGCCAAAAGGAAATCCTGCACCATCAAGGATTGCGCCGGCTTGCGTGTTGTGCTGCCCAACCCGTCTTTCGGCATTCGACAGGAAATCGACCGGGCATGCGCGCAGGCGAATATCCAGCTAGAACTGTGTAACGAAACAAACTCGCTGGCTTTCGCACGCGCGGCGGTCGCGCAAACCGGGCTTGCGACATTCCTGCCGCGAGAAGCCGCAACGCCCGAACTTCTCACCGGAACGTTGATCGCCGTCCCGCTCCGCGACAAGCGACTTGAGGCAACGCAGGTCACCCTCGTTCAACTGGCATCCCGCAGCGTGTCGCCGACGGCGGCTTACATCGCTCAACGGCTCGTCGCGTCCATGAGGGATCGCGACAACTGACCCGCCGTCACGCTATTCGCCCTTCCAAACCGGCTTGCGCTTGGTGAGGAACGCATCCATCCCCTCGCGGAAATCGGCGCTCATATAGGCCTTGAGAATGAGGTCCTCGCCTTCGTCGCGCGTGAGGTTCGGCCGCAACCGGCGCACCGCCTCCTTGGTCACTTCCAGCGTCAGCGGGGCATGGCTTGCCAGCAGTTGCGCCAGTTCGCCCGCGCGGCGCTGCAACGCGTCGACATCCGGCACCACCTCGTTGAGCAGACCCAGCGACAGAGCTTCCGGCGCCTCGATCAGTCTCGCCGTAAAGATCATATCCTTGGTGCGGACGGAACCGACCAGCGCCACCAACCGGCTGATATTCGACATTGACAGGCAATTGCCGAGCGTCCGCGCGATGGGAAAGCCGATCCGCGCGGAGGCTGTGCCGATCCGCATATCGCAGCAAGCAGCGAGACCGGCGCCGCCGCCAGTGCAGGCCCCGGCAATGGCCGCGATGGTGGGCACCCGGCAGGATTCCAGCGCGCCGAACACCCGGTCGATCCGCGCTTCGTAGTCCAGGGAATCTTGCGGCGATTTGAAGGCACGGAATTGCGCGATGTCGGTGCCGGAAGCGAACGCCTTGTCCCCCGCCCCGGTGAGAATCAGCACCTTGATGGAACGGTCGGCATTGGCGGTCTGGCAGATTTCTGCCAGCCGTTCGTACATCGCGAACGTCATGGCGTTGCGCGCCTGCGGTCGATTGAAGGTAATGTGGCCGATGCCGTCAGTCAGGGTATAGAGGAGATCGTCGTTAGGTTCGGTTGCGGTCATGGCGTTGTGTCTGGGACGGAATGGTGAAATGCATCTACCGACTACCACGGATCGCCATCGATGTCTTCTCGACAACGCATCCGCACATTCGTAAATCATTTGGCGGAAGGGGAATCAAATCATGACCGATTTAACACTCGAGGCAGCCCGCAAGATCATCGATGCCGCGCTTGCCAAAGGCCTCGAAAAGAAACTCAACCCGCTGGCCGTCGCGGTGCTGGATGCGCGCGGCTGCACAAAAGCGTTCGCAGCGCAGGACGGCACCAGCCTCAAGCGCGGCGAAATCGCGCACGGCAAAGCCTACGGCGCTTTGTCGCTCGGCATGGGCTCGCGCGCCATCTTCAAGCGAGCGCAGGAGCAGGCTTATTTCATCGGCGCGGTGAACGCGCTGGTGCAGGGCGCATTGGTTCCGGTACCCGGCGGCGTGCTGATCCTCGATGCCAGCGGCGGTTTGCTTGGTGCAGTCGGCATCAGCGGCGATACGTCCGACAACGATGAAGCCTGCGCTATCGCCGGCATCGATGCCGCGGGATTCACCGCCAACCCGGGTTAGCCTTCGTCACGCTGACGTTGAGACAGAACCTGAAACCACTCGACGTTCGACCTATCCGATGCGGCGGTCGCGACCCTTCCAGAACGGATCGCGCACCGCGCGGCGGAGCAGCTTTCCGACCGGGCTTTTCGGCACCTCGTCGATAAAGTGAACCGATTTCGGCACCTTATAGCCGGCCAGCCGCTCTCGGGCGAAGGCCATCAACGCGGCATCGTCGGCCTGCTGCTCGGGCCGCAGCGCCACGAAGGCCGCGACCGCCTCGCCCCATTTGTCGTCGGGAATTCCGACCACCACCACTTCGCGCACCGCCGGATGCGCGGCGAGCGCATCCTCGACCTCGCGCGGATAAACATTGTAGCCGCCGGTAACGATCATGTCCGAGGTGCGGTCCACCAGGTAGAGATAGCCGGCTCCATCAAAACGACCGACATCGCGGGTGCGAATGAAGCCGCCCGGGAGCGCCATCTGCGCATTCAGTTCCGGAGCGTCGAAGTAGCCGCGCATCATGAACGGTGCGCGCAGCGCGATCTCCCCCACCTCGCCCGGCGCGACGTCGTTGCCGTCCTCGTCGACAAGACGAATCTCGCAGTCAATGCTTGGGCGTCCGCAAGCCGCAAGGCGTTGCTCAGCGTCCGGGCCGACGTGATCTTCCTTGGTCAGGTGCGTGATAAACACCGGCGCCTCGGTTTGCCCATAATATTGCAGAAAGCGCGGTCCCCACAATTTCAACGCACGATGGATGGTCGGGCGCGGCATCGGCGACGCGCCATAGATGATGGAGCGCACGGAGCTGAAATCGGCTTCCGCGATGCCCGGCTGGTCAAGCAACATGCCGAGCATGGTCGGCACCATGTTCAGCGCGGTTGGTTTCCATCGCTCGACCGCATCGATATACGATGCCGGCGTAAAACCGGGCAGCACGGCGGCCGTACCGCCGCTGATCCAGTATGGCAGAATGAAGCAGCCACTGGCATGGATCATCGACGCGGCGTGCAGCATGATGTCGCCTTCGCGCACGTCGTGGTTGGCAAGGATATTCAGCGCCATCGCGGCCCAACTCGCCTGGGTGTGCTCGACGGCTTTCAGCTTGCCGGTGGTGCCCGAGGTGAAGATGGTGACCACGATGTCGTCGGCTTCCGGCTTGCGGTCCGGCGGCGTTGCCGGCTGTGCCTTGGCCAGCGCCTGAAGATCGTTCGGACTTGCGGCGTCTCCGATGCTGATGGTCTTGAGCCCATGCATGGCCTGAGCCAGCTCGTACGCACGCTCGGTCAAATCGGTGCCGTGCAGCAGGATGCCGACGCCTGCACCTTGCAGCATCTGTTGTTGCTCCGCTGCCGAGAGACGCGAATTGAGCGGCACCCGCGACAGCCGCGCTTTCGCGACGCCGAAATCGACAGGAATCGTGAAAACCGAGTTGTTCAGCAGAAGCCCGACCCGGGTGCCGACCGCAAGCCCGAGCGCGTGGATGAAAACATTGGCGATCTGGTTTGAGAGTTGATCAACTTGCGTGAAGGTGAGCTTGTCGTTGCCAAACATCACCGCTGTCCGTGGCCCAAAATAGACCGCGCCGCGACGAACCAGTTCCGTCAACAACATGAGAAACCTCCCGGCAAATTTTGTTTGTGTCCGTCGTCATTGCGAGAAGCGAAGCGACGAAGCATTCCAGAGAGTCACAAAGGAAGACTGGATTGCCTCGCTTCGCTCGCGATGACAGCCGTGATTGGTCCCGATCCGACGCTATCGTCCCGGCCAGGACGGCTTCCGCTTCTCTCCGAAGGCTTTCAAACCTTCCTTGGCGTCCTCAGTCATCGCCAACAGTGCGATCTGGCTTTCGGTATAGGCAATCGCCTCGTCGAACGACATCGCGGCAATCGCGCGCATGGCGTACTTGCCGCGGCGGATCGCGGTCGGTGATTTATCGGTCAGACGCGCGATCAGCCAGTCCACCTTGGCATCGAGATCACCGGCTGGCGCGATATGGTTGACAAGACCGGCCGCCTGCGCGGCGTGGACATCGAATGGTTCGCCGGTCAGCGACCATTCGTTGATCAGCCGGCGCGGCGCCAGCGATTGCAGCAAGCTCATCACCTGCATCGGGAACACACCGACCTTGACTTCCGGCAGGCCGAAGATCGCGGTCTCGGTGGCGACCGCCATGTCGGTCATGCACAGCAGGCCCATGCCGCCGGCCATACAGACGCCGTTGATGCGGGCGATCGACGGCTTGGTGGCGTTTTGCGACAAACGCAAAAGGTCGGCGTAATCGACGTTGGGCTTGGAAAAATCCATCGCCGCGAAAGCGCCGCCGGTGTTTGCGAGATCGGCGCCAGCACAGAACGCCTTGTCACCAGCCCCGGTCAGCACGATGACGCGGATCGCGGGATCGTCATGCGCCTCCCGATAGCCGCGCACGATGCCGGCAATCACATCGGCGTTGAGCGCGTTGCGTTTCTCCGGCCGGTTGATGGTGATCCAGAGGGCCTGCCCGCGCTTTTCCTGTAGCACCACGCTCGTGTTGTCCGCCATCGTCGAATGTATCCCTGATTTTCGTCACTCTTTCGCCGGATCGATCACCGCGACGATATGGCCGGTCGTGACCTGCTCGCCCTCGGTGACGCCGAGTTCGGCGATGATGCCCGAAACCGGCGCGACATGCACGTGCTCCATCTTCATGGCTTCCAGCGTCGCCACCGGCTGCCCGGCCTTGACCGCATCGCCTGGCTGGACCAGCACCGCCACCACGCGGCCATTGAGCGCGGCACGCAGCTTGCCATCGCCACCGCCCGCCGCGGCGCGTTCCGGCGCGGCGCGGGTGAGATCACGGACCGCAAACACGGCGCCATCGCGCAGGATGTAAAGATGATCCTCGTCGCGGCAATAACGCAGGCTCTCGGTGAGGCCATCGGCCTTGATGCGAATGGTACCACCGTCGAGCCCGGTGATGGTGACGCGACGCCCCTCGCCGTTCGAGCCAACCATGTAATCGCCGTCGCGCATGCGTGCGATCTCGGTCTCACAGGCCTCGCCATCAATACTGAAGCGCATCAGCATCGGGAACGTGGTCGCAAGCGAACGGCCGCCGTGCCACGGCGCGGCATGCGAATCGCTCACATAGAGTAACAGCGCCGCCAGCACGTCGTTGGCAATTCCGGCAACAGGACGCCGTGCCAAGAGATCATCGATATGCTGGCCGATGAAGGCGGTGGTCGCACGCCCCTGCGCGAACACGCCGTTGAGCAGGCAGGACGTCAGAAATTCCTGATTGGTGGTGACACCGAACGCCACCGTCTGCTCCAGACCGTGGATCAACCGCCGCCGCGCCTCGTCGCGCGTTCCGCCATGGGCGATGAGCTTGGCGATCATGGAATCGTAGAACGGCGGGATCTCGATGCCCGAATGCAGCGCGTGCTCGACGCGCAGGTGCTCCGCGGGCTGCCATTCCAGCATCCGGCCCGACTGCGGCATGAAGCCGTGACGCGCATCCTCCGAGCACAGCCGCACCTCGATGGCGTGGCCGGAAAACCGGACGTCCTCCTGCTGAAGCGCCAGCGGCTCACCGCCGGCGATGCGCAATTGCAGTTCGACGAGGTCGAGGCCGGTGATCGCTTCCGTCACCGGGTGCTCGACCTGCAGGCGGGTGTTCATCTCCATGAAGTAGAAGTTGCCCGCGCCGTCCAGCAGGAACTCCAGCGTGCCCGCGCCCTCGTAGCCGATGGCCTTGACCGCCTTCACCGCGATCTCGCCCATCCGCGCTCGCAGCTCCGGCGTCACCGCCGGCGACGGCGCTTCCTCGATCACCTTCTGATGGCGACGCTGCACCGAGCAGTCGCGCTCGCCCAGATGGAGAGCGTTGCCGTAACGATCGCCGAACACCTGGATCTCGATGTGACGCGGTTCGACGATGGCCCGCTCCAGAATAACGGTTGGATCGCCGAACGCGCCCTGCGCCTCGGAGCGCGCGCTGCGCAGATGATCCGGGAACGCCTCGGCGTTTTCGACCAGCCGCATCCCGCGCCCGCCGCCGCCCGCCACCGCCTTGATCATCACCGGGAAGCCGATGCGCGCCGCAGCCGCGATCATGGCTTCGTCGGACTGATCCTCACCTTGATAGCCCGGCACGCAGGGCACGCCGGCCTCTTGCATGATCGTCTTGGCGCCAGCCTTGTTGCCCATCGATTCGATGGCTTCCGGCGACGGACCGATGAACACGAGCCCCGCGTCGCGGCAGGCGCTGGCGAAATCCTCGTTCTCGGCAAGGAAGCCATAGCCCGGATGCACGGCATCCGCGCCGGTTGCTTTCGCCGCCGCGATGATGGCGTCAATCCGCAGATAGGATTGCGCCGGCAACGGCTCGCCGATGCGCACCGCCTGATCGGCGGCGCGAACGTGCGGCGCGTCGGCGTCGGTATCGGAATAAACCGCGACCGTTGCGAAACCGAGGCGACGCGCGGTGCGCATCACGCGCAGCGCGATCTCGCCGCGATTGGCGACCAGGATTTTGCGGAACGGGGTGAGCTTCACGATTGCGTCTCCGCTCATGGCCGCGCCACCGAGAACTGCATGCGATGCGGCGTGCGGGCATCACCCTCGCGGCAGATCGCCATCACCTCGGCAAGCACCGCGCGGGTGTCGCGCGGATCGATCACGCCGTCGTCCAGCATACGAGCCGAGGTGGAGAACACATCCATCTGGCTGTCGAAAACCGCCGTGATCTTGGCCTTCATTGCGTCGATCTTCTCCCGCTCCACCGGCGCGCCCTTGCGGGCGGCCGCAGCCTCGGTGACGATCGCCATGGTTTCGGCCGCCTGCTCGCCCCCCATCACCGCCGTCTTGGCGTTGGGCCACGAGAAGCAGAAACGTGGATGAAAACCGCGACCACACATGCCGTAATTGCCCGCCCCAAACGAAGCGCCGCAATAGATGGTGATCTGCGGCACGGTCGCGCTGGTGACCGCCTGGATCATCTTCGAGCCGTGCTTGATCATGCCGGCCTCTTCATAGGCCTTGCCGACCATATAGCCGGTGGTGTTGTTGAGGTAGAGCAGCGGCGTCTGCGACTGGCAGCACGCCTGAATGAAGTGCGTGGCCTTGTTGGCGCCGGCCGGATCGAGCGGCCCGTTGTTGGTGATGATGCCGATGGCATGGCCCTCGATGCGCGCCTGCCCGCAGATCGTCGCCGGGCCATAGTCCGAACCGAACTCGACGAAATCGGAATCATCGACGAAGCGCGCGATGGCCTGCCGCATGTCCACCGGGCGCTTGTGGTCCATCGGCATGATGCCGAGCAGTTCCTCGGCATCATAGCGCGGCGGCAGCGCCGCGATGCGCTTCTGATCCGACGGCGACCGATCCCAGTCGAGCCCGGCCATGATGTCGCGCGCGATGCGTAACGCGTCACGATCATCCTCCGCGAGATAGTCGCCAAGACCCGAGACGCTGGTGTGCATCACCGCACCGCCAAGCTCCTCCTCGGTGGCGATCTCGCCGGTCGCAGCCTTCAGCAGCGGCGGCCCGGCGAGGAAGGCGCGGGTGCGGCCGCGCACCATGACGATGTAGTCTGACAGGCCGGTCTGATACGCGCCACCCGCCGTCGACGAGCCATGCGTCACGGTGACGACAGGAAGTCCCGCCGCCGACAGTCTCGCCAGATTTCGGAAAATATTGCCGCCGCGAACGAAATCCTCGACACGGTAGCGCAGCAGATTGGCGCCGGCACTCTCCACCAGTTGCACGTAAGGCAGCCGGTTTTCCAGCGCGAGTTCCTGCACCCGCAATGTCTTGTCCAGACCATATGGCTGCATTGCGCCGGCATCGATACCGGCATCATTGGCGCTGACCATGCAGCGAATGCCGGACACAAAGCCGATGCCGGCGACAACGCCGCCGCCCGGCGCGCTCTTGTCCGGGTCCGGAACATCGAACATGTAGCCGGCCAGCGTCGAGAGTTCGAGAAACGGCGCGCCAGGATCGAGCACCAGCGCCACGCGCTCACGCGGCAGAAGTTGCCCGCGTTTGTGAAAGCGATCCTTGGCGGCTGCGGATTTGGCGCGGCTGCGCTCCTCCAGCATCCGCATCCGCTCGATTAGCGCCAACATGCCGTCGCGGTTGGCCTTGAAACCGGCGCTGCCGGTCGCGATGGTCGATTCAATGACTGCCATGTTGCGAACGTTTCTCCAGAACCAGCGTCATGCCGGCGGCAATACGACGTCGTTTGATGGCCGGAATAAATCCGGCCATCAAACCTCATGTGGTAACAGCGTCACGCGGACCATCCCGCATCAGCCCCGCGCAAAATGATCGGTGTATTGCTGACGCAATTCAACCTTGCGCAGCTTGCCGGTGGCGGTCATCGGCATCTCATCGAGCAGTTTGATGAATTTCGGCACCTGGAAACCGCCGAGATGATTGCGACAATGCGCGATAATGCCCGCCTCATCGGCCTCGGCACCCGGTTTCAGCTTGATGAAAGCGGACACCGCCTCACCCCATTGGGGATGCGGCAGGCCGACCACCGCGGCGGCGAGCACCGCGGGGTGCGCCATCAGGGTTTCCTCGATCTTCACTGACGCGACATTCTCGCCGCCGGACTTGATCATGTCCTTCTTGCGGTCGAGGAACAGCACCTCGCCGTGATCGTCGATCAGACCGAGATCGCCGGTGTGGTGCCAGCCGAACCTGCGCGCTTCCTCGGTCGCTTTCGGATCCTTGTAGTAGCCCAGCATGACGTTGGGACCGCGATGCACGATCTCGCCCACCTGGTTGCGCGGCAACAGGTTGCCGTCGTCGTCCATGATCGCGGTTTCATTGACGATCATCGACTCGCCCCAATAGTTGCCGAAGCGCTTGAGCTGGCGATCCGGCTGCGACATCGTCGTCGCCGGATACATTTCCGTCTGCCCGCTCGGCTGCATGAAATTCGGGCACAGTTCGGCAACGCAGCGTTCCAGCAGCGGCCGCGGCATCGGCGCCATGGTGTAGATGCAAGCCCTCAGGCTGGAGAGATCGAACTCCTTGCGACGCGGGTGATCGAGGATCGCCTGATACATCAGCGGCAAGCCGATGAAGATCGACAGCTTGTCGCGCTGGATCGCCTCCATGCAGGCGACCGGGTCGAAGCCACGCATCAGCGACATCTTGCCGCCGACGGCGAGATAGGTCAGCAGCAACACATGCGCCGCGCAATGGAACAACGGAAACTGCCCCGTGATGCCGTCCTTGCGATCGAGATGCATCTCGATGGCGTTGCTCATCGCGGCCATCACCACCGCGAGATGGCAGTGCATCGCGCCCTTCGGCCGCGAGGTGGTGCCGCTGGTGTAGATAATCATCGCCAGATCGCGGTCATCGAACGCGATGTCCGGCTCGATATCCGACTGCCCCTCGAGCAGCCCGTTGAACTCCGCGAGCCCCTGCTCTTTGGCTTTGCCAGCAAGATCGACCGCGATCAATCCGATGCCACGCTGCTCCAGCGCCGCGCGCCGATCCGGCTGCGCGTGCAGATTGTCGTCGATCAGCGCGAAACGGACGCCAGCGTGATCGAGGATATAGCCCATGTCGTCAGGGCCGAGCATGGTGTTGATCGGCACCCAAACCAGTCCGGCGCGATGGATGCCGAACAGCGCTTTGACGAATTCCACCGAGTTATTGCAGATGGTCGAAATCTTGTCGCCGGGCTTGAGCCCGCGCGAGACGAGATAGTTGGCGAAGCGGTTGGCGTCGCGCTCCAGTTCCGTGTAGCCGACGCTGCGTCCGCCTTCCGTCAGCGCGACACGATCCGGAAAACGGCGCGCAGCGCGC
>CAUJJN010000149.1 GCA_963204905.1 Pseudomonadota bacterium
CACATCATCTACACCGTGCCGTGGAACATGGCGGAAAATCCGGCGGCCTCGATCAACGGCGGCTACGACGCGGAAGGATTTCCGATCGGCGTCCAGATCATCGGCCGCCGCTTCGACGATCTCGGCGTACTGCGAATGGCGAAGGCCTTCGAGGATCTGCGCGGCGCGCAGAAACCGTGGCCGGCGCCGCCGAAGAATTGACACGTCTCTTCCGTCATTGCGAGCGAAGCGAAGCAATCCAGTCTTGCTTTTTGGCTCCTGGATTGCTTCGTCGCTTCGCTCCTCGCGATGACTGATCAAATTGTCTCTAAGAAAAGGAAAAGCTCCGCATGGCCTACGAGACCATCAAATACGATGTCGCCGATCATATCCTGACCATCACGTTGAACCGTCCTGACAAGCTCAACGCGTTCAACATGACGATGATGAACGAACTGATCGACGCGTTCGACAAGGCCGATGCCGACGACAACGTGCGCGCCATCATCGTGACCGGCGAAGGCCGCGGCTTCTGCGCCGGCGCCGATCTGTCGTCGGGCGGCGACACCTTCGATCGCGACGCCAAGCGCGGCCCGGCCAAACGGCTCGCCAACGGCGCCGTCGACTACAGCGACGCCAGCATCCGAGACGGCGGCGGCCAGGTGACGCTGCGCATCTTCAAATGCCTGAAGCCGGTGATCGGCGCGATCAACGGCCCGGCGGTCGGCATCGGCGTCACCATGCAACTGCCGATGGACATCCGCATCGCCTCGGAGAACGCGCGCTTCGGCTTCGTGTTCTCCCAGCGCGGCATCGTGCCGGAAGCGGCGTCGAGCTGGTTTCTGCCGCGCCTCGTCGGCATCTCGCAGGCGCTGGAATGGTGCTACTCCGGCCGCGTCTTTCCGGCGCAGGAAGCCCTCGCCGGCGGCCTTGTCAGCAAGGTGGTGGCGCCCGACCAACTGATCCCGACCGCGCGCGAACTGGCGCGCTCCTTCATCGACAAGACCGCGCCGGTATCGATCGCGCTGATCCGCCAGCAGATGTGGCGACTGATGGGCGCCGACGATCCGATGGAAGCGCACAAGGTCGACAGCCGCGGCATCTACGCGCGCGGGCGTTCCGACGACGTCAAGGAAGGCGTGATGTCGTTTCTCGAAAAGCGCCCGGCGCAATTCAAGAACAAGGTCTCGACCGACATGCCCGACTATTACCCGTGGTGGACCGAGCGGGAATACAAGTAAGCGAAGTGCGACGTGCACTTCCGTCATGGCCGGGCTCGTCCCGGCCATCCACGTTTTTGGAACGCGGCCCCAACGGAGAAGGCGATGTCCGGAGTCATGCCTCGGTAAGACGTGGATGGCCGGAATCAATCCAGCCATGACGGACGAAAGGGTTTACTTGAACAACTTACTCGTCCTCAGCCGAACCCGACTCGGCCTATATCCCTGTTTGCGCATCAACCAACTGCAACCGCCGCTACCTTCGCGGTCGATTAACTACCTTTTTCGATTTGTCGGACATTCTGTGACGAAGACCGGGCGAAGGCATAGATTCAGGACATGGCGAAGGTTGGTCACGCATCCGTGAATCGCGTCGAGGCGCTCGATCTCCTGCGCCTTGTCGCCGTGCTCGGCGTGGTTCTCTATCACTACGGCTTCAGAGGCCCGAGCGTCGACGACCAGACCTGGGTGGCGCTGCCGTATCTGTCGTCTTTCGCCATGTACGGTTATCTCGGCGTACCGGCGTTCTTCGTGATCAGCGGCTTCGTGATCGCTTACTCGGCGGAAGGCAGGACCGCCAGCGAATTTGCCATCGCGCGCATCAGCCGCATCTATCCGACGTTCGTTCTTTGCATGACAATCACCGCGCTGGGAATCCTGATCGCCGGCGGCGAATTCTTTCAGGTATCGTTTGCGCGATGGGCCGCCAATCTGGTGATCGCGTCGCCGGCGCTCGGTTTCCGTTACATGGACCCGGCCTATTGGTCGCTGGTGATCGAGGTGACGTTCTATGCCTGGGTCGCCCTACTCATCGCCACAGGGCTGTTTCCACGCCGGCTCGATATGCTGGTGCTGGCGTGGCTGTTTCTGTCGATCGCCAACGAATTGACGGCGGACTCGGCCATTCTCGAAAAGGTCTTTCTCACAGACAACGCCGGATACTTCGCCACCGGCCTGATGCTCTACGAATTCCATCGCGGCCGTCGCGACCCGATGTGGTTCTGTATTTTCGGCCTGTCGGTGGGCATCGCCGTCTTTCACGCCATTCATTCGCTGGGATGGCTGCACGCGCATTCCGACGTCGTCTTCCAGCCCTCGATCGTCGCGGCGATCTTCCTGGCGTCGGTGGCCGCTATTTTTCTTGCGACGCGGCTGAATGTCTCGCTGCTTCCCTCGAAGATCACCATCGCCATCGGCGCGTTGACCTACCCGTTCTATCTGCTGCATCAACAGCTCGGATACGCGATCCTGTCCCGCTTTCCGCCGCAGTATCAATCCGCGATGACGGTCTGCCTGATCCTTCTCGCAATCGTCGCGGGATCGTGGGCGATCTGCCGTTACATCGAAACGCCGTTACGGACGACCACGCGGCAACTTTTGTCCAAAACGTTTTCGCGGCGCGCGGCGGCCTGATCGTCGCACTACGCCATCGTCAACGCGACGCGGCCGATGGCCTTGCGGTCGATCAGAAGCCGCATCGCCTTGGCGACTTCCTCGAACGGGAGGCGATGCGAGATGTTCGGGCGAATCTGGCCCGCCTCGGCCCATTCCAGCAGCGCCTTCATACGCGCTTTGCCGAGTTCGGGATCGCGCCGTACCGCCTCGCCGGCGCGCACGCCGAGCACGCTCGCGCCCTTGATGAGAAGCAGGTTGGTCTTCGCAAGGCCGATGCCACCGGTGAAGCCGATCACCAGCATCCGCGCGCCCCATGCGATGCAGCGCTGGCTCGCCTCGAAAATCTCGCCGCCGACCGGATCGAACACCGCGTCGACGCCCCTCCCGTCGGTCAGTCGCTTCACCGCGTCCTGAAACGGCTCGCGCTTGTACAGCACCAGATGATCGGCGCCCCGCGCCTTGGCCGCCGCCAATTTCTTGTCGCTCGATGCCGCGGCAATCACCGTCGCGCCCAGCAGCTTGCCGATCTCCACCGCCGCGAGCCCGACACCGCCGCCCGCGCCGTGAACTAGCAAGGTCTCGCCGGGTTTGATCTGCCCGCGATCGACCAGTGCGTGATAGGCGGTGCCGTGCGCGGCGAGAAACGTCGCGCCTTCCGCGTAATCGAAATTCGACGGCAGCGGCGCGAGATGCTCGGGCGTCACCGCGACCTGTTCGGCAAATGCGCCGTTCCGCAACTTGACGATGACCCGTTCGCCGGCCTTCACACCATGGACATCGCTCCCGACCTCGATCACGTCGCCGGCAGCCTCCATTCCGGGAATGAAAGGCAACTCCGGTTTGAACTGATAGTCCCCCGCCACCATCAGCACGTCGGGAAAGTTGAGCCCGGCGGCGCGGATCGCGACACGGACCTTGCCCGGCGCCAACGGCATCGAACAAACGGTTTCGACGCGGAGCTGTTCCGGCGCGCCGAGTTCGCGACAGACCACCGCGCGTGACATCAGCTTTTGCCCGCCTTGCGACGCAGGATCGCCTCGCGGATCAGCGGCAACCGGTCGTTACCGAAATACATGTCGGTCTTGTCGACATAAATCATCGGCGAACCGAAGCCGCCGCGCGCGATCACCTCGTCGGTATTGGCCTTCAGTTGATCCTTCACCGCCTGCTCGCCGATGCCGGCGAAAAACTTTTCCGGATCAATGCCCGTCGCCTTGCAGATGTCGCCCAGCACCGCGTCCTGCGAGATGTCCTTGTCGTCGCCCCAATAGGCTTTGAAAACGGCCGTGGCGAACGGCACCATCGCCTCGTTGCCGAGCCAGATGCAGCCGCGCATCGCCTTGACGCTGTTCACCGGAAACACCGTCGGCGGCATCTTGATGGCAAGCCCCGCGGAGCGCGCCCAATCGCCGAGGTCCTTCAGCATGTAGCGCGCCTTCGGCACCACCGGCTTCTCGCGCGACGCGTAAACGCTGGGATTGACGGTGTTGAACACGCCGCCAACCAGGATCGGCCGCCAGGTGATCGGGACGTCCAATTCCTTCGCCAGCGGCTGGATGTTGTGAAATGCGAGATAGGTCCATGGGCTGGAACAGTCAAAAAAGAACTCGATCATTGGACCTCCGTGTCGTTGCGTCGCGATGGCGACGCTATCGGTTGCTGTCTCGCAGCGGATACGCCGCTGCCGGCCATTACTGCGGCGCCGTCGCGGCGCGCGCTCCGAACATGATCCGCCGCGCCTCCTCGCTGAACGGCTCCTTGACGAACTTGCCCACCGCAAGCCCCGCCTGCACCTGCGGCCGCGCCCGCACGTCGGCGTACCAACGCTTCACGTTCGGATAGTCGTCGAGCGTGAAGCCCTGCGCCTTATGCGTCATCGTCCAGGGGAAACAGGCGATATCGGCGATGGAATAATCACCCGCGACATAGGCGCCGGTCTTGCCGAGCTGGGCATCGAGCACGCCGTAAAGCCGCGCCGCCTCGCGACGGTAGCGATCGATCGCATAGGGAATTTTCTCCGCCGCATAGAGCAGGAAATGCCCATGCTGGCCGAGCATCGGGCCAAGCCCGCTCATCTGCCACATCACCCACTCGATCACCCGCGACCGCCCCCGTGTATCGGACGGCAGAAATCGTCCGGTCTTCTCCGCGAGATAGATCAGGATCGCGCCGGTCTCGAACACCGACATCGGCGCGCCGCCGTCGGCAGGCGCGCGATCGACGATCGCAGGAATGCGGTTGTTGGGGCTGATGGCGAGGAATTCCGGCTTGAACTGATCGCCGCCGCGAATATCGACCGGGATCACGTTGTAGGGAATGCCCAAGTCCTCGAGCATGATCGTGATTTTCCAGCCATTCGGCGTCGGGGCGTAATGCAGATCGATCATGCGTCATCCGGTTTGGTGTGGAGGCATCCTACCCCCCTCCCGGCATTTCAACCAACACCTCGCGCAACATATGTACGCAGCGCCTCGGACATGGCACACCAGCGTTCACGCCAAAGATGCATCGTATCGATACGCCCGGGGAGATCCGTACATGCTGTTTCCAGCCACCAACGCCGGTTCGCTGCCCAAGCCAGAATGGCTGGCCGAGCCCAACACGCTGTGGGCGCCATGGCGATCCACGGGCCAGGAGCTGGCGCGCGCCAAGCAGGACGCCACCGTTCTCGCGCTGAAACTCCAGGAGGATGCCGGTCTTGATATCGTGACCGAGGGCGAGCAATCGCGGCAGCACTTCGTTCACGGCTTTCTGGAGAACGTCGAGGGTATCGACTTCAACAAAAAGGTCGAGATGGGGATTCGCAACGATCGCTATAAAGCGATGGTGCCGCAGGTGGTGGCGCCGCTGCGGCTGAAAGGTCGCGTCCACGCCGCCGAGGCG
>CAUJJN010000150.1 GCA_963204905.1 Pseudomonadota bacterium
CCTCGGCACCATGATCGAAGTGCCGGCACTGCTCTATCAACTCGACGAACTGTTCGAAAAGGTCGACTTCGTGTCGGTCGGCTCCAATGACCTGTTCCAGTTCATGTTCGCGGTCGATCGCGGCAACTCGAAAGTCTCCGATCGCTTCGATACGCTGTCGGCACCGATCCTGCGCGCCCTGCGCGACATCATCCGCAAGGCTAACACAGCGCGGCGCGACGCTTCACTGTGCGGCGAGATGGCTTCGACGCCGATCGGGGCGCTGGCGCTGATCGCCCTCGGCTATCGTACACTGTCGCTCTCCGCGACCGCTCATGGTCCGGTCAAGGCATTGATCCTCGACCTTGACGTGCAGAAGGCCGAGACGCTGATGGCGGCGCTGCTCGATGCACCCGCCGGCAGCATCTCCATCCGCGAGGAGCTGAAGCGGTTCGCCGACGACGAGGGACTGTCGTTGTAGCGAGGCTGATCCGTCCGCTCCGCCCTCGCCCTCCTTTTCCATCGAGACGACCCCCATGCTGCCTGAAGCCAAACTCGACATCCTGCTGGCACGCCACGCCGAACTCGAAGCCCAGTTGCTCGGCGACGTCGGCGCCGAAAACTACGTGCGGATGACGCGCGAACTGGCCGAACTCAATCCGGTGATCGACGCGGTCAAGGCCTATCGCGCAGCCGTCACCGAACTCGCCGGCATCGACGCCATGGTGAGCGATTCCGCAACCGACGCCGAGATGCGCGAATTGGCGGAGGCCGAGCGACCCGAACTGGAAGCGCGTCGCGACGAGCTGATGCAACAGCTTCGTGTCGCGCTGCTGCCGAAGGACGCGATGGATGAACGTAACGTCATCCTGGAAATCCGCGCCGGCACCGGCGGTGACGAAGCGTCGCTGTTCGCCGGCGACCTGTTTCGGATGTACGAGCGCTTCGCCGCCTTGCAGGGCTGGAAGGTCGAGGTGATTTCCGCCAGCGAAGGTACTGTCGGCGGCTATAAGGAAATCATCGCCGAGTTGCAGGGCCGCGGCGCATTCGCCAAGTTGAAATTCGAATCCGGCGTGCACCGCGTGCAACGCGTGCCGGACACCGAAACGCAAGGCCGCATTCACACCTCCGCAGCAACGGTTGCCGTGCTGCCGGAAGCCGAGGATGTCGACATCGACATCAAGAACGATGACCTGCGCATTGAGACCATGCGCGCGCAGGGCGCCGGCGGCCAGCACGTCAACAAGACCGAATCCGCGATCCGCATCACGCACTTGCCGACGGGCATCGTGGTGATGATGCAGGACAGCCGCTCCCAGCACAAAAATCGGGCCAGCGCCATGAACATCCTGCGTTCGCGCCTCTACGATGCCGAACGCCAGCGCCTCGATTCCGAACGCTCCGCCGACCGGCGTGGACAGGTGGGCTCCGGCGATCGCTCCGAGCGAATCCGCACCTATAATTTTCCGCAAGGCCGCGTCACCGACCATCGCATCAACCTGACGCTCTACAAGCTACCGCAGGTGATCGCGGGCGAGGCCTTGGGCGAACTGATCGACGCGTTGACCACCGAGCATCAGGCCGCGCAACTGGCGGCGCAGGGCGCGGCGGCGTAAAGTATATTCCCGGAAAGTGGAGCCAGTTTTCCGACAGGATCGCGCTCAGCAACAACAATGCCATGGTCTGATTCAACGACATCAAATCAGACATCGGTTCGGGACATTGGCCGTGGATATTGCCCTCGCAGGACAGACCATTGAGACCGCGCGCCGAAACCTGACGGCGCATTTACAAGCCGCCGCGATCGAAACGCCCGAACTCGACGCGCGCCTGATGATCGGCGCGATGACGCGGCTCGATCTTACCGGCATCATCCGATTCGCCGAACGGAGGCTGACCACGCTGGAGGCCTCGCGACTGAAGGACCTCGCGCGACGACGCATCGACGGCGAACCGGTCGCGCGCCTGCTCGGCCACAAGGAATTCTGGGGGCTGGAATTTCAGCTTTCGCCGGCAACGCTGGTGCCACGCCCCGATACCGAAACACTGGTCGAGACGACCCTCGATATTCTGCGCGCGGATGGCGACATGATGCGCGCATTGCGTATCGCCGATCTCGGCACCGGCTCCGGCGCGATTCTGCTGGCGCTCCTCCACGAACTACCACACGCGATCGGGATCGGCACCGATATCAGTTTCGCCGCATTACAGACCGCACGGTCCAATGCAGCGCGCCTGGGGTTGATCGCGCGCGCGACCTTTTCGGGGGGCAATTTCGCCGCCGCTCTCGCGGCGCCTTTGGACCTGATCGTCTCGAACCCCCCCTATATTCGAAGCGCAGACATCCACACGCTGTCTGCTGAAGTCCGCGACCATGATCCACACCGCGCGCTCGACGGTGGCGACGATGGGCTCGACGCCTACCGGGTGATTCTTGGTCAAGCCTCCGGTCTGCTCGCGCCGGGCGGTACGCTGATCCTGGAGATCGGTCAGCACCAGAGCAACGACGTGACGCGGCTGGCGCTCGCGGCCGGTCTGGCCCCCCAAGGGCCGCCGCGCGCCGATCTGAGCGGCGTTCCACGGGCCCTCGCGTTTCGACATCTGCCCCGATAAAGTCCCATTGGAACGTAAAAAAACCTCTTGGAATATCGAGCGGGAACGACTACGTTCCGCTCATAATAGTGGTCAGGGGTAATAGACCCTCTCGATTTATGGGATTGAGGTCGAGCTTTCGAAACGAAAGCGCCCCTAGCAAAAGGTTCCAGAAGCCGGTCTCCATTGCGCGCGATAGCCGGGAAGGCTGCGCTGCAGATTGACCGCAAAGCCAACGAAAGCGCGATCTCATACGCTTGAGAACCCATACGAAACACATTCATACGAGATGAAGCGGGCTCCAGCGAGCTTGCGGAGTAAATGAGCTTGCGGGCGTGTGGAAGCGGGCTGATTGATGTGATGCCGCTTGCAATCCGATCAGAGTGAGGCATTCGGATCGAGACATCAGGCTCGGCGGAAGTTGGGAAACGCGTTCGTGCTGAACGCGACGTAAAGCAACATCGAGAGCTTCGAGGATTTCGGCCGGCGTGATGCGGCGATCCCCACACACGATCGAGCATCGACCAGGATGTCAGATAACCGGATTTTGAGATACCAGGTTCTGAAACATCAAATTCACGATCTAAAGCGGCAAACGAGGGATTGGTAGAAGGCGACACATGAGAAACGGTCAGAACAACAAGCGGATGCGCGGCCGCAACAACAATAATAACAACAACAACAACAATAATAACCGGCGCGGCCAGAATCCGATGACGCGGGTTTTCGAATCCAATGGTCCGGATATCAAGATTCGCGGCACTGCCTCTCACATCGCCGAAAAGTACGTTCAGCTCGCCCGCGACGCGCGCGGCTCCGGCGACCCGGTCGCCTCGGAAAACTACTATCAGCACGCCGAGCACTACTTCCGCCTGATCGCCGCCGCTCAGGAACAATTCCGCCAGAACCAGCCGCAGCAACAGCAGCCGCGCAACGACCTTGATATCGCCGACGAGGGCGAGGACGGTGGCGATAGCTATTCCAGCTTCGGTGCCGAGCCGGGTTTCGTGCCGGTGCAGCAGCAACCGTTCCCTCCGCGCGACAATCAGCGCGATAACCAACGCGACCGTCCGCGCGAGCAGCGATTCCAGCCCCGCGACAACGAGCCCCGCGACCAGCAGCCGAACGAACGCGCCTACCGCGAACAGCGCGCGCAGCCGCAACCGGACTATCAGCCGCAGCCCGCGATGCCGCCGCTCGACAGCGGTGTTGACCGGCTGCCGTCGTTCATCACCGGTGGACAACCGCAACCCGGCAACGGTTTTGAATCGAACGGCCAGCCGAGCGGCGAGCGTTTCCCGCCACGCCGCCGCCGTCGCCCGCACGCACCACGGGCGGAGTCCAATACTGCTCCCGCCGCGGCAGTCGCGGAAGAACTCAACCCCGGCAACGAATAGGCCGAGGGATTGCGATGCCCTGCACGGCATCGCCGCTTTCGATATCATCGGATGGAAATGCCGCCGGAACACGTCTGGCGGCATTTTTTTGTCGCGAGCGCAGTTCTAGCGATGAAGCGTCGATGACGACGGCACCAGAACCGGGCCAAGTGAGGGAATCAATCGCGTCCGCTCGCGATGCGCGGGGATGGCGCGATAGACCTGCTTGGTCGCTTCCACGATATGCACGCCGGCGACCGGCAACGAAACCATGGCGCCCATTCGCTCCCACGCCAACGCCGAGCGCAGAAACCAGCCACGCCCGATCGGCGGCATGAACAATGCCTCACCCCAACTGGTCGGCGTAAACCAGGTCTGGCGCAGCAGATCGGTGATCTGCGTGCGCGAATAGGGACGGCCGTGACCGAACGGCGTCGTGTCGGTGCGACTCCAGACGCCACGCCGATTCGGCACCACGATCATCATGCGCCCCGATGGCGCCAGCACGCGCCACACTTCGCGCAGCAACGCCTCCGGATCGTCCGACATTTCCAGCGCGTGAACCAGAAGAATGCGGTCGACCGCCGCGTCGGGCAGCGGCAACGACAGTTCATCGACCAGCGAGGCCAGTGCAGGCCTGCCGGTCGGCCATTTCAGCACGCCTTGCGTCGCCGGCATCATCGCGATGCAGCGCTCCGCGTCGTCACGGAACAAACCGAGATACGGCGTCGGATAACCGAGGCCGAGGACACGCTGGCCCTGCGCCTCGGGCCAACAAGCGTGAATGCCGCGATTGATCAGACGTCGCGCCACAATCCCGAGACGCCGTGAATAGAAATCGCGCAGGTCGATCACATCGAGGGCCATGGGTGAAACTCTATAGCGTTTTCGAGCGAAGTGGGACCCGGTTCGCGCGAAGAAAACGCGTCAAAACAAAACTCACGAGCCTTGCGCGCCGTGCATCCCGTCAAGCGCGGCAATGTGCGGGCGTTTCACCACAGCAGCGGCTGTGCTAGCCTTGTGGAAGCTTAACGAACGGAGACGTCATGCCCGCCGAGATTCGCCTGTTCCCCTGCCTGTCGGATAATTTCGGCTATCTGATTCACGATCCGGCGAGCGGCGCGACCGCGTCGATCGATGCGCCGGAGGCCGGGCCAGTGATCAAGGCGTTGCAGCGCGAGGGCTGGAATCTCACCGACATTCTTGTCACCCACCATCATGCCGACCACGTCGGCGGCATCGCCGAATTGAAGCAGAAGTACGATTGCCGCGTCGTCGCCCCGCACGACAAGACCACCGCTATTCCCGGCGTCGACGAGCGCGTCAAGCAGGGCGACACCGTGATGGTCGGTACGCTGACCGCGCGCATATTGGAAACGCCGGGCCATACGCTCGACCACGTCAGTTATGTCTTCGACGACGATCGGGCGCTGTTTGCCGCCGACACGCTGTTCTCGATCGGCTGTGGCCGTGTCTTCGAGGGGACCTATCCGATGATGTGGGAGTCGCTCCTGAAGCTGCGCGCACTACCGGACGACATGCGGCTCTATTGCGGCCACGAATATACGGCCTCCAACGTCAAG
>CAUJJN010000151.1 GCA_963204905.1 Pseudomonadota bacterium
ATGGGCGGCATGGATTTCTGATCCACACTCTCAGGCAAGTATCGAAATGCGAAAGGCCCGGTGCGAACCGGGCCTTTTTCATTGCTAACACTATGCGCCAAACTGATCGACCCGCTCGAACGCGCAGATCCGTAGTTCAGCCCGCGCTTCTAATATTCCACGGCAGCGAAAAATGCTTGATCAAACCAAGCTCAAGTCCTGCTGCTCCGTTGACCGGCAACCCATTCCATTCAAAATCGGCAGGGATCGCCGTGAAGACTTCAATTGAAGATTCCGTCCCGCATTCCGATTTGATCATTGCGTTGATCCGCAAGCTCGTCCTCTGCGAGATTCCAGGCTTCCTATAGAAGTACAATCTCTTAGCCATTCCCATCGTAGCCACTCCCACGTACATTGCGATGCCATTCTTCGCGAAGGCATATACGCCAACGGCGCGCGGCAACTGCATATCGGTTAGAATTTCGTCAGCCCCGGAAAGCGTCCATACGGCCGAACGAATAAACCCTGAAGCTAGCAAGATATCAGTCGTCAGGACCGGCTGTTGTTTGATTTCTCTAGTCTGAACTGCTGCGCCTTCAGAAGTGGCAATCAATTTGGCATTTCGAAGCACATTGTAAGCGTGCTGATAACGGACACCTACTTCCTCAGCAATAGCAGATACTGATTTACCTTCGCGACCAAGTTGTCGAATCCGCTCCGAAACAGTCATTTTGCTCATCAATATCCCTAACATTCCACCACACTGACATGTCCTTGCTTACCGTAATCAAGCAGCACACGATCACGGGTGATCAGCGTCGCACCAAGATCTCGCGCGGTCGCCGTGACAATGCGGTCGGCTGGATCGCGCGGCGGCTTGCCTGGCAGAAACGATGACGCGATCAACAGTCCGGGCGGCATCGGCGCAAGTTTCACACCTGGGATTTCCAGCAGTTTTTCGATCCACCGCTCAGGCGCGATCTGCAACTGCAAGCGCCCCCGGGATACAAGCAGCCCCACTTCCCAAGCAGTAATAGGAGAAATGTAGGACGACACACCATCCGCATGAGCCGCTCGGAGCAATTCAAGCGACTGCTTCGACAATTCAGCCTGCTCGCCGATCCAGATCGCAGCACAGGTGTCCCAAAGTAACGGACGCATTAGTTGCGTCCTGCTTCGATCCATTCGGGATCGGCGGGCGCTGTAAGGTCGGTACCCGGTGTAACCTTCACCAATCCTTTGAGTGCACCATAGGCCGGATGGATTGAAACGGAGCGAGAGGCTGACGTCGAAGATTCCGCTTTCGGCTTTTTCACGCGGCGAAACACGAGCTTCTGCGCGGTCATGTTGACCTGCTCACTTTCAAAGCCGGCATCGAGCCATACGCGCGTCAGCACGCTATTGGTCGAGTTGTTGCTCCACCACGGTCGATGCTTATGAGCCGACGCCGGCAATTTGGTCTGTGTAATCCGCTCGACTTCGGCAAACGTCAGCGGGACACGCTCAAGCTTCTGATCTTTCAGAAAATCCCCTAGACGATCATATTTCGACATCGGCGCTCTCCAATCAATATAGTTACTACCTATATGTAGAACATTTCTCCGCTCTCCTCAAGTATATCATTGACATTCTGCTGACTTGTGATTATATTCCTATTCATCCCGTCTCACTCGAGGGGCGGATCGCGATCGTCACGGACGCGAGGCGGGATGCGGTGGCGCGGCAGCGTGAGCCGTCGATTGAAGCCCGGGGCGCGAGCCCGGAGGAACGACGCCAGCCTTGTCCAAAGGGGCGTCCGACATCCGGAGAAGCGTGAGGGCGACAGGAGGCGGCGGACGAACCACGCTGCGCGCTGAACGCGCGATGGTTTTGCATCGCCGGGCCATGCGTCATCGACGCGGCGCCGGGCGGCGCTTATCCCCTCGCCGGGCAGCGTCCGCGCCGGCCCAAGTCGTGTGGTCCTGCGAAATCCGGCCTGCCCTTTTCGTCTTCAACCGGAGGCGAAAAGTACCGCGGAGACGACGGCGTCAGGTTTCGACCGTTGCCGGGGAGAGCACGAAGCAAGCCGGAAGCCCACCGCGTGCGGAACGCCGGATGTCTCCGGTGCTTTCGTGGTGACGAACTCGTGCGCTTTCTACACTTGCGCATGAGGCTGCGGACGCACCAAGCGTCCGGCGTTCCGCGCGCCCTCTTCTTCCAGAGAGCGCAGACGAGAACCAAACCTCGGGCGCATCGCGCCGCGAGATCGCTCAAACGTGCCTTGCATCGGCGCCGAGGGCGCAAGCCTGAAGCGCCTTTCTTCAAGAACGTGACGAGCACAAGCGCCCCGCGCTTTTCTTCTGGAGCGCGAATGGCGCAAGCGCCAGGCGCGCGGGCTGTCTGACAATTCAATCCGCGACGAAGCCCGATGCATCCCGGCGCGACCGCTCACGCCGCCGTCGCCAGCGCCTCGCTCTTCCACTGCCGGCGCAGCATATAGAGATCGCTCGCGATCTTGAGCGTCACCAGCACCGCCAGAAGCATGAAGGTGTTGCCGAAGGCCGAGACCAGAAACGCGCCAAGCAGAATCGTGACGTGCATGACGATCACGCGCCGATAAGGGCCGAACATCGCGGCGCCCACCTCCGCATTGTCCTTCGACTTCGGCCCCAGCGGCACGCGACGCCAGCGGTCACGCAGCCACGGCAGCAGAAAGCCAAACAGGAAGCCGAGACCATGACTGATGGTGAGGCCGATCAGCGCAACCCATAGCCCCTCCTCGACGATCATCTCATGCAGCCGCGCCGGGATCGCCGAGAAACTCTTGCCGGCGTTGTCACCGAACATCACGTTGAGGAACACGAAGTGGCCCGCCATGAAGCCGCCGAAATGCACGATGAAGAACGGCACCACGAACAACGCGAACCAGCCCGTCGTCAGCGCCATCTGCACGATGCCGAAGCCGCCGATCACCAGCGTCTCCAGCCAGTAGATCACGATCAGATCGAACAGCTTCCAGCCCCACAGCGCGACGCCGAGCAACGGCAGCAGATTGGCGGCCAGAAGCACCACCAGCGACAGCATGACGCGCGCCTTGCGAACCGACGGATGCGGCAGCAGCGGCTGCGCCGCGCGTCGATCGTCTCTCAGGCTTTTCTCCATGCCGCCCCGGCTCCGCTGCTATTCTTCGTCAGTCTGCTTCGCGGATGGCGCGCGCGAGCACCATCCCGAAATCGCGGGGGGCAGGTTCCCGGCATGTTCATCCGGGGTTCATCCTTATCCGACAAAGGTGCGACACGGGAACGTGAACCGCAGGTTCCCCACAATGAAGGAGATATCGCGTGAAAAACATCGCCCTTGGATTCGCCGCCGCCCTCGCGCTGGGTCTGGCCTCGCTTTCAACGCCCGCATCGGCGATGCCGCTCGCGCCGACCGGCGCCGTGCAGGCTGCGTCCGACCTCATCACCGTGCAGCATCATCGCGGCCATCGCCACATGCGGCCGCATATGCGTCATCGCAAGGTGTGCACGACGCGGCGCATCGTCTCGCGCGGTCATCATGGCCGTCCGATCGTGCGCCATGTGCGCGTCTGCCGCTAGGCGCAACGCCTCCACGCTATCGGCGGCGGCCTGCGGGCCGCCGTTGTCATTTGATCCGCGCGCTATTATTCCGACGAACTGCGACCGCTCATCTCCGGCGGCGGCGAGTTGTCCAGCGCATCGCCCTTCGCGCCGTCGAGCAGCGTGAGCCGGTAGGTCTCGATCACCAGCGGGCCGCGCTTGCGCACCACCTCGCCCACCGGCTCCACCCGCGCGAATCGTTGCACCAGCGACGCCTGCTCTTCCGGTTTCCACTCGTCGACCAGCAACAGCTTGCCACGCAGCATCGCGGCATCCGGCGCGGGCATGTTGATCCACCGGATCCGCTGATTGGATTGCAGCACGCAAGTGCCTTTCGGCAGATAGAACATCAGCCAGCTTGTGGTGCCGTAGTCATTGGCCAGCACGCACGCCGCATCGGCCCGCACGCGCGCCGCCTCGATCTGCGGTGCGATCTCGCGCCAGCCGACGCCGATGCTGCGCACGGTGGCGTCGCGGCGATAGCCGCTCAGAATGCCGGTGCCGGCCTGGATCACAAGCAACGCGAACATCACGATTCCGACCGGCGCGGCCCATCGCAACGAAAAACGCGCAACACGTTTGCCGCGCTCGCCCCAGCTCACCACATGCGCGGCCACGGCGGCGGCGATGGCGAAAGCCGGATAGATCGGGCTGAACCAGTTGGCCTCGACGCGGCTGTGCAGCGAATGCCAGGTGAAATACAGCACGATGATCCAGATCATCGCGTTGAGCAGCGCCCGCGCCACATAAGCCCCGCCGCGCTTCGTCGCCATCGCATAGAGCCCCATCGCGCCGAGCACGAACACCAGCGGAGACGCGAACAGCAATTGGGTCGGCACGATCTCGGCGACGTAACGCAACGTCAGATGCTCGACCCGCGCACGTCCGAGTTGCTTGATGAACGAGACCCAGTGATGCTCGGCATTCCACAGAAGCACCGGCGTACACATCGCCAACGCCACCGCGCCGCCGAGATAAGGCCATGGGGACAATAGCCAGCGCCGCATCCTCGGCACGACGACAAGCCAGATCAGGATCGCGGGGCCGAAAAACAGTGCGGTGTATTTGGACAGCAGCGCCATGCCGACGGCGAAACCCACCACGAGCCACCACACGCCACGCTCGGTCGTGATCATTTTCGCAAGCGTGTAGAGCACGAAGCTCGACGCCACCATCAGCGGCGCATCCGGCGTCACGATCATGGTGCCGACCGCCACTATCAGCGTGACATTGAGCAGGATCGCCGCGGTGGAGGCGACCCGGCGTCCGCCAAACAGCATCGCCGCCGTCTCGTACACCGCCCAGCTCATCGGCAGCGCGAGCAGCACCGACACAAGGCGGACGCCCAATTCGGTATCGCCCGCGATCATGGTGCCGAGCCGGATCACCACCGCCACCATCGGCGGGTGATCGTAGTAGCCGCCGGCGAGATGCTTCGCCCAGGTCCAGTAATAGGCCTCGTCAAAGCTCAACGGCGTCACCGCCGCTGCGACCAGGCGAACCAGCACCAGCGCCACGATAGCCAGCCAGGTCTGACGGAACGTCCGCGCCTCGCTGACGTTCATGGCAGGCTCATCGCTTGCGCCACACGAACAGGCCGGACATCGCGTAATTCCAAACCACGCCCATCAGCGCGCCGGCCGCGCCCGCGAGCCACCAGATCGGCTGCTGGCCATAGACCGAGAACGCGACGCCGACATTGGCAAACAGCCCGACGCTGCACACCAGATAGAACATCAGCAGGCCGCGCACGATCGCAAAACCCTTCAGCCGCTGATCGCGATAGGTCAGGAAATTGTTGAGCAGGAAGTTGCTGGTCATGGCGGCGACCGCGCCGATCAACTGGGCTTCTGCAAACGAATGGCCGAACACGTTGAAGGACACGTCGAGCACCGCGAGATGCACCACCAGACCGATCGAGCCGACCAGCGCGAACAACAGGAAGCGAAGCGAGACCGCGTCGCCCGTCAGCTTGGCCAGCAGCAAGCCGAGAAAATCCAGCGCCACCATGGAGTCGAGCTTGCTTTCGCCGTGCAACCGCGATCCAAAGGCGTAGGGAATCTCGACGACGCGCAGCTTGCCCTGCCCTGTCGCGACGATATCGAGCAAAATCTTGAAGCCCTGCACCGACAGTTGCGGCGCAAGCTGTTCGAAGCGGTCGCGGCGGATCATGAAAAATCCGCTCATCGGATCGGCGATTTCGACGCGCAACAGTTTCTTCGCCAGCGTGGTGGCGAATTCACTGGCGCCGCGACGCTGACGGTTGAAGCTGTCGGCGTTGCCGCCGTCGATATAGCGGCTGCCGACCACCAGTTCCGCCTCGCCGCTTTGCAGCAGGCCGAGCATCCTGGGCAATTGCGTTTCATCGTGCTGCAAGTCTGCATCCATCACCGCGACGCAAGGCGCGCTCGATGCGAGGATGCCCTCGATGCACGCGCCCGAAAGCCCGCGCCGGCCGATGCGGCGAATGCAGCGCACGCGCGTATCCCGCTGCGCCATTTCCTGCACCTTCTGCCAGGTGCCGTCGGGGGAGTTATCGTCGACGAAGATGACCTCCCACGAGATGCCCGCGAGGGTTTCGGCCAGTCGCGCGAACAGCACGGCGACGTTGTCGCGCTCATTGAATGTCGGCACGATGACCGAAAGCTGACGCGCGCCCGCCCCCTGCGAGGCATTCACAACGTCACCGGCCCGAGAGGAATGCTGAGGCGCTTGCCCGACCACCTGATCCATTGCGCCAGCATATATCCGCGGCATCTGGTCCTGCCAAGGCGATCAATGACATGCGGGTGCAATGAGCCCACTTTGTCGATCCGATCGGGTGGAGAAATGCAAACGGCCACGAACAGCAGGGTCCGCGTACATCCGGCGTGACCGTGCTATGTTGTGGCCGTCTCGGCAGCGGAGCCCTGAGAGCGTCGACGTTGCCGTTCTTTGCTAGATAGGAACGCGATCCGCTTTGCGCAAGGGGGCTTCTAAATGACCAAAAAGGCTGGAAAAATTCGTCTTGGCATCGGCGGCTGGACATTCGCCCCGTGGCGCGGGGTGTTTTATCCCGAAAAGCTGCCGCAGGCGAAGGAACTCGCCTATGCCGCCAGCCACCTCACTTCGATCGAAATCAACGGCACCTATTACGGCTCGCAAAAGCCTGCCAGCTATCGCAAATGGGCGAGCGAAGTTCCTGACGATTTCGTGTTCTCACTGAAGGGCCCGCGCTTCGCCACCAACCGCCGTGTGCTGGCCGAGGCCGGTGATTCGATCAAACGCTTCTATGATTCCGGCGTGCTCGAGCTCGACGATCACCTCGGCCCGGTGCTCTGGCAATTCGCGCCGACCAAGAAATTAGACGAGGCGGATTTCGGCGCATTCCTTGAGCTGCTGCCGCGCAAACTGGATGGGCGCGCGTTGCGTCACGTCGTCGAGGTTCGCCACGACAGCTTCTGCACGCCTGACTTCATCGCATTGCTGCGGCAATTCGAAATCCCGGTGGTATTCTCGGAGCATGCGACCTACCCGGCCATTGCCGACATCACCGGCGACTTCGTCTATGCGCGATTGCAGAAAGGTCATGATGATGTCGCCACGGGCTATCCTCCGAAAGCGCTCGACGCCTGGGGGAAGCGTCTCACAACGTGGGCCGGCGGCGGCGAGCCCGACGACCTGCCCCGCGTGGGACCGGCTGTGCGCAAAAAACAGCCGCGTGACGTGTTCGCCTATGTCATCCACGAGGGAAAGGTGCGCGCGCCCGCCGCGGCCATGGCCCTGATCGAGCAGGTGAGGTGAGGCCAGCTCCCCAGCCGTCGAAAGGGTAAAATTTTACTCAAGTTCCGCAAACGTTCTAGTTGCAGCACTAGACCCGGACACAACGCTAGGCTTCACTCTCATAGGTAGTTCTACGTAAGCAACGTAGAGGCGTGAGCGTGATGCCAGGGTTGCGGAACCGGAGTTGGGGTTACCTTGTCGCTGCGGCTTTCCTCGCATGCAACGCCGGCGCCGCGTCCGCGCAAGCGCCTGCCGCATCCGCTTCCGACGACCTCATCGGCGGCGCAACGCCCGAACGCTTTCTGTTCTATAGCGGGTTCGATCTCTGGAACTTCGGCTATGCGGGCTTTGCCGGCGCACAATGGGCGCCAAACTCTCTCGACGCTGACGGGTTCGTTGTCAGCGCTTTCGTATCGGACGGGATCGAGCGTTTCGACACGCCGACGACGCGCTATCGGACGGCCATCCTTCGCGCATCAATCCTTGCCGGCTGGCGCTTCAAACGCGGCAACCTTGAGGTAAAGGTGTTTGCGGGCCCCGATTTCGAGCACGACGTCTTTTCGCCGGTGCAACCTCATCGCCTGCCCTACCGCAACAGCATCGGCGCACGCACCGTCGTTGATCTGTGGTGGGAGCCGACCAGCCTGGCCATGCTGTCGGCCTCCGCCTCCGTCACCACGATCGCAAACGGCTATAGCGTGCGAGTTGCAAGCGGCTGGCGCGTCTTCGACGCCGGCTGGATCGGTCCGGAAATCGCGATGTCATCCGATCGCTTCAGCGAGCAGTATCGCATCGGCGCGCATTTCACCGGCTTGCGAACGGGCGCATTCGAGTGGTCACTCGCCGCCGGCTACGTGCAGGATAGTTTCCACCGCAGCGGCACCTACGCCCGCGTCAGCGTACTGGCGCGGCGCTAGATCGACTACGCGGACTTGCGCACCGCGTTATCGACAAGCGTCTTACCGAGTGACCAGATCGCGCCCGGCACCTGATGACTCGCCGCGATCGTCGTATCGAACGCGCTCTCGATCCATTTGCAGTCGTCGTCGGTCACCGTCAGCGACGGCAGCAGCTTGACGGTGTGGCTGCCGTGGCCCGCCACTTGGGTCAGGATCTTGTGATCCTTGAACAGTGGCACCGTGATCAACTGACAGAACAGGCCCTTGTTGGCGCTTTCGAGCAAACTCCAGGCGGCCTTCAGGCGGAGCGATTTCGGCGGCCCGAATTCGACACCGATCATCAACCCCTTGCCGCGAACCTCCTTGAACATCTCGTAGCGGGGAATCATCGCTGACAAGGCGGAGATCAGTTGCTCGCCGCGCCGGGCTGCGTTCTCGATCAGCTTCTCGGCTTCCATCACCTCAAGTGTGGCGATGCCAGCCGCCATCGCCAGATCATTCTTGGCGAACGTCGAACCGTGCACCACCGCACGGTCCATGCGATTGAATATCTTGTCGAAGATGCTCTTGCGCGTCAGCACCGCCCCGACAGGGACATGACCTCCTGAGAGCGACTTCGACAGCAGCACCATGTCGGGCTCGACATTCCAGTGCTCAACCGCGAGAAATTTGCCAGTACGTCCCATGCCGGACTGGATTTCGTCGGCGACCATGATGGTGCCATAGCGGCGACAAAGCGCCGCAGCCCCGGGCAGAAAATCATCGTCGGGCATGTTGACGCCCTTGCCCTGGATCGGCTCGACGATGAAGGCCGCCACCTGACGGGTCGACAACGCCCGTTCCAGCGCGGCGAGAGCATTGAACGGTACGACGCTGCAATTCGGCAGCAACGGCCCAAAGCCCCCGCGAAAATTTTCGTCGGCGGTCAGCGACAGCGAGCCGTAGGTCAGGCCGTGATAGCCATGGTCGCAATAGACGATCCCCTGACGCCCCGTGGCGCCGCGCGCGAACTTGATCGCGGCCTCGACGCATTCCGTGCCGGAATTGGCGAAGAAAACCTTCTCGAGATAGGGCACGCGCGCCAGCAGGCGTTCCGCGAGAATACCGGCCAGCGTCGATACGTCCATCTGCACCAGGTTGGGCAGATCGGCATCGAGCACGCTCTTGAGGGCCTGACGCAGCGCCGGATGGTTCCGCCCGACGGCGAACACGCCGAAGCCGCTCAGGAGGTCGAGATAACGCGCGCCCTCACGGTCGAACAGATACTGTCCCTCGCCGCGTTTGAACCCGACATCATATCCGATCGTCTTAAGAACCCGGACGAGTTGTTCGTTGAGATACCGCGTATGCAGAGCGCTGCGCTCCGCCTCGCGATTCACAAACATCTCGGAAACGTCTAGATTTGAATATACCATCGGGTACATATTTCGGTTGATGCGCTGCGCGTCAATATAAAAGCCCGTTATGGCGCTTACGATTCACCGCCGTCGAACTGAGCAAATCACAGGGTTCACCATGTTGCAGTCTCCCCGATTCCCCAAGCGCATTCTGGCCTACTGTGGCTTTGTTCTGGCCGTCAGTATGACGCAGGCGATGGCGGGGGACCCTACCGGAGACTGGCGTGTCGAGGATGGCGTCGCCAACATCCGAGTCGCGGCTTGCCATGGTAGCATGTGGGGGGCGGTGGCATGGGAGAAAACTCCCGGCGGCCGCGACAAGAACAATCCCGACGCCGCCAAACGATCGCGCCTGACGCTCGGAATGCCGATCCTGCTCGACATGAAAAAGAAGAAGGGCAGCGCCGATCAGTGGGAGGGCAAGATCTATAATGCCAAGGACGGCAAGTTCTACGACTCCACGATGACGCTGAACAATCCGAACGAACTCGAGATCGAAGGGTGCGTGCTTGGCATCCTCTGCGGCGGACAGACCTGGACCCGCTTGAGCGGCCCGATCCCGAGCAGCCCGTCCAATTCAGCCGCATCCGATCCTGCCGCGAAGTCGGTTCCCGCAGCGAAGACGCCGTCCGTGGCGGCAAAGAACGCCGGTAAGGCTCCGCCAAAAACCGCCGGTCAGAAAGGCGCGGCAGAGAGCGCCACGCCCACCGATCCGGTCGGTGACATCTGCCTAATCCCCGATATCGCGCGGACGGCCCATTAGCGCCGGCTGGAACAGCAACACCGCAGCCAGCGTCGTCACCAGCGACAGGGCCAGCAGCTTGCCCATGCTGGCCGTGCCGGGATGGCTCGAGAGCCACAGACTGCCGAACGCGGTCGCCGTCGTCAGCGCACTGAAAAAGATCGCGCGCGTCAGGCTCGATTGCAGCAGGTTGGTGTGCCCTGCCCGCCACGCCACCACATAGTAGATCTTGAAGGCCACGCCGACGCCGAGCAGCAGCGGTAGCGCGATGATGTTGGCGAAATTGAGCGGCAGCCCGATCAGCACACAGATTTCAAGCGTCAGCGCACCGGCAACCAGAAGCGGCACCAGCGTCATCAAGACGTCGGTGATCCGTCGCAATGCGATCCACAACAGGATACTGATGGAGAGCAACGCCCAGAGGCCGGCGTGAATGAACGCCTTCACGATGGTGTCGCCGGATTTCAGAATCGAAACCGGCCCGCCGATCGCGGTCGGCTCGGCGGCCAGCACCGCGTCGGCGAAACTGCGCAAGACGTTATTGTCGTTGGAATCGCCACTCGGCAACACCTCGACGCGCACTTGGCCATCTGCGGTCTTCCATGACTTGACCAAGTCGCGCGGCAATGTCTCGAGGCTCACCGGCTGCGCCTGCAACGAACTGCGCAACTGATCGAGCATGATGGCGAGCGGCGCTACGAACACCGCCTGCACCTTGTTGCGGACGGCCTCAGTCGCGCTCGCGGTCTTCGAAAGCGCGTCGGCGAGACGTCGCGCCGCAACGGAACCTGGTCCCTTCTGATCACCCGCGGTCCTGCGCAGGTTTTCCGCAGCGCTCTTCAGCGCCGCGACATTCTCCGCATCGGACGGCGCCGGATCGATCTGATCCGGGTTGATCGCCGGATTGAGTATGCGCGCGCCAGCCGCGATCAGTTTCAACTTGGCCTGTTGATCGTCAGGAACGAAGCTGTCCAGCGACATCACGCGCAACACCTGGGGCAGCTTCGTGAGTTTCTCCTCCACCCGCTTGGCTGCCGCTTCGTTCGGCGTCAACACGTTGATGGCATTGGCGCCCGTGTTGGGATCCTTGCGCAAGTCGAGATAGGTCGCGATGGATTCGACCTTTGGATTGCGCAGATGCAGCGGATTGAAATCGAAGTGCAGGAAATAAAGTAGCGGCAGCCCGCCGATCACCAGCAGCAGCGTGCCGACGATGATGGGAACGCGATGCGTCTCGAGGAAATGATCCACCGGCGCGAGGAAGGTATAACCCACCGCATCCTTTTCGCCGGGAGGGTTGAGCAAGGTCAGGAGCGCCGGCAACACCGTGATGCTGGCGAAGAACGCCACCATCATGCCGACGCCGGCGATGATGCCGAGTTCGGAGACACCTTTGTAGTCGGTCGGCAGGAATGACAAAAATCCGGCAGCCGTCGCCAGCGCCGCTAGTGACAGCGGGACAGCGGATCGCTTCGCCGCGCGCAACAGCGCCAAACGCAGATCGTCCTGCTTGTAACGTTCGGAACGATAACGCACGCTATATTGAATTCCGAAATCGACGCCGAGGCCGACGAACAGCACGGCAAATGCAATCGAGATCAGGTTCAGCGCGCCGACCATCATCAAACCTGCCGCGGTGGTGACGGCAAGACCGACAGCGAGCGTTGTTGCCACCGCGAAAATGATTTTCGGGGAGCGCAACGCCAGCCAAAGGATGAACAGCACGATGACCACGGTCCCGATGCCGTTGACCAGCGCGCCTTCCTGAACGGTCGCGAACTCCTCGTTGGCGATCGGCACCGGTCCGGTCAGGCGCACCCGCGCGCTGAACTCACCGGCGAGATTGATATCGCTCGCGGCCTTGCGGATGGCGTCGGTCGCGGCCTTGCCCGGCTCCAATTCGTCGAAGTTGAGGATCGGCTTCACCTGGATGAAAGCCCGCTTGTCGGCATCGGTCAGCGGTTTGTCGCTGATCAACTCGCGCCACGAAAACGTGGCGTTGCCCTTGTCGAGCGTCTGCTCGACCGTGCCGGCGATTCTGTCCAGCGGCCGCGCGGCCGAGTCGAGCGTGAATTGCCCCCGCTTGATGCCGGTGAGCGCGATCTCCAGCGCTCCCGTCAATCCGCGCAGGCTGGGGTCGCCCGCGATCACATCGAGCAGAGGCGCGGCCGACTGGAACTGGCCCGTGATCTGCCCGACCTCGGGGGTGGGCAGGAACAGCAGTCCGTTCTTCTCGAAGAACGGGCCGCCGCCAAGACGCTCCACGGATTCAAAATTGACGTGGTTTTCCTGAAGCTTTTTCGTCAGCGCCGCGCCGGCCGCGCTGGCGAATTCCGGCGTCGGCGCCTCCACCACCGCGATGATCAGGCGTTCCTGATCGAACGCCTTTTCGAAGGCGATGTCGCGTTGACGCCAATCGAGATTCGGCGAAATCAGCTTGTTGATATCGGTATTGATTGCGAAGTTCTCGACGGCATAGACACCCGCGAAGGCCGTCCCGAGGACGGCAACCAGCGTGGTCGGGATTGCAAATCGC
>CAUJJN010000152.1 GCA_963204905.1 Pseudomonadota bacterium
GTCCGTACGTCGAGCTTGGCCTCGGCGGCCTTCAGCTCGGTGATGTCGCTGGCGGTGCCGCGATAGCCGAGGAAGGTTCCGTCATCGGCGAAGATCGGTTTGCCGTTGGTGCAGATGCTGACGCGCGAACCGTCCTGCCCGACCAGCGTATAGGTGAAATCGCGGAACGGGCGGTGGGCCTCCATGTCGGCGCGGTGGCGCGCCATGGCTTCCTCGTCCTCCGGCGCGTAGTCCATTTCCCAGCGCGTCCGACCGCCGGCCGCCACCGTCTGGAAGGCATCATTGCCCGAGACCAGCCGCGGATAAGGTAGCAGCCGATGGGCCGCGTCGCTCTCCCAGCACCAGTCCGAGGCGGTGCTGACGAAATCGGCCAGTCGCTGCTCGCTGTCCGCAACGCGCCGCAGCGCGGTCGCCTCTTCGGTGATGTCGCGCACAATGCCGGATACGCGTCGGACCTGACCCAGCGCATCGAATTCCGGTTCGCCGTGAACCACGCAGTCGCACAACGTGCCGTCCGACCTGCGGAGCCTGGCCTGCACCGCATAGGACTGCCCGTCCGCCCAGCACGCCGCGTGAGACCTCTCCAGAAGCGCCTGGCTTTCGGGCAAGTAACGTCCGCGCACCATGGCGACGGCGACAAAACCGTCCGCCGTCTCCAGTTCGTACAGGTCGGCAAGTTCCGGCGATATCCAGAAACCGGTTGCGTCGGCGCTTTCGGATTCCCAATAGCCCATGCGCGCCATTCTGATGGCGCAGCGCAGCAACCGTTCCTCGTGCCAACGCAGGCGCGCTATTCGCGCCGCTGCATGGTCTTTCGACAATCCTCGAACGGCCATCGGGCCTCCGGCCAAAATACCAACGTACGGATATCAAGCCCATCCGCTAGCATATGGTGCGACAACCGGTGATAAACGGCGATAGGAACCCGAAGCCCTTCCGTTGAGGTGGTATAATTTTCGTGAATTTCGCGCCCCTCACCCGCACGTCCACACCGCGCCGATCGGCGTCTGGGTCCAGCACGGGCCGAAACTTCCCCCGTTATAGCGCCCCCGATAGAAGCCCGGCCGGCCGGGATAGCGCAACTCGCCATCCCAGAAATTATAGTAGCGGGGCGTCGGGCCGATGTACCAATGGCGCGGCTTGCGGCGCGCGTTGCGCAACACCGAGGCCTCCTGCTTGAACAGCGGCGCGGCGTTGTTCAGCGGCTGCTCGTAACCCGGCAGAAATCCGTAACTGTGCGGACGCAGCGTCTGCTTCTTGTGGCGCGGCGCTGCCGTCGCCGCCGCGGACATCAGCGACAGGGCAATGACAATCATCAGGCTGGTGAATCGGACCATGGGCAGACTTTAAATGCACGCTGACCGGCGGACCACTCAAATTGAAGCGACCTCGCGTTGCGCCGCCAAACCGTGCGATTGCCCAGGCAGCGCGCCCCTTGCAATGCGCGCCATATTCGCCACCTCTTGGGAACCAACCAACCTCAATCGATCCGGAGCCCCGCATGACCGACGCCCCTTACACGCCGCCCAAAGTCTGGACCTGGAACAAAGCAAACGGCGGCCAGTTCGCGTCGATCAATCGCCCCATCGCCGGCCCCACGCATGACAAGGCGCTGCCGGTCGGCAAGCATCCGCTGCAACTCTATTCCCTGGCCACGCCCAACGGTCAGAAGGTCACCATTATGCTCGAGGAGTTGCTGGCGGCGGGCCACAAGGCCGCGGAATACGACGCGTGGCTGATCAAGATCGGCGACGGCGAGCAATTTTCCTCGGGGTTCGTCGACGTCAACCCGAACTCGAAGATTCCCGCGCTGCTGGATCGCAGCAATCCCGACAAGCCGATCCGCGTGTTCGAGTCCGGATCGATCCTGCTCTACCTCGCCGAAAAATTCGGCGCGTTCATCCCCAAGGACCCGGCGGGTCGCGCGGAGTGCCTGTCATGGCTGTTCTGGCAGATGGGCAGCGGGCCGTATCTCGGCGGCGGTTTCGGCCATTTCTATGCCTACGCGCCGACCAAGATCGAATACGCCATTGATCGTTTCGCGATGGAAGTGAAGCGACAGCTCGACGTGCTCGACCGCCGCCTCGCCGACAACGAATACATCGCCGGCGCGGACTACACGATCGCCGATATCGCGATCTGGCCGTGGTATGGCGGCCTCGTGAAGGGAGTCATCTACGGCGATTCCGCCACCTTCCTCGACACCGCGAGCTACAAGAACGTGCAGCGGTGGACATCGCAGATCGCGGCCCGCCCGGCCGTGAAGCGTGGCCGCATCGTCAATCGCGTCTCGGGCGAGCCATCACAGCAATTGCACGAACGTCACGACGCCGGCGATTTCGAAACCAGGACGCAGAACAAGCTGGACGCCGCGAAGTAGTTCGCGGGCCCGGTAACCGCCAGCCCGGACGGACTTCGGAACCGCCGCCGGATTATCGGTCCGCGTCGGAACCTGCCGTGAATCCGCTCGTTGTCCCTCATGACATGGTGGAGAAGGAGCGGTCCATGGCGGCGCAAATCGGTATCCCGGCGGATGCGACCACCGAGCAGCTTCATATCATCATCGGGGCGCTCTACCTGAGCCTGGCCGATGCGATGGAGCATATCGCGACGGCGGAGAATCTGTCGTCGGCCGTCGCCTTCAAGGATCGGCTTCTGACGGCGCTGAAGAGCGGTGACATCAACATGTCCCTTCTCGACGACGCGAAGACGTTCGATCTCGTCGTCTCCGTCGTTGAAAGCGCGCTGGAGACCAGGACGCTCGAAACGGCGAGGTGACGCGTCGGCAACCGATCGCTCATGCCTCAAACAAAAGCCCCGCTCGCGCGGGGCTTTTGCATTCCGATGCGGGCGATCGCGCCTCAGCCCATGCACTTCTTGACGTAGCTGTTTTTGGCGGCGCCGGAGAGCGGCTTGCCTTCGGCGCTCTTGGCGTTGGTCTCACAGCACTTCTTCATGAAGCTGGTCTTGGCGGCGCCAGCCAGGGGCTTGCCGTCCGCGGTGACGGCGTTGCAGGACTGCGCCAGCGCGGGGCCGGCGGCAAACATGGTCAACAGGGCAATCAGAGACAGGCTTTTCATGGGGAGTCTCCAGGAGTTTGGGCGTTCAGCGTACCTGAACCCATCGCACTGACAACGCCCCAAATGCAAAATTGTTTGCTTGTATTTGGCGCGACGATGGGACGAATCGGCTGAATGACCGGCGGATGCAACCCTGCTGTGCTCCCGCGCTGTTTTACTTCGCCCCCACGAACTCCTACACGACGACCATGCCGAAACCACCGTCCGATCCCCGCCTCGTCGGGTTCCTGCTCCTCGCCACGACAATCCTTGCCTGGGGCCTGAACTGGCCGGCGGTGAAGCTGCTGCTGCTGGAGTGGCCGCCGTTTTTCTCGCGCGGCGTGGCTGGCGTCGCCGCAGCGATGTTGCTGGCCGCCATCGCGCTCTGGCGTGGCGAGAGCCTCGCGGTCCCGTCCCGCTTCTGGCCCCGCCTCGGCTTCGCCGCCTTCACCAACGTCTTCGCCTGGATGGGGTTCGGCACGCTGGCCATGAAATATCTTCCCATCAGCGAGGCAGCCTTGCTGGCCTATACGATGCCGATCTGGACCATGCTGTTCGCCTGGCCGATGCTCGGCGAGCGGCCGACCCTGCGCGGGGTCGCCGCGCTGGTGCTGGCGTTCACCGGCCTTGCGGTGCTGTTCAGCGGCCATGGTTTTGTATTCGACCAGACCAAGCTGATCGGCGTGGTCACGGCGTTGAGCTGCGCTATCCTGTTCGCGTTCGGCAGTCTCACGGCGCGAACGCCGATTCCGCTCAAACCGTTCGCGCTGGTCGCCTGGCAACTGGTGCTGGGCTGCGTGCCGATGATCGTCATCGGGCTCGTCTTCGAACATCCGGACGTCACCGCGCTGTCGCCGCGCGGCTGGGCCTTGATGCTCTACATGACGCTCGGGCCGATGGCGATCGCCTACGTCACCTGGTTCGGCGCGCTGAGCCGGCTCAAGCCGGCGGCCGCGACCACCGGTTCTCTCGGCGTGCCGGTGGTCGGCGTCTGTTCCGGCGCGCTGTTTCTCGGCGATCCGTTCGGCCTGCGCGAGATCGCGGCGCTGGTCCTGACGCTCGCGGGCGTCGCGCTGGCGCTGCGTCGCGAGCCGCGGCTAGTGGAATAGCGCCGGGGTTTATGCCGGCTCGATCAGCTTCAGCATCGCCGAAAGCTGCAGGCTGCGCTTGCCGGCGAGCGCGGTAGCTTCCAGCTCCGCGCCCGTCCCGTCATAGCGGCCCGAAAACCCGATGCCGATCTCGTCATGCCCGCCGAACACCGGCACCTGCCCGCGCGCCGGCGTATGCTCCTGATTGACGATCTCGCCCTTCCAGCGCCCGTCGGCGCAGGAATAGGAACCGAGATAATAGAAGAACGCGTCGCCGCCGAGAATGCGGCCATCGTGCAGCAGCATGATGCCCGACAGGCCGCCGTCGATGCTGTCGAGCGCCCGGATGTGGATCGAATAGAGACCGTTGACGAGATCGCCGTCACGCCGCGCCACCGGTGCCGGGACGATCCGGTCGTCGATCGGCGTCATCACCGACCAGAACCGCGCGCCGGGCATCGTCGCGGCGCTGCCATCGAACCGAATGACGCCATCGCGCTCGTTGCCGCGCGCCTGCAACGTGGCGATGTCCTTGCCGAGCAGCGGCTGGTAGTTGGGATCGAAGTTGTGACGTTCGGTGACGATCTCGGCAACGATCTCGCCGTCGATGACCTGATAGGTGCCGGTATGCGCGAATCCGGAATTGCCGCCGAGCAGCCTGCCGGCGGCGGCGTACATCACGCTGCGGCCGACCGCATCGCCGATGCCATACTCGCAGCTATAGAGTCCCCGCAGCACCGAGCCATCCTCTCGTCAGCCACGGCCGGATCGTCCGGCGTCCGTCTTGTCCCAAAGTGTCCCTGTCACAGGTCCGCGCACGGAGGCAAGAAATTTTCCGGAACGTCCCCGGCCATGTCGCCGCAGACCGGCATCCGCAGCCTTTCGCGCGCTGTCAAAGACCGCGCGCGGTCATTGTCGCGAGATGTTCACGAAACGACTCCATTTCGTTCCGAAAGAACGAATCGCGCGCGCCGCAAATCACGCGCGACATCCTTTAACAAAGCGTTTCAGCGCGGATTGTCGCGCAGCCACGCGAGCAGCGCGGCATTGATCTCGCGCGGATAGCAATGGCTCAGATCGTCGATCTCGCCATAGCCGACATCGGCGCCGGCGGCGGACAGAGCTTCGGCGGCGCGGCGCGCCACCTCGACCGGAAACATCCAGTCGCGCGCGCCGTGGGTGATGTGGATCGGCAGTCCGTCGAGCCGCGCCGCATCGGCCATCGTCGCCATCATCGGATGAAAGGTGGCCGATACAGGCGCGAGATGAGTGAAGCGCGATCCGGCCTCCAGCCCGCTGACGTAACAGAACGTGCCGCCATCGCTCATGCCGGTCAGCAGCAACCGGGACGCATCGACGCGCCAGCGCGCGCCGATCGTATCGAGGATGCGATGCAGGTTCGGCGTGTCGTCATCCTTCCCCATCAACGCCCATGTGCGCCCCATCGCGGTCGGGGCGACGACGATGGCGTCGAAGCTGCGCGCCTCGCGCAGCCAGCTCCACAGAAACGCGCGGCCGTGGCCGCTACCGCCATGCAGCGCCATCACCAGCGGCAACGCCCGGTCCGGCGCGTAGTTTTCCGGCACATAGAGCGAATACCCGCCGCGACTGCCGCGCTCGTTGTCGACATGCATCACGCCGGTTTCGCCGTTGCGCGAAGGCCGCGCCGCATGCGCGGCAATGTCGGCGTCGCCCCGTAACGAGGGGTCGAGGTAGAAATTGTTGACGACGGGCTCCGTCGACGCCAGCGGATACAGCGCCTCCAGCGCACGCGGCAGGTGGCGCAGTGCGCCATAGATCGCATAGAGATCCTCGCCATTGGCGATCGCCGCGCGCATGTCGTCGAATGCGGACAACGTGAGACGCGCCGCGATCACGGCGGGCTCGTCTTCATCATCGACGCCGCGCAACGCCGCGCGCAACGCATCGTCCGGCGTGCCGACAGCGGCGAACATCTGGTCGAACGTCATCGGGTCGAGATGTCGCGCGATAAAGTCCAGCACCGTCAGCGCGCGCAACAGTGGCGGCAGAATGGTGGCGGTCTCAGGCATCATGCGCTCCGCATCCGCGTGGCCGGGCAGGATTCGGCCGGGATCGCCGCCTCGCTGATGGGCTGCCGCGACGGCGCGGCACGCCTGTCAACGCGCGGCTTGCGTTTGCGGGAGGCGGCTTTTGCCCGGCATCCGCAGCACGCGAAGCAGCGGCTGCTCGATCGTGCGGTAGACCACGATGCCGACCACACTCGACGACACTATCACGATCAGCACCGTCGGCAGCGCGCTTTTCAGCGACGGATCAGCGAACACCTTGTCGATGATCTTGTAGACCACCGAGATAACGAAGGTGTGGGTGAGGTAGAGCGAATAGGAGGAATCGCCGATCAGGCCGGCGAGTTTCCAGTCCGGCATTCCGCGCCCCTGCTCCACCGCCACAACCCCGGCGACCAGCGCGCCCCCGGCAAGCCCCCAGGCCAGCAGGCGATAATGCTCGGCGCTCTCCGCCCAGAAGAACGTCGAAAACAGCACGGCAGCGCCGGCTGACGCCAGCGCGAACCCGGTACGCGGGCCCGGCAAGCGGCCATGCGTCGCCAGCGCGCCGATTGCGAGGCCGATCGCGAACTCGATCAGCAGTGAATCGAGATAGACGGACGCCAGCGACCCGGGCCGACCGGCCACCGTCCCGGTGAGCGCGAGCGCAACAATCACCCCGACCACCGCCCCGAACCGCCACGCGCGCGGCAGCAACAACGCCAGCGCCATCAGGACGTAGAAAAACATTTCGTAGTTCAGGGTCCAGCCCTGTACGAGCAGCGGCAGGATCAGGCCGGTATGCGGCTC
>CAUJJN010000153.1 GCA_963204905.1 Pseudomonadota bacterium
CGTGTTCGTGCACATCAGCGCCGTCGAGCGCGCCGGCCTCGGCACGCTGCGTGAAGGCCAGAAGATCAGCTACGAGATCGTCGCGGATCGCCGCTCCGGCAAATCCTCCGCGGACAATCTGCGGGCCGCTGGCTAACACGCTTCGTTGGTGAACGCCGCGCGCGTTCACATCGGGCGATAATCCAGTTTACAAGACAGAAAGGCCGCGCTCCTGCGCGGCCTTTTCCTTTTTGCTCGTCCTTGCCCGGATGTCTTGGCTGAGACAGCCGCGCTCCGATCACGCATCGCGACGCGACGTCAGGCGATCAACTGGTCGGACAAGTCGCCTCGCCGTTCAATTTCACGCAGGGCCAGTTCGCCGTGACCCGCGGCCGCGTATAGGTCGCTTCCTGGAGCGGGACCGAGGCGACCCCCGGAAGGATTGAGGGCGCATAGAGATAGCTGACCTCTCCCAGAATGAAATACTGATCGGGGAGGATCTTGTTGTTCGCGTCCTTGCCGATCAGATCGGATGGCATGGTCGACACCACGCTACCTTTCGCACGAGGGCTGTCGCCCTTGCTCCACTGCACCCGCGCCGTGCCGTTGGTCGGATCGATATAGATTTCGGTGATGGTTGCCTTCAGCGGTCCGCCGGAGACCGGATTCTGCGCCGCGCTATAGGGCGTCAGCATCGCATTGCCGATGGAAAAGAAATTATTGATATCTGAATCGCTGATGTTCGGGCTCTGCGAGGTCAGGTCCGACAGGGTCCGCGCGATCAGCGTGACCTTGCGGTCGATCGCAATCGCCGACGTGACGCCGACCGCGCCGAACAGCGTGACCAGCATGACCGGAAGGATGATGGCGAATTCGAGCGCCGCCAGTCCTTCGGCATGACGCGCGAACCGCGCGAGATGGCGGCGAAAAATCCGGACGAACTCTGCTGCAGCGTTTGTCATGATGTGATCACTTCGGCTCGACACGGAAAGCCGCCATGGATGCCAGCAGGTACTTGCCGTTCGCGGTGCTCGCATCGATGTTGGCCATGCTGTAGCCCAGTTGCGTCAACAACAGCGGCCATTGATAGAAGGCGCTGACGACGACGGTTTCGGCGGTGTTGGGGTTCGGGTTCTGATAGTTGAAGCTGTCGACGAACTTGCCGTCCTTGTCGATCGGATTCAGGATGGTGATCGGCGAGCCGGCCGGCGTGATGCTGACGTTGACGCGAAGCTGGCTGCAATCCATCAGCATCGACACATAGCCGCACAGTTCGGCGATGAACTGTTGCTGTGTCATGTTGGTGTCGGCAGCCTCGTGCGTGTACATCTTTCGGGCGCTTTGCTGCAGCCCGTTCTCCAGCACCGTTCCGGCAAGAAATGTCAGGCCGATCTCGAAGATCGCGAACAACAGGCCGAAGAACATCGGAGCAATAAAAGCGAATTCGACGGCGGCGGACCCGCGCCGGTCGCGCCGCCACCGCCGTAACGCACGGCGCAGGTCGGCATGTGATATTTCGGACGACGACATCGACGCGTCTCCCCAAGCGGCAGCATTTATCTACCGTCAGGTTCTATCCGAAACTCATTGTCGAAGTGTTTCGGCGGTTTCGAACAAAACGCACCGCCGCGTTAACCACGCGTTAACCATGTCCGGACCCGCTTCGCGAGCCTTCGCGGCCGCGACTCTCGCTTCGCCGCGAGCCCGTCGCCCCGGTCAGTTCGCCTTGCCGGTTGTCCCGCCGCCGGCGGCTTCCTTGTTCAGCGTGCCGGCCTGCTCGATGGTGGATTTGAAATACTTGTCGCTGTCGCCGAGCGTGACGCGGTGCTGGCAGACGGGCATACAGCTATAGGACTCGCGATCGACGCCACGATAGACGGTGACGACCTTGTCGGCCGGGCCGCCGACAAAAATGGTGCGGTCGACCAGAATATCCCCGGCCCGATCCATCGCGATGACGTTGGTGGCGCCATATCCCTTGCCGGTTACGACAATCATGCCCCCGGACTGCAAGGTGACATCGGCAATCAGCGGATTTCCCACCACAAGAGTAGCGACACGGCCGGGCAGCTTGACCAGCTTGGCCTGGTCGACGCTGACCGAGATGGATTCACCTTCCGCTCGCGCCGCCGTCACCCCCGCGAGCAGCATCAACATCACGGCGATGCCGGACAGCATCGGCAACCGCTTCGCAGACGTCAGACATTGCAAAATCATACGACTCATCCCGGCACACTCGCGGGCCGGACCATGCGATCAGCACAATCCCGGCTCTGGATATGGCAAATATGACGTTAATTGATGAATGAACTGCAAACGCCAGGCTCCGGCGGGATGCCGGATGCGTCCCCCCACGCAGCCGGCCGGGCCCATCAAGACCAGCCCCTCTTCCCGACGACGCCCGTGCATTCCGTGGGGTCCGCACAAAGCGTCCGCCGGACGCGGTTCAACTGGATAGATTCAACTTGGCTCGAAAATACACGGAAAATCCTCGATGTTACGACACCGAAGACAACTCGCGTCATCTCTATCGGACCCGCACACCATGACGATCTCCGTCACCGCGTGCTTTGCAGGGTCGAAACCGAGCCGGATCGATTTGTCGAATTTTATGCAATGTCTTTAAGTCGAAGTTTACCGTCTGCAAGAAACACCCGATACATGCGGGTTTCTGCGATCGAATTAACTGCCCTGAAATTTTCTCCCCGTAATGTCCACGTCATGGTCACGGTGCTGAGAACGCCGTTTCCACTGAATACAGAGTTCTACAGCCACGTGCACACAGGGAGTTTCCTATGAAGAATCTTGTCAAGCGTTTTGCCCAGGACGAATCCGGCGCGACCGCCATCGAATACAGCCTGATTGCCGCGCTCATCGGCGTCGTGCTGATTGCCGGCGCGACCACGCTGGGCACTTCGATCAGCTCGAAGTTCAGCACGATCGCGACCACGATCACCAACGCCGGCAAGTAAGCACTGCCGACGCTGTCTTCGAAAAGGCCCCGGCTTGCCGGGGCCTTTTTACCTTGAGCTTCTCGTTCAGATTATTAACGGCACGCTGTCCAGGGCCAATGACCAACGCGCTGAAGGCTAACGTCGCACAGGGAAACACGCCCTGTCGCCCGCGCAGGGACCGCACCGTCGAGACAGTGTGCATCGCGCTCGTGCTCGCGTCGACCGTTCTGCTGATCCGGGCGATCAGCTTCTGGTGAACAGCCCCGCGTTTCGGGATTCTTCACTGTTCGACGGTTATTTTCCTCAACACCGCCACGCGATGACATGGGCCGCATCATGATCCTCGACCTCATCAGGCTTCTGCTGTTTCCCACGCTGATGGTATTCGCTGCTTGCAGCGATCTCCTGACCATGACGATCTCCAATCGCGTCTCGCTCCTGCTGATCGCGGGCTTCTTCGTGCTCGCCATTGCCTCCGGCATGGGACTGACCGAGATCGGCTGGCATATCGCGGCCGGCGCCACCGTGCTCGCGATCGCCTTTACCTGCTTCGCGCTCGGATGGATCGGCGGCGGCGACGCCAAGATGGCCGCCGCGACAGCGCTGTGGCTCGGCTTTGACTTCCTGATGCCCTATCTCGCCACGGCCGCGGTGTTCGGAGGCATTCTGACCGTGGTGTTACTTGCTTTTCGCCACTTTCCGCTGCCCTACATGTTCTCCGGCCAGGCCTGGCTGTTGCGGTTGCATCATCGGGAGAGCGGCGTGCCCTACGGCATCGCGCTGGCCGCGGGCGCGCTGATGATCTATCCGGAGACCCCCTGGATCAAGGCCGTCGACCTCGGCCGTTTCATTGCCGGGTAAAGCGCTTTCGAGCGAACTGAAACCATGCCTCCTGTTCCGATTCGATGGGAACGGACGATGACGCCTGCCTCCGAGGCGACGAAAAGGTCTCGTTAAGCTCATTTCGATACGCGTCATTAACCATGCTTTGACGAATAACTGTTCAACTCCCGCTACGGCGACGATCGCGTCGTGCGTCTCTTGTTAGTGGGAAGTGAAGCGTATGAATACCGCACGCATTGTCGTCCTGACCATTGCTGTCGGTGCCGGCGGCCTCGCCGCCTGGTTGGCCTCAGGCTCTGACCGCAAGCCACAATCCGCACCGGTCGCGCAGATGCAGACCGTCGACGTTCTGGTCGCCAAGGCCGACATCCCGCTCGGAAAAACACTGTCGGCAAGCGACCTGCAATGGCAGACATGGCCGGCTGATGCAGCCAGCGCCAGCTTCGTGCGCCGCGACAGCCGGCCCGACGCGACCCAGAAGCTCGACGGCGCCGCCATCGCACGCTCACCCTTCGTCACCGGCGAGCCCATTCGCGACAGCAAGCTCGTGATGGCCGGCAATGCCGGCTTCATGGCGGCGGTGCTGCCCGCAGGAATGCGCGCCATCTCCACCGAGATCTCCCCGGAAACCGGCGCCGGCGGCTTCATCCTGCCGAACGACCGCGTCGACGTCATCCTGTCACGGCGCGAGAAGAATCCGGACCAGAACAACGGCGAAACGGCGGTTTCCGAAACCATCCTGACCAACGTGCGAGTGCTGGCGATCGACCAGACCCCGCGCGAGAAGGAAGGCCAGAACACCGTCCTCGGCAAGACCGCGACCCTCGAGCTGAAGCCGGAGCAGGCCGAAATGCTGGCCCGCGCCCGGCAGACCGGCACGCTCTCACTGGCGTTGCGCAGTCTCGCCGACGCCAACGCGCCGGTTGCGGACAACGACGACAACGGCCGGCGCGAATCCATCAACGTGGTGCGCTACGGCGTAGCGACCAAGGCCACGGCCCGGCAGTAATCGGAAGGACCTACGAAATGAAGTGTCGGGACAATCGCGGAACAATCGGTGCGGCGATGAAGCAGGCGATGTGCTTCGCCGCCGCCGGCGCGCTGTTGCTGGAGCCGATGCTGACGCCGGCATGGGCCGCGAACCAGCCGATTCCGGCAGCGGCAAGCCCCAGCGGCAACCTCCATGCACGGCCACTCGCGCTCGGCGTCGGCAAGTCGGTGGTGATCGACCTGCCGCGCGACGTCAAGGACGTGCTGGTCGCCGATCCCAAGATCGCCAACGCCGTGGTGCGCTCGGCGCAGCGCGCCTACATCATCGGCGCCTCGGTCGGCCAGACCAACATCGTGTTCTTCGACGCCTCCGGCCAGCAGATCGCGGCCTACGACATCGCGGTAACGCGTGATCTCAACGGCATTCGCGCCATGTTGCGGCAAGTCCTGCCCAATGCCAACATCCGTGTCGAGGGCATCGGCGCGGACGTCGTACTGTCAGGCTCGGTCGGCACGCAGGCGGAATCGCAAACCGCCTATGACATCGCCATCCGTCTGCTCGACTTCCAGTCCGCAAAGGCCGTTGGAGAGGGCAGCAAGGTCGTCAACGCGATCAGCGTGCGTGGCCGCGATCAGGTCATGCTCAAGGTCGTGGTGGCCGAGGTTCAGCGCAACGTCGTCAAGCAGCTCGGCGTCGACCTCAGCGCCAACATGAACTACGGCACGGCCGTGGTGAACTTCAACAACTCCAACCCGTTCACGGCGAACGGCCGGGCGCTGGTCGGCGACAACGCGGCGACCGCGGGCTTCGGCAACAGCGGCACACCGGGCGTTCCCAGCGTGCAGGCCACGGTGCGCGCGATGGAGAGCGCCGGCGTGATGCGCACCCTGGCGGAGCCGAACCTGACCGCCATCTCCGGCGAAACCGCGAATTTCCTCGCCGGCGGCGAATTTCCGATCCCGTCGGGCATGAACTGCACCAACGGGGCCTGCACGCCGACGATCATCTTCAAGAAATTCGGCATTTCGCTCAATTTCACTCCGGTGGTGCTGAGCGAAGGTCGCATCAGCCTGCGCGTTTCAACCGAAGTGTCTGAAGTGACCAACGACAACGCGATTCAGATCTCCGGCACGTCGGTGCCGTCGATCCAGACGCGGCGCGCCGATACCACGCTGGAAATTCCCTCCGGCGGCTCGATGGCGATGGCCGGATTGATCCAGCAGCGAACCAAGCAAGCCATCAACGGAATGCCCGGCCTCGCCCGCCTGCCGGTGCTCGGCACGCTGTTCCGCAGCCGCGACTACGTCAACAACAACACCGAACTGGTGGTGCTGGTCACGCCTTACATCGTCCGCGCGGTGGCGCAGAAAGAGCTGTCGCGACCCGACGACGGCTTCGTCGCCTCGTCCGATCCGCAGGCCGACCTGCTCGGCAGCATCAATCGCATCTACGGCGTCCCTGGGCGCGATTCGGCGAACCGGAAATATCGCGGCACTTACGGCTTCATCACCGACTGAGACGGGACAAGGACAATCGCAATGACCACGCAACGACCCGTCGCAACGCTTCACCGCCTTCGCACCGCCGCGCTGCTCGTCGGCGTGGCGCTGGCGCTCGGGGCCTGCAATCACACCCGCCCGCAGCAGGACATCACCGGCACAATCCCCGACGACTATCGGTTGCGGCATCCGATCGCCATTCAGGAAGCTGATCAGAGCATCGCCATTTTTGTCGGCAACGGCCGCGGCGGCCTGAGCGCGTCCCAGCGCGCGGAGATCGTCGCGCTCGGCCGGACCTGGATGCGTGAAGGCACCGGCGCGATCGTCATCGAGGTGCCGTCACATACGCCGAACGCGCGGGCCGCCGGCGACTCGCTGCGCGAAATCAGATCTCTGCTGTCAACGAGCGGCATCCCGTCGCGCGGCGTCGTGGTGCGCCACTATCAACCGATGGATTCGCAGGTGTTCGCGGCCATCCGCGTCAGCTATCCGAGGATATCCGCATCCGCCGGCCCCTGCGGGCTCTGGCCGGAGGATCTCGGTCCGTCCGTCAAGGGAAAGTCGTATCTGGAAAACACCAGCTACTGGAATCTCGGTTGCGCCAACCAGCGCAACATGGCGGCGATGGTCGATAATCCGTCCGATCTGGTGCAACCGCGATCGGAAGGCCCGGCCTACAACGAACGCCGCACCACGGTCATGGAACGATATCGCGCTGGAACCGGCACCGCGACCACCTATCCGGATGCCGACAAGGGCAAAATCAGCAGTGTGGGCCAATGATCAGCTTCGAACGCCAGAACCAGGACGAATCGCCGGCGACCGCTGCGTCGTCTGATGCCGACACGCATATCGCGCCGGCGCCCCGCGTATCGGTGCAGGCTTTCTGCGAAACGGTGGAAACCGCCGCGGTCGTTCAGTCGGCCGGCGAGGATCGCCGTCTCGGCAAGGCCCACATCAAGATCCAGATGGGCGGCATCACCGCCGCGATCGAAGCCTATCGCACCTCGCCGACGCCCAACGTCATCGTCCTCGAAACCGAGGGACGCGGCGACATTCTCACCGGGCTCGACCAGCTCGCGACGGTGTGTGATGCCGGCACCCGCGTCGTTGTCATCGGCCGCGTCAACGACGTCACGCTGTATCGCGAACTGGTTCGCCGCGGCGTCAGCGACTACGTGATGGCGCCGGTTGGGCCGCTCGACGTGGTGCGAGCGATCTGCAACCTGTTCTCCGCGCCGGAAGCCAAGGCTGTCGGCCGCATCATCGCGGTGGTGGGCGCCAAGGGCGGCGTCGGCGCGTCGACGATCGCCCACAACATCGCGTGGGCAATCGCACGTGACCTCGCGCTGGATTCGGTGGTCGCCGACCTCGATCTGGCGTTCGGCACTGCCGGCCTCGACTACAACCAGGACCCCTCGCAAGGCATCGCGGAAGCGGTGTTCTCGCCGGACCGGGTCGATACCGCGTTCATCGACCGCCTGCTGTCGAAATGCACCGACCATCTCAGCCTGCTTGCCGCGCCGGCAACGCTGGATCGCGTCTACGATTTCGGCGCGGAAGCTTTCGATTCGATCTTCGATACGCTGCGCGCCACGATGCCCTGCATCGTGCTCGACGTGCCGCATCAGTGGTCCGGCTGGGCGCGGCGCGCGCTGATTGGCGCCGACGATATCCTGATCGTGGCGACGCCGGATCTCGCCAACCTGCGCAACACCAAGAACCTCTACGACCTGCTGAAGGCGGCGCGGCCGAACGATCGCGCGCCGCTATATTGCCTCAACCAGGTCGGTGTGCCGAAGCGGCCGGAAATCAACGCCAGCGAGTTCGCCAAGGCGATCGAAAGCCAGCCGGTCGCGGTGATTCCATTCGACCCGCAATTGTTCGGGTCCGCCGCCAACAACGGTCAGATGATCGCGGAAATCTCCGCCAACCACCGCATCACGGAAACCTTCCTGCAGATCGCGCAGCGGCTCACGGGACGGGGCGAGACCAAGAAGCCTCGTAATTCGCTGCTCGCGCCGCTGCTTGAAAAACTGCGGGCCAAATAGACCCAACAGGGTGGAGTATCGTCGTGTTCGGCAAGCGTAGCGGATCGGAAAACGATAGCAGGGTCGCGAAAACGCCAGACCTCGTGCTGGAACCTGCCGTGGCGGCGCCCTCGGCCAGTCCCGTGCTGCCGGCGTCCGCTCCGGTGGCATCACCACCGCTTGCACCCACGCGCCCCGCGCCGAAAGCGCCTCCGCCGCAACACGAGGCGCGGCGCTCCGACAACTACTACCAGGTCAAGGCCACCATCTTCGGCGCGCTGATCGAGGCGATCGATCTGGCGCAGCTCGCCAAACTCGATTCCGAATCCGCGCGCGAGGAAATCCGCGACATCGTCAACGAGATCATCGCGATCAAGAACATCGTGATGTCGATCGCCGAGCAAGAGGAACTGCTCGACGACATCTGCAACGACGTACTCGGATACGGCCCGCTTGAGCCGCTGCTGGCGCGCGACGATATCGCCGACATCATGGTCAACGGCGCCGACACCGTCTTCATCGAAGTCGAAGGCAAGATCGAGAAGACCGGCATCCGGTTCCGCGATAACCAGCAGCTTCTCAATATCTGTCAGCGAATCGTCAGCCAGGTCGGCCGACGCGTCGACGAATCCTCGCCGATCTGCGACGCCCGCCTCGCCGACGGCTCCCGCGTCAACGCCATCGTGCCACCGCTGGCGATCGACGGCCCCGCGCTCACCATTCGTAAATTCCGCAAGGACAAGCTGACACTCGACCAGTTGGTGAAATACGGCTCGATCACCACGGCGGGGGCCGATATCCTTCAGATCATCGGCCGCGTTCGCTGCAACATCCTGGTATCGGGCGGCACCGGCTCCGGCAAGACCACGCTTCTGAACTGCCTGACGCAGTATATCGACCACGACGAGCGCATCATCACCTGTGAGGACGCCGCCGAACTGCAACTGCAACAGCCGCACGTCGTCCGACTGGAAACCCGGCCGCCGAACATCGAAGGCGAAGGCCAGATCACCATGCGCGATCTGGTCAAGAACTGCCTGCGTATGCGGCCCGAACGCATCATCGTCGGCGAAGTCCGCGGCCCTGAAGCCTTCGACCTGTTGCAGGCGATGAACACCGGCCACGACGGCTCGATGGGCACGCTGCATGCCAACAATCCGCGTGAGGCGCTGTCGCGCTGCGAATCCATGATCACCATGGGCGGCTATTCGCTGCCGTCCCGCACCATTCGCGAAATGATCTGCGGCTCGATCGACGTCATCGTGCAGGCGGCGCGCCTGCGCGACGGCTCGCGGCGAATCACGCACATCACCGAAGTGATGGGCATGGAAGGCGACACCATCATCACCCAGGACATTTTCGTCTACGACATGATGGGCGAGGACGCCAACGGCAAGATCATCGGCCGCCACCGCTCGACCGGCATCGGACGCCCGGCGTTCTGGGAGCGAGCCCGCTACTACAACGAGGAAAATCGGCTGGCGGCTGCGCTCGATGCCTCCGATGCCGACATCAACGTCTGACGGTGACCTATGAAACTCGAAACCCTGGCTCTGGCGTTTCTCGCGGCCACCGCCATCGGCGGGATCGCGTGGGTTTTTCTTTATCCGCTGCTCTCCGGCGAGCGGCAGGCTGAGAAGCGCCGCGCGTCGTTCGCGCGTCCTGAGCCGGTCCGCACCAGCGTCGACCGCTCGCAACGCTCGCGCCGGCAGCAGGTCGAGAGTTCGCTGAAGGAAATCGAGGAGCGCAACAAAAAGGAAAAGAAGCGGCCGCTCAATATGCGCATCACGCAAGCCGGGCTGTCGTGGTCGAAGCGAAAATTCATCGTGATCTCCTGCGTGATCGGATTTTTGTTCTTCTTGTTGACGATCATGTTCGGCGGCAGCCTGCTCGCGGCCGTCGCCTTTGCTTTCGTGGGCGGATTCGGCGTACCGCGCTGGCTGCTCAACTATCTGAAGAAGCGCCGGGAGAAGAAATTCATCGCTGCCCTGCCCGATGCCGTCGATGTCATCGTTCGCGGCATCAAGGCCGGATTGCCGCTGTTCGAATCCATCAAGGTGGTCGCTGCCGACGCGCCGCAACCCTTGAAGGGCGAGTTTCTCGCGATCATCGAAACCCAGGCCGTCGGAATGCCGCTCGGCGAAGCGTGCCTGCGACTTTACGAGCGGATGCCGCTGCCGGAAGCGAACTTCTTCGGCATCGTGGTGGCGATTCAGCAGAAGTCCGGCGGCAACCTGTCCGAAGCGCTCGGCAACCTGTCCAAGGTGCTGCGAGACCGCAAGAAGATGGCGGAGAAGATCCGGGCGATGTCGATGGAAGCCAAATCCTCGGCCGGCATCATCGGCTCGCTGCCGCCGCTCATGATGTTCCTCGTCTACCTGACCACGCCGCAATACATCTCGCTGCTCTGGACCGAGCCGGTCGGACGCATCATGCTGGCCGGCTGTCTGTTCTGGATGGGAACCGGCATCTTCGTCATGAAGAAGATGATCAATTTCGACTTCTGAGGTTCAGTCATGATCGATTTCATCGCGGACAAGATGCACGATGTGCGGTTCATGACGATGTTGTTTGCCGCCATCGCTGCCAGCGCGACCGCTTATTCGCTGATCACGCCGCTTTTCGCCGGACAGGATCTGGCCAAACGGATGAAAGCCGTCGCCAGCGAGCGCGAACGCCTTCGCCAGCGCGAGCGCGCCAATCTCGCCCGCACGGAAAAAGTCTCGCTGCGCCAGAGCCCCAAGCAGATGGTGTCGCGCGTTGTCGACAATCTGAATCTCGGCAAATGGCTGGCGCAGGAAGCGGCGCGCGAGAAGTTGGTGATGGCCGGCTATCGCGGACAAGCGCCGTACATCACCTTCCTGTTCTTCCGCATGATGACACCGACCGTCCTTTTCGTCGCGGCCGCCACCTACGTGTTCCTGCTGACGAACATGAACCAGCCGATGACGATCAAGATCGGCATCTGCCTGCTCGCGGCCTATCTCGGCTTGCAGGCGCCGATGCTGTTTCTCAAGAACGCGATCGCCAAGCGCCAGCTTTCGATCAAGCGGGCCTTTCCCGACGCGCTGGACTTGCTGCTGATCTGCGTCGAGTCCGGCATGTCGATCGAAATGGCGTTCCGCAAGGTCTCGGGCGAAATCGGCTCGCAGTCGATTCCGCTCGCCGAGGAGTTCACCCTGACGACGGCGGAATTGTCCTACCTGCAGGACCGCAAGGTGGCCTACGAAAACCTCGCCAAGCGCACCGGCCTCGACGGCGTCAAGTCGGTCTGCCTGGCGTTGCAGCAGTCGGAACGATACGGCACCCCGCTCGGCAGCGCGCTGCGGGTGATGGCGCAGGAAAACCGCGACATGCGCATGAGTGCCGCGGAGAAGAAGGCCGCCGCGCTGCCGCCGAAGCTGACAGTGCCGATGATCCTGTTCTTCCTGCCGGTGCTGTTCGTCGTCATCCTCGGGCCGACCTACATCAAGTTCCAGATGATGCACTGAGCGGCGCGGGGCGACAGGGCATCCCGTCGCGACCGTCATTGCCAGGCGCGTGAACTCCGAAGCAATCCAGAAGCCTCAAGGAAAGACTGGATTGCTTCGCTTCGCTCGCAATGACGATGTTATTTCGACGACGCAGAAATGATTCAGGACTGCCGCTGCGATCCCGGCGCCGCCTCGCCCACTTGCGGCCGCTGGCGGCCGTTCAGCATCTGCTTGAGGTAGGCGACGTTGGCGGCGGCCTCGTCGGGCGGCAGGTCGGCCTTGACGATAGTTTCGGCTTCCGCGAAGCGACCCTGCAAGCCGACCACCAGCGCGAGATTTTGGCGCACGCGGGAGCCCGCGCCGGGCCTGGCATAAGCTTGCCGCAATACCTGCTCGGCCTGCGGCAATTCCCTGGTGAGAACGTAGGACATGCCGAGGTTGGAGAGCACCGACGGCTCGTTCGGCACGATCTTGAGCGCGCTCGCATAGTAGCGCCGCGCCTCGTCGTGGCGGCCGAGCTGGTCGAGCGCGGTGCCCTGTACTGAGAGGATGCGCCAATCCGGATTGGCCGGCGTGTGGGCGCGGCCGAGCATGTCGAACGCCTTCTGGAAGTCGCCGTTGTCGACCAGCGCCTTGCCGTAGAGGCCGATCAACGCCTTGTCCGTCGGATGAATCAGCGTGGCCTGTTCCAGAACCGCCACCGCCTGCGCGCGTTGTCCGGTCCTGCGCAGCGCCTGGCCGAAGCGCATCGCCGCATCGGCGCTCCTGGGATTGGCGCGATAGCGCTCGCCGGCAATTTCGGCCGCGCGAGCCGGATCGGCATCGGCGCGCGCCTCGGCACGGCTGCCGAGCGCGCCGGTGATGTCGGAAAGACCCGTGGTCTGGCATCCGGCGAGCCCCAGCGACAGCAATGCCGCCGCAGTCACCGACCCCATCCAGCGGACCCTAGAAGGCTGTTGACGCATGGCCGATAAACCCGTCAATGCAAGAGACAAATACCCGGTTAACGTCTCTCAATAGACCGTTAACCCTAATGAGCGGTTAACCCCGCCCCCGAGAGCCGCGAGACGATCATGCACGCCGCATTCGAGACCGACGCCGCCTCCGCGATTCCGATCCATTGCGTCACGCCGACGAACTGGGAGAGTGTGGCGGCCGGGCTGGGCGAGCCGGCGCTTCGCTTCGTCAAGGCCAACGGTTTCAAGGTCAAGCCTGGCCAGTGCTTGGTGGTCCCGGCAGCGGACGGCGCCATCGCGGCGGTGCTGTTCGGCCTCGACGAGGCGTCGAGCCCGAGGCACGATCCGTTCCGGCCCGGTCAGTTGCCGGGGCTGCTGCCGCCGGGCATCTATCGCTTCGCCACCCCGCCGCATGACGCGCGACTGGCGACGCTCGCCTTCGCGCTGGGCCACTATCGCTTCACGCGCTATCGCAAGGGAGAGGCCCCGGACGTGCGGCTGACGCCGCCGGACGGCGTCGATATCGACGACATCACGCGCATCGCCGACGCCGCACGGCTTGCGCGCGACCTCATCAACACGCCCGCCAACGACATGGGGCCGGCTGAGCTGGAAGCCGCCGCGCGCGACCTCGCATCGAATTACGACACCAGCTTCGACTGCATCGTCGGCGATGACCTGCTGAAGCAGAATTTCCCACTGATCCATGCGGTCGGCATGGCCTCGCCACGCGCGCCACGGCTGATCGATTTCTCCTGGGGCGATCCCGCGCACCCGAAGGTGACGCTGGTCGGCAAGGGCGTTTGCTTCGACACCGGCGGCGTCGATCTCAAGCCCGCATCCGGCATGCTGATCATGAAGAAGGACATGGGCGGCGCCGCCAACGTGCTGGCGCTGGCGGCGATGATCATGGATGCCGGGTTGAAGCTGCGGTTGCGCGTGTTGATCCCTGCGGTCGAGAACTCCGTCGCCGGCAACGCCTTCCGTCCGCTCGACGTGTTTCCTTCGCGTAAAGGCGTTAGCGTCGAGATCGGCAACACCGACGCCGAGGGCCGCCTCGTGCTGGCCGATGCGCTGGCGCTCGCGGACGAGGAAAAGCCCGATCTCCTGATCGATCTCGGCACTCTTACCGGCGCGGCGCGCGTCGCGCTCGGCCCCGAGTTGCCGCCGTTCTACACCAATGACGAGGCGCTCGCCGCCGACGTCGCGCGTTTCGCGCGCGAGGAGCGCGACCCGCTGTGGCGGATGCCGCTGTGGCCGGCCTACGACGCATGGCTCGATTCGAAAGTGGCCGACATCAACAATGCGCCGTCGAACGGCTTCGCCGGCTCCATCACCTGCGCGCTGTTCCTGCAACGCTTCGTCGAGGCGGCGAAAAGCTGGCTCCATGTCGATATCTACGGCTGGACGCCGACCGCGAAGCCCGCGCGCCCCGAAGGCGGCGAGTGCCAGGCCGCGCGCGCCATCTATCGCCTGCTGAGCCAACGCTATGGATGACCCGCGCCTGACGCCGGCGCGGCCGGATCTCGCCGCGCGTTATCTCGAAGGCAAGGTGAAGGCGGCGCGATTCGTCGACGGCATCACCTGCGATATCACGGCACCGCTCGCGCCGCTGCGCGACGCGCCGCGCGTCGACGCGATGCTGCAAACCGAAGCCCTGCAAGGCGAGCGCGTCACGATCTACGATCGACCCGGTGAAGGCTGGGCGTGGGGGCAACTGGAATCCGACGGCTATGTCGGCTGGCTGCCGGACGCGGCGCTCGCACCCGCCGGCCCCGCGCCGACCCACAAGGTGACGGCGCTGCGCACCTTCGTGTTCCCCGGCCCCTCGATCAAGCTGCCGCCACGCGCGGTGCTGACGCTCGGCACGACATTGGCCATCGCGCGCAGCGAGAGCAATTTCGCGATCACCCATGACGGCGGCTATCTGCCGGCGCAACACCTCGCAGCGCTCGACCACAACGAACCGGATTTCGTCGCGGTGGCTGAGCGTTTCATCGGCACGCCGTATCTGTGGGGCGGCAAGTCGAGCCTCGGCATCGATTGCTCCGGCCTCGTGCAGGTGTCGCTTGCGGCCGGCGGCATCCGCGCGCCGCGCGACAGCGATATGCAGGAAGCCAGTCTCGGCGCCGATGTGCCGCTCTCGCACATCGCGCAGTTGCAACGCGGCGACCTGGTGTTCTGGAAAGGCCACGTCGCCATCGCGCGCGACGCCACAACGCTGCTGCACGCCAACGCCCATCACATGGCTACCGCGATCGAACCGACCCACGCCGCCGTCGCACGTATTGCCGCGACGGGAAGCAACGTGCGACGGATCAAGCGAGTTTAGCAACAAGCCGACGCGCCAGCAGAAACAACAGGCGTCATGCGCGGGCTTGACCCGCGCATCCATCATTCAAAAAGATGGATTGCGGGGTGAAGCCCGGCAATGACGCCTTTAAACGATGGGGCGTACGACCAACTTACCCCTGCACCACGCCGCCCGCTTTGATCGCAGCATCGTGCAATTCGCTCAATCGCTTTCGGTTGAGCGCCAGCCATTGCAGCGCCGACACCGTCAGCGCGTTGAGAATGCGCCCGCCCCGCAACGCATCGAGCGCGGCGTCGATCGAGACCACGAGCGTTTCGATATACTCAGTCTCCGACGCGAGCCCGCCACGCGTCGCGACACCTGAAGAGTCCACGAAGCCAACGAAGCTCGTCACCAACTCGTCCGTGAGTCCCGGCGTCGGCAACACGCTGTAGAGCCGCACCAGCGCATCCGGCGCGACGCCGATTTCCTCAATGCATTCGCGCCGCGCGGCATCGGCCTCGCTCTCGCCGGCATCGACGCGGCCGGCGACGATCTCGATCATGTCGCCATTGCCGGTGGCGAGATGAGCGGTGAGGCGAAACTGGCGGAGCAGCACGACGCGATCGCGCGCGAAATCGATCGGCAGCACACCGGCGACACGGCCGCCGCGCAGAATATCGCGGCGTTGCGTCAGCGTCTCACCGCCCGGCAGCGGCAGCGTCAGGCTGTAACGCTCGTAAGGCCGAAAGCCATCGTCGCAGAGCGAACGCGGCGATGAGACGTCGACGGCGAGCGGACGGTCCGCGATCCCGTCCGCATTGTCGCGGTCAGCCATCGACGTCGCCCGCGCCGTTCGCGGTTTCGAGCCGGAATGCGGCCGCAAACAGCGCGCGGGTGTAGTCGGACTTCGGGTTCTTGAACAGGTCCGACGCCGGCCCCTCTTCCACCACCTTGCCGTGACGCATCACGATGAGATGGCTCGCCAGGGAGGCCACCACGCGCAGGTCGTGCGAGATGAACATGTAGGTGAGATCGCGCTTGCGCTGGAGATCGCGCAAGAGATCGACCATCTGCGCCTGCAACAGCATGTCGAGCGCGCTGGTCGGCTCGTCCAGCACGATGAAGCTCGGCTCAAGCACCACCGCGCGCGCGATGCTGATGCGCTGGCGCTGGCCGCCGGAGAATTCATGCGGATAGCGGAAGCGCGTCGCCGGATCGAGCCCGGCGTCAGCAAGCGCCTTCACCACCCGCGCCTCGCGCTCCTCGCGCGAGAGCTGCGGCTGATGCACACTCAGGCCCTCGGCGATGATGTCGCCCACCGACATGCGCGGGCTGAGCGAGCCGAACGGGTCCTGAAACACGATCTGCATGTCGCGGCGGAACGGCCGCATCGCCTTGAAGCGCAGGCCCTGAATATCGTTGCCGAGAAAAACGATGGGACCATCGGACGAAATCAGCCGCAGCAGCGCCAGCCCCAGCGTGGTCTTGCCGGAGCCGGATTCGCCGACGACGCCGAGCGTCTCGCCGCGCCGCACCGCGAGCGACACACCGTCCACCGCCTTGATGTGGCCGACCGTCTTGCGCAGCAAACCGCGCTTGATCGGAAACCACACCTTGAGATCGGTCGCCTGCATCACCACCGGCGCGTCGAGCTGCGGCGGCGCGGGATCGGGCTTCGGTTCGGCCGCGAGCAGCGCCCTGGTGTAGGGATGCTGCGGCGAGGTGAACACCTGCTCCACCGGCCCCTGCTCGACGATCTTGCCGTGATTCATCACACAGACCACATCGGCGATGCGGCGCACGATGCCGAGATCGTGGGTGATAAACAGCATGCTCATGCCGAGCCGCGCGCGAATGTCCGCCAGCAGCTGCAGGATCTGCGCCTGCACGGTGACGTCGAGCGCGGTGGTCGGCTCGTCGGCGATCAACAGGTCCGGCTCGTTGGCCAGCGCCATCGCGATCATCACACGCTGGCGCTGCCCGCCGGAGAGCTGATGCGGATAGCTGCCAAGCCGCGTTTCCGGCTCCGGGATACCCACCTGCGTCAACAATTCCAGCACCCGCGCGCGGATCGCGCTGCCGCGCAGCGTGGTGTGAAGCTGCAAAATTTCCGCGATCTGCGCCTCGATGGTGTGAAGCGGATTGAGCGACGTCATCGGCTCCTGAAAGATGATCGAGATGTCGTTGCCGCGAATGCCCCGCATCTCGCGTTCCGACATCGTCAACAGGTCCTGCCCCTTGAAGCGGATGCTGCCGGAAGGATGCGACGCGCTCGGATACGGCAGCAGCTTCAGGATCGACAGCGCGCTGACCGATTTTCCGGAACCGGACTCACCGACCAGCGCCACGCATTCGCCGCGCCGCATGGTGTAGGAAATGCGGTCCACCGCGAGCGTCGCGCGCTCACCCTGGCCGAACGCGACCGAGAGGTCGCGGACATCGAGCAGCGGCTGATTGATGGCATCCATCCCGCGCTCCCTCAACTGAACGTCTTGCGCGGGTCGAAGGCGTCGCGCACCGCCTCGCCGATGAAGATCAGCAACGAGAGCATGATCGCCAGCGAGAAGAAACCGGTGAAGCCGAGCCACGGCGCCTGCACGTTGGCCTTGCCTTGCGACAGCATCTCACCGAGCGATGGCGAGCCGGGCGGCAGGCCGAAGCCGAGGAAATCCAGCGCGGTCAGCGTCATCACCGACGACGAGACGATGAACGGCAGGAACGTCATGGTCGCCACCATCGCGTTCGGCAATAGGTGACGGAACATGATGACCTTGTTCGACACGCCGAGCGCCCGCGCGGCCTGAATGTATTCGAAGTTGCGGCCGCGCAAGAATTCCGCGCGCACCAGGCCGACCAGCGAGACCCACGAGAACAGCAACAATGTGCCGAGCAACACGAAGAAGCCGGGCACCAGGATCGACGACAGGATCAGCAAGAGATAGAGCGAGGGAATCGCGGTCCATACCTCGATGAAACGCTGGAAGGCAAGATCGACCCAGCCGCCGAAATAGCCCTGCACGCCGCCGGCTGCGATGCCGATCACCGACGAGACGATGGTAAGGCATAACCCGAACAGCACCGAAATGCGGAAGCCGTAGATCAACCTCGCCACCACGTCGCGGCCCTGATCGTCGGTACCGAGCCAGTTGTATTCGAGATCGCGGCAGCCCCGGACGCCCTTCTTCTCGACCACGCTCTTGCACTCGGCCTCGGTGAGCATCCATGTCGGCTTCGACGGCGCGGGCGTCGGCAAATCGAGATTGTGCGTGTCATAGGAGTAGCGGATCGGCGGCCACAGCACGGTGCCGCCCTTGTCGGCTATCTGCTTCTTCAAATACGGGTCGCGATAATCGGCCGCGGTCTCGAAATCGCCGCCGAACGTCGTCTCCGAATAGGTGATGAAGGCGGGCCAGTACCAGTGCCCGTCATATTCGATGAAGAACGGCCGGTCGTTGGCGATCAATTCGGCGAACAACGAGACGACAAACAGGATGGAGAAGATCCACAGCGACCAGTAACCGCGCCGGTTGGCTTTGAAGTTCTGCCAGCGGCGACGATTGATCGGCGACAGCGCGAGGCGATGCCGCGACGGCGGCACGGCTTCGCCGAGCGGCGCTTGCGTGGTGGTCTCGACGGGTTCGCGAGCGGCGAGCGACATCACACCTCCCGCGCTTCGAAATCGATCCGCGGATCGATCCACATGTAAGTGAGATCGGAGGCGAGGTTCACCACGAGGCCGACCAGCGAGAAGATGAACAGCGTGCCGAACACCACCGGATAATCGCGGTTGAGTACGCTCTCAAAACCGAGCAGGCCGAGCCCGTCGAGCGAGAAGATGGTCTCGATCAGCAGCGATCCGGAGAAGAAGGCGTGGATGAACGCGCCGGGAAACCCGGCGATCACGATCAGCATGGCGTTGCGGAAGATGTGATTGTAGAGCACCTGCCGCTCGGTGCAGCCCTTGGCGCGCGCCGTCATCACGTATTGCTTGCGGATTTCGTCGAGGAACGAGTTCTTCGTCAGCAGCGTCATGGTGGCGAACGCACCGAGGATCATCGACACCAGCGGCAGCGTGATGTGCCAGAAGTAATCGATGATCTTCCAGTACCACGGGAATTGCGACCAGCCGTCGGAGGTGAGCCCGCGCAATGGAAACCAGTCAAGGAACGAGCCGCCGGCGAACAGGATGATCAGCAGGATCGCGAACAGGAATCCGGGAATCGCGAAGCCGACGATGATCATCGCCGAGGTCCAGACGTCGAAGCGCGAGCCGTCCTTGACCGCCTTGTGGATGCCGAGCGGGATCGAGATCAGATAGGTGATCAGCGTCATCCAGACGCCGAGCGAGATCGAAACCGGCAGCTTCTCCTTGATCAGTTGCAGCACGCTGACGTCGCGGAAATAGCTCTTGCCGAAATCGAAGCGCATGTAGTTCCACAGCATCAGCGCGAAACGTTCCCACGCCGGCTTGTTGAATCCGAACTGCTTTTCGAGGCTCTTGATGAAAGCGGGGTCGAGCCCCTGCGCGCCGCGATACTTCGAATTCACCGCGTCGCCGGATGCGCCCACCTGCGTGCGCGCGCCGAAATCGCCGCCGGATGAGCCGGAGATGCGCGACGCGCCGCCGGTATCGGCGCCGGAGAGTTGCGCGATGACGCGCTCCACCGGCCCGCCCGGCGCGAACTGCACCACCACGAAGGAAACGAACAGGATGCCGAGCAGGGTCGGGATCATCAGCAGCAGGCGGCGTGCGATATAGGCTGTCATGGTTTGCCCGCCTTGTCGGCTGCCGACGCCCTGGCCGCGTCGCTCCACCACAATTCGATGCCGCCGACGCTGCCAAGATAGCGCGGCAGCTTTTCAGGATGCGCGAACACGTCCCAATAGGCGATCGGATGATTGGTACGATACCACTGCGGCACCCAGTAGCGTCCGGCGCGGAACACGCGGTCGAAGGCGCGGCAGGCGGTGGTCAACTCCGCGCGGTTCGGCGCATTGATGATTTTCTCCACCAGTGCGTCGATCGCCGGGCTGGCGATGCCCGCGAGATTATACGAGCCCTTGGTGGCCGCGGCCTGCGAGGTGAAGAACGGCCGCATGCTGTCGCCCGGCGTCGCCGACATGCTGAAGCGCTCGATGGTCATGTCGAAATCGAAATCCTCCACACGGGCGCGATACTGCACCGGATCGACGAGCCGCAGCGACGCCGCGATGCCCAGCGTGCCGAGGTTCTTGATGTAGGGCGCGTGGTGCGCCTGCAATTGCGGCTCGTCGGCGAGGAATTCCACAATGAACGGCTCGCCGTTCGGCAGCACTCGTTTGCCGTCCTTCACCGCGCAGCCGGCGTCACGCAACAATTGCGCCGCCTTGCGCAGCAGCGCGCGATCCTGCCCCGAGCCATCGGAGACCGGCGGCGAGAACGGCGCGCCGAACACCTCGTCCGGCACCTGGCCGCGAAACGGCTCCAGCAGTTGCAGTTCTTCGGGAGACGGCATTCCTTCCGCCATCATGTCGGAATTCTGGAACGGCGACTGCGTGCGCGCATAGGCGCCGTACATGATGGTCTTGTTGGTCCACTCGAAATCGAACGCTTGGATCAGCGCCTCGCGGACGCGCGGATCCTTGAACTTGTCGCGCCGGGTGTTGATGAACCAGCCCTGCGCGCCGGAGGGCGTCAGGTCCGGCAGTTGCTCGCGCTTGACGCGGCCGTCCTTGATCGCCGGGAAATCGTAGCGTGTCGCCCACACCCGCGCGGTGAATTCCTCGCGGAACAGATAGTTCTTCGCGGTAAAGCCTTCGAAGGCGACGTCGCGGTCGCGATAGAATTCATAACGCACGGTGTCGAAGTTGTAGCTGCCGCGCATCGGCGCGAGTTCCGCGCCCCACCAGTCCTTGACGCGCTCGAATTCGATGTAGCGATTGACCTCGAAACGCGCCACCTTGTAGGGGCCGCAGCCGAGCGGAATATCCAGCGTCGATTCGTCGAACGGCCGATTGGTGTAGTAGGCGCGCGAAAAGATCGGCAGCCCTGCGATATAGAGCGGCACATCGCGCGCGTGACCCTTGGCGAAACGCACAACCACGGTGGCGTCGTCGAGCGCCTCGGCGCCGACAACGTCACGCATCTGTTGCAGGATCAGCGGATGACCCTTGGCTTTCAGCGTGTTCAGCGAGAACGCCACGTCATGCGCGGTGAGCGGCGAGCCATCGTGAAATGCCGCCTGCTTCCGCAGCGTGAAGCGATAGGCGAGGCGGTCATCCGAGATCGCCACCGATTGCGCGACGAGGCCATACATCGCGTCGGGCTCGTCATAGGCGCGCACCATCAAGGGTGAAAACGTCAGGTCCATGCCCTGCGCGCCCTCGCCCTTCAGGATAAAGGCGTTGAGCGAATTGAAGGTCTGGTAGGACTGGTTGTAGGCGCGCACCGATGGCACGGTGGAGAATGCCCCGCCCTTCGGCGCTTTCAGATTCACGTAGTCGAAGTTGCTGAAGTCGGCGGCATACTTCAGGTCGCCGAACACGGACATGCCGTGCTTCGCCGCGCCGAACGGCGCTTCGCTTGCCGCTGGCGATGTCGCTGCCTGAGCGAGCGCCCTGCGCGCACCAAGCCCTGTTACCAGACCGGCAGCGCCGAGACCAAGGCCGAATACTTGCCGGCGATTGAAGGTGGGGGTGCGGATCATCGGGTGCCGACCGGTCGCTTGTGAAACTTGAGGGGAACAACATTCAGCACTTCAAAAAGTCTCCCCGTTCGCCTTCGAATCGTCATCGCGAGCACTCGGATCAACGCTCCGCGCTGTCCGAGCACAGGCTCCGCGACGCAATCCAGAAAACAACGAGAAAGAACCGGACTGCTTCGTCGCTAACGCTCCTCGCAACGACGATGATCGTGAGGCGATCTCGCCGACTACGACTAATGCCACACCCCTCACCCTCACTTGCCGATCTTGGCGGCTTTCTCGGCATCATACCACCACACCGTGGGGAATGACGCCAAACCGTATTTGGGCATCGTTTCGGGCTTGCCGAAGCGGTCCCAGCGCGCGGTGCGCTGGAACGGATAGGTCCATTGCGGCACCACGTAATAGTGATGCAGCAGCACGCGGTCGAGCGCGCGGGTAGCGGCAACCAGATCGTCGCGATCCTTGGTGAAGATGACACGCTCGATCAGCTTGTCGATCGCCGCGTTCTTGATGCCGATCAGGTTGCGCGAGCCGGCGGTGTCGGCGGCGTGCGAGCCCCAGTATTCGCGCTGCTCGTTGCCTGGCGACAGCGACTCTCCCCACGACGACACGACGATGTCGAAGTCCCAGCTTCGCATCCGGTTCTCGTATTGCGTGGGATCGATATTGCGCACGCTGACTGCGATGCCGAGCCGCTCCAGCGACGGCTTGAAGAACAGCATGACCCGTTCCATCGCCGGATCTTCCACCAGCAACTCGATGGTGAAGGGTGCACCGCTTTTCGCCTCCACCAGCTTGCGCTCGCGCACCTCGTAGCCGGCCTCCTTCAACAGCTTCAGCGCCTCGCGCAAATTGTTACGCACGGCCTCGGCGTTGCCGCCGACCGGATTGGTGTAGGGCGTGGTAAAAACCTCGGGCGGCACGTCCGCGCGCACGGTTTCCAGAATCTCCAGCTCCCTGCCCTGCGGCAAGCCGGAGGACGCAAGCTCGGTGCCGTGAAAATAGCTGCTGATGCGCTGATACTGGCCGAAGAAGATCTGCTTGTTCATCTCCTCGAAGTCGAACGCGAAGTTCAGCGCGCGACGCACCCGCGCATCGGAAAATTTCGGCCGGCGACTGTTCATCACGAAGGCCTGCATGATGCCGGAGTTGCGGTTGGGAAATTCCTCCAGCACCACGCGCTTGTCTTTCACCGCCGGGAAATCGTAGGCGGTCGCCCAGTTCTTGGCGCTGTTCTCGCTGCGCCAGTCGATCTGGTCGGCCTTGAAGGCTTCCAGCGCTACGGTCGGATCGCGAAAATACTCGTAGCGGATTTCGTCGAAGTTGTTGCGGCCGATATTGACGTTGAGCTTCGCGCCCCAATGATCCTTGACCCGCTCCAGCGTCACCGAGCGCCCGGCGACAAAGTTCTTGATGCGATAGGCGGCCGAGCCGAGCGGAGGCTCCAGCGTGGTCGCGGTGACATCGCGCTTGTTGCCGTTGGCGTCAGTGCCCTCCCACCAGTGCTTCGGCAGCACCAGGAGCTGGCCGACGATCTGCGGCAGCTCTCGATTGCCCGGGGCGTCGAAGGTGAAGGTCACCTCGCGCTCGCCGGTTTTCTCGGCCTTCACCACGTGGCGATAGTACGCGGCGTATTGCGGATGGTTCTTCTTGAACGCCTCCAGCGACCAGACCACGTCCTCCGGCGTCACCGGCTTGCCGTCGTGCCAGCGCGCCTCGGCGCGCAGGCGATAGGTGACCGAGGCATAGTCGTCGGGATAGCGCACGGCTTCGGCGAGCAGCCCGTATTCGGTGGAGACTTCGTCGAGCGCTGGCGTCGTCAGCGATTCATAGATCAGCCCCACCGCGCCGGCGATCGAACCCTTCACGCCGGAGACCACGACGTTGAAACTGTCGAAGGTGCCGAGCGCGAACTGCCGCACCGTGCCCGCCTTCGGCGCGGCCGGGTTGACGTAGTCGAAATGCTTGAAGCCGTCCGCGTATTTCACGCTGCCGAACAGCGACAGCCCGTGCCGCCACGCCGGCCCTACGGCGGCTTGCGCCCGGGCCTGGGATATTGGCGGCACACCCGCCGCGAGAGGAAGAACCGGGGCGGCGGCCAACGCCGCGCCACTCTGAAGCAAAACTCGCCGGGTAATTGCCAATGCGCTTTCCCTGTCCGTACCGTTGCCGCAGCCTCGGGCGAATCGCCCGCCGCCGCGTAGGGTTGATCCTAGAGCTATTTGATCCCCGATTGAATCGGGGGCCGCTTCCGTCCGGGCTCGCGGCGCCCGATCGGACCGCCGCGATTCCGCAGGTCGCCGCAGGATCGTTCATGGCAAAGTGGACACCGATTTGACGGCGAGAGCACGTGAAATCGGTGTCATTTTATTTTGTGCGCGGATTTGCAGCCCGAAAACGGCGTCCCCGCCTGCGCGGAGACGAGCCGAGGTTGTTCATTGTCCTGCGACCAAACGTCCCGCCGGGTGACAGGCGAACCGAGGCAACACGCCGGCAACAAAAAAGGCCGGGAAACCCGGCCTTTTCGAGATCATGTCAGAATGACCGAATTTGGTTTACTTCGCCGCGGTCGGCAGCGGCGCCGGGTGGTCCGACATCGAATTGAGGTACGCGATCACATCGGCACGCTCGCTATCCTTGGAGAGGCCAGCGAAGCCCATCGCGGTGCCGGGGACGAAGCCCTTCGGGTTCTTCAGGAAGTGGTCGAGATCATCGAAAGTCCAGGTGCCACCCTTCTCCTTCATCGCCTTGGAGAAGTTGAAGCCGCGACCCTCGCCCTTCTTCTCGTTGACAACGCCGAACAGGTTCGGGCCGACGCGATTGGGGCCGCCCTTTTCGAAGGTGTGGCAGGCGGCGCACTTCTTTGCGGCGGTGGCGCCCTTCTCCACGGAGGCAGTCTGCAACAGCTTTTCGATCGGCTCGGACTTCTCCGCCGCGGCGCCCTTGGCGTCGCCGCCGGCAGCTTCCTTCACGGCAATCTCAAAGCCCGGCTTTTCCGGCATGACCGGCGAGAAAATCGCCTGAGCGGCAAAGCTGGTGACGAGAACGACCAGACAGGTGGCGAGGATCGCCCCGAGAATCTTGTTAAGCTCAAAGGAGTCCATTGCGGATCAGGCTCCAGACCGGAAGGTCAACTTGTAGGCCGAACGAAGGCGACCAAGGATTTTGCGCCCGGAATCGATCTAAAAAGAGGGGGCGATGGCGATGAGA
>CAUJJN010000154.1 GCA_963204905.1 Pseudomonadota bacterium
AATCCACGCACCGGCGCGCATGTGCCGGTCGACCAGAAAAGCGTGCCGTTCTTCAAGACCGGCAAGGAAATGCGCGAGCGGCTCAATCGCGACATGCCGCCTGCGGAAGCCGCCCAGACCGGCGCCTGATCCTGAACCGACACCCTGCGCTCTGTGCCTGACGATCCGCGTCCGGTTGTACCGCCGGACGGATTGCGCGCTGGATTTTCACGCCGGTGCATGGTCCAATCATGGCCGCGGCTGCGATGGCATCGACCGCGTGCTGACGAGTGAGAGAGGCGATGCGAAAGTTCTTCACCGCGCTGGTGCTGATTCCGCTCGGCGTCATCTTCCTCGCTTTCGCCATCGCCAACCGGCGGCTGGTGACGGTGTCGTTCGATCCCTTCAATGCCACCGATCCCTCGGTCGGGCTCACGCTGCCGCTGTTCATGGTGATCATCGTGGTCGCGATCCTCGGCGTGCTGTCGGGAAGCTTCGCAACCTGGCTGCGGCAGCGTCATTGGCGCAAGGCGGCCCGCCAATACGAGGCCGAGGCGCGGGACGCGCGGGCGCAACTGGCGCAGTTGCAGGCAGCGACCCAGCCCCAACCCACCCCGGGCGGCCCGGTTCTGCTGCCCGATCTCACGGGAACCGGCATCGGCACCCGCGACAAGCACGGCGCGACGTTGTAGAACCCGCCCCGGGCGCGGGCTTCGAGCCGATCATCGTCCCGCGACCCGTGAAACCGTCCTCAATCGAAGGCTCCGCGCGACAACCATGTCCCTGCTCGTCAAAATCTGTGGCCTGTCGACGCCCGAGACGCTCGCGGCGGCGCTGGAGGCCGGGGCGGACATGGTGGGGTTCGTGTTCTTTCCGCCGTCGCCGCGCCATGTCGATCTCGGCACGGCGGAGCGGCTCGGGCGGCAGGCCAGGGGCCATGCGCTGAAGGTGGCGCTGTCGGTCGACGCCGACGATGCCTTGCTCGCCAACTCGATCGAGGCGCTGCGGCCGGACCTGCTCCAGCTTCACGGCAAGGAAACCACCGCGCGCGTCCGCGACATCAAGCAGAAATTCGGCCTGCCGGTGATGAAGGCGATCCCGGTCGCGACCGCCGCCGACCTTTCGCCGCTGCCGGGCTACGCGGCCGTGGCCGACCGCATCCTGTTCGATGCCCGCGCGCCGAAGGACGCGACGCGGCCCGGCGGGCTTGGCGCCGCCTTCGACTGGCGGCTGCTGGACAATCTCACGAGTGACGTGCCGTTCATGGTGTCGGGCGGGCTTCATGCGGACAACGTCGCGGAAGCCGTGCGCGTCACCCGCGCCGGCGGCGTCGACGTCTCGTCCGGCGTCGAAAGCACCCCCGGCGTCAAGGACGTCGAGATGATCCGCGCTTTCATTCGCGCCGCGCGCGCGGCCGATAGCAATTTACGTGAAGCGATCCCGCATGTCGGTTAGCTTCGCAGCGTCGCAACAGCCGTCATGGCCGGGCATAGTCGTTCGAGGAACGGCTATGCCCGGCCCTGACAAAGGATGACAATGAACTCCCGTCCCAATTCCTTCCGGTCCGGCCCCGACGAGCGCGGGCATTTCGGCATGTTCGGCGGCCGCTTCGTGGCCGAGACGCTGATGCCGCTGATTCTCGATCTCGAAAAAGCCTATGCCGAGGCCAAGGCCGATCCCGCCTTTCAGCGCGAGATGAACGGCTATCTGAAAGACTACGTCGGCCGTCCGTCGCCGCTGTATTTCGCCGAGCGCCTCACCGAACATCTTCGTGATGTTTCCGCGGCCTCCGGCCGCGATGGCGGCGCCAAGATTTACCTGAAACGCGAGGAGCTGAATCACACCGGCTCGCACAAGGTCAACAACGTGCTCGGCCAGATCATGGTCGCGCGCCGCATGGGCAAGAAGCGCATCATCGCCGAGACCGGCGCGGGCCAGCACGGCGTCGCCACCGCGACGCTGTGCGCGCGCTTCGGGCTCGACTGCGTCGTCTACATGGGCGCGGTGGACGTGGCGCGGCAGGAGCCGAACGTCATCCGCATGCAGATGCTGGGCGCGACGGTGGTGCCGGTGCAGTCCGGCACCCGCACGCTCAAGGACGCGATGAACGAAGCGCTGCGCGACTGGGTCACCAACGTCCACGACACGTTCTATTGCATCGGCACGGTGGCGGGGCCGCATCCCTATCCGGCGATGGTGCGCGATTTCCAGTCGATCATCGGCATCGAGACGCGCGCGCAGATGCAGGAAGCCGAAGGCCGCCTGCCGGACTCGCTGATCGCCTGCATCGGCGGCGGCTCCAACGCGATGGGCCTGTTTCATCCATTTCTTGATGATTCGTCCGTCGAGATTTTCGGCGTCGAGGCGGCGGGCCACGGGCTCGACAAGCTGCATGCGGCCTCCCTCACCGGTGGGCGCCCCGGCGTGCTGCACGGCAACCGCACCTATCTGCTGATGGATGCCGACGGGCAAATTCAGGACGCGCATTCGATCTCTGCGGGGCTGGACTATCCCGGCATCGGGCCGGAGCATTCGTGGCTGCACGAAAGCGGCCGCGTCAACTACATCTCCGCCACCGACGAGGAAGCGCTCGCCGCGTTCCAGTTGCTGTCGCGGCTGGAGGGCATCATCCCGGCGCTGGAATCGGCGCACGCCATCGCGCGCGTCATCGACCTCGCGCCGAAACGGCCGAAGGATCACCTGATGGTGGTCAACCTCTCCGGCCGCGGCGACAAGGACGTGCCGCAGGTCGGCGAGATTCTGAAGGGCAGGACGACAAAGTGACCACCCGCATCGACACACGTTTGGCCGACCTCAAGGCGCAGGGCCGCGCCGCTTTCGTCACCTTCCTGATGGCCGGCGATCCCGATCCCGCGACCTCGCTCGCGATCATCAAGGCGCTGCCGCAGGCCGGCGCCGACATCATCGAGATCGGAATGCCATTCACCGATCCGATGGCCGACGGGCCGGCGATCCAGGCCGCGGGCTTGCGCGCGCTGAAGGGCGGCATGACGCTGCACAAGACGCTCGACCTGGTGCGCGGCTTCCGCAACGACGACGATACGACGCCAATCGTGCTGATGGGCTATTACAACCCGATCTATATCTACGGCGTCGCGGCGTTTCTCGCCGACGCCAGGCAAGCCGGCGTCGATGGCCTGATCATCGTCGACCTGCCGCCGGAGGAAGACGAGGAACTTTGCCTGCCGGCGATGAAGGCGGGCTTGAATTTCATTCGCCTCGCCACGCCCACCACCGACGACAAGCGGTTGCCGGCCGTGCTCGCCAACACCTCGGGCTTCGTCTACTACGTCTCGATCACCGGCATCACCGGCTCGGCTTCCGCCAACGCCGCGCAAGTCGGCGAGGCGGTGGCGCGGATCAAGCGGCACACGCCGTTGCCGGTCTGCGTCGGCTTCGGCATCCGCACCCCGGAGGCGGCGCGCGACATCGCCCGCGCGGCGGACGGCACGGTGGTCGGCACCGCGCTGGTGGAAGCCCTGGCGAAAAGCCTCGATGCCGAGGGCCGCGCGACGCCCTCGACCGTCAAGGCGGTGGCCGATCTGACCGCCTCGCTGGCGCAGGGCGTGCACGGGCCGGCGCAGGCCGCCGAATAACGCCACAATCGCGGCCGAAAAGGCCCTCTGGCGCGCGGGTTGCCCGCCGCCGATTCCGGGGCCATATGTAAGGCCGATCAACGGAGCAAAGCATGAACTGGTTGACCAACGTTGTCCGGCCGAAGATCCGCAGCATCCTCAAGCGCGATACGCCGGAGAACCTGTGGATCAAGTGCCCCGACTCCGGGCAACTGGTGTTCTACAAGGACGTCGAGGCCAATCAGTTCGTCATCCCCGGCTCGAACTATCACATGCGCATGGGCGCGGTGGCGCGGCTGAAGTCGATCTTCGACAACGAGACCTGGTACGACGTGGCGCTGCCGGACGTCGCCGCCGACCCGCTGAAATTCCGCGACGAGCGCAAATATGTCGACCGCATCAGGGACGCCCGCGCCAAGACCGGGCTGAACGACTCGGTGAAGGTCGGCTACGGCAAACTGGAAGGCCAGGGCGTCGTCGTCACGGTGCAGGATTTCGATTTCATGGGCGGCTCGCTCGGCATGGCCGCGGGCGAGGCGATCATTCGCGGCTTCGAACTGGCGATCGAGAAGAAATCGCCGTGCATCGTGTTCGCGGCGTCGGGCGGCGCGCGAATGCAGGAAGGCATTTTGTCGCTGATGCAACTGCCGCGCACCACCGTCGCGGTGGAGATGCTGCGCGAGGCGGGCCTGCCTTACATCGTGGTGCTGACCAACCCGACCACCGGCGGCGTCACTGCCTCCTATGCGATGCTGGGCGACATCCACATCGCCGAGCCCGGCGCGCTGATCGGCTTCGCCGGCGCGCGCGTGATCGAGCAGACCATTCGCGAAAAGCTGCCGGAAGGATTCCAGCGCGCCGAATATCTCAAGGACCACGGCATGGTGGACATGGTGGTGCA
>CAUJJN010000155.1 GCA_963204905.1 Pseudomonadota bacterium
AACGACATCGTGTGGCGCAAGTCGAACCCGATGCCGAATTTTCGCGGCCGTCGCTTCACCAACGCCCACGAAACCATGATCTGGGCGGCACGCGACGAGAACGCCAAGAATTACACTTTCAACTATGAAGCGTTGAAGGCCGCCAACGAAGACGTGCAAGCGCGCTCCGACTGGCTGATTCCGCTGTGCACCGGCGAGGAACGGCTGAAGGGCAACGACGGCAAGAAAGTGCACCCGACCCAGAAGCCGGAAGGACTTCTCGCACGCGTGCTGCTGTCCTCGTCGCGGCCGGGCGACCTGGTTGTCGATCCGTTCAATGGCACCGGCACCACCGGCGCGGTCGCGAAGCGGCTTGGTCGCCGCTACATCGGCTTCGAGCGCGACAAGACCTACGCCGCGGCGGCGGAGGCGCGCATCGCTTCGATCCTGCCGCTGCCGGGCGCGACGCTGGCACCCTTCGTCACCGCACGCGAAGCGCCACGGGTGCCGTTCTCGGAACTGATCGAACGCGGCATGATCATGCCCGGCGCAACCTTGTTCGATGCCAAAAAGAAACACAACGCGCTGGTCCGCGCCGACGGCGCCATCATGCTCGGCGACAAGGTGGGTTCGATCCACCGCATGGGCGCGGTGGCGCAAGGCTCTGGCGCGTGCAATGGCTGGACCTATTGGCATATTGAAACCAAGAAGGGCCTCAAGCTGATCGACGAACTGCGCGCCAAAATTCGCCGCGACATGGCGGCGGCTGGCTGAGCTTCCGCCACCGTCGCCGCGACGATTCGAGCCCACCCTAGCTTTGGTGTGGGCCCCGCATCTGCTTCATGGCATCAACGATGCGCCGCCAGTCGGCAGCCTCCTGCGCACTGCCGTCTTCCTCCAGGCTGGCGGCCTTTTGCGCGGCCTCCGCGATCGCGTTGGCGCCACGTTGCATCAGAAGCTTCCGCGCGTAGTCGTGAACCTCCATCGCCTGCATCGCCATTCTCCATCCCATTCCGCCGAAGTATCTGCTCCGGGCCTAATCCGGTTGTGATCGGAACGCGGAAGACGCTGATCCGTTCCCGCGCAATCGGACCTGCGACGAGTGGCTTGCACTGCGGCAGCAAATAGCCACATGGAACCGAACCTGGCCTGTTCCAGGTCGGGTCCCTCCCTCCGCACAGGACATCTCCATGCTGAAGTTCTATTTCAACGGCTCGCCGAACCCGACCAAGGTCGCGTTGTTTCTCGAAGAAGCCGGCCTTCCCTACGAGCCGGTCGCCATCGACCCTCGCGCCGGTGACCAATTCAAGCCGGAATATCTCGCCATCAATCCGAACGCCAAGGTGCCGGCCATCGATGACGAGGGCGTCAAGGTGTTCGACAGCAACGCCATCCTGCTCTACCTCGCTGAGAAAACCGGAAAATTCCTGCCCGCCAATACGCCTGCGAACCGCGGCGAACTGCTGTCGTGGCTGATGTTCGCCGCGACCGGCGTCGGCCCGTATTTCGGCCAGGCGGTCCACTTCAAGCACTTCGCGCCGGAGAAGATCGACTACGCCCACAACCGCTACCAGTACGAAGCACTGCGCCATGCCGGCGTCCTCAACGAACGCCTCGCGGATCGCAAGTATATGGTCGGCGAGACCTATACCATCGTCGATATGGATGTCTGGGGCTGGGTGCGGATGCTGCCCTTCGTCACCAGCGATGCTGTTTTCACCACCCTGCCGAACCTCAAGCGGCTGCTCGACGAAATCAACGCCCGGCCCGCGGCCGCCAAGGCCATCGCGCTGAAGGAAAGCTTCAAGTTCAAAGCCGAAATGGACGACGCCGCCCGCGCCGCCATGTTCAAGCATCAGACGACCCGGGTGGCCTAAAGGCCGTCAAGCTCGGACCGGAATGAGACCGTCTTGCGAGGAGCGAAGCGACGAAGCGAGCCAGCCTTGGAAAGCTGGCTCGCTTCTGCGCATCTCGCCCCCAAAGCAGCTTGGGTGCGGCCAGAATGAAGCCGGAGACAACCGCGCAAAGCGCCGCGCAGCCGCTGACCCGAGATCAGAAGCCCTCATGCCTCAGGGCGCGGTTTCGATCGCCAATGCCCTGCGCACGCTGTCGCGCACCATCATTCGCGCATAATGCTCCCCGATGCGCGGGAAGCCGGCGCGATCGACGCTGTCGCCCTCCATCCACTGCGCCAACGTGAAAAGATAAGGGTCGCAGATCGTGTATTGCTCGCCCATCACCCACGGGCCGCGCAGCATGTTGTTTTCAATCATCGCGTAGCAGGCGCTCATGGTCTTCGGGACCATGCGCCGCATGTCGGCGAATGAAGATTCTTCCGTGGCCCAGCGATAGCCACGCATCCGATGGGCGTGAGCGATATGCACCGTCGAGCACAAATAGCTTGTGAACGCCTGCACCTCGGCAAACCTGAACGGATCGTCGAGTGGAGCGAGCTGCGCGGCGGGATAGCTTTGCGCGATGAAGGCCAGCATTGCCGGCGTCTCGGTCAGGATGCCGCGCTCCGTCACCAATGACGGCACCCGGCCTTTCGGGTTGATCGCGAGATATTCCGGGGTGCTCTGCTGATTGGTCTTGAAGCTGATGCGTATCGCTTCATAGGGCGCGCCGGCATCCTCCAGCGCGATATGCGAGGCCAGCGCACAGGTGCCCGGCGTATAATAGAGCTTGAACATGATCGGCACCCAAAATCAGTTCGGATGAGGTCGCGAACGCGACCCGAATTGACTTGGTAAGCCGCCCCGGCCCGCGCGACAAGCCTTTCCGGTTGATCGGGCCCGCGCCTTTATGTCATGACGCGCCTATAATCCGGGAGAAGACAATGACGGTTCTCATTGCGGGCGGCGGCATCGGCGGACTGACGCTGGCGCTTAGCCTCCATCAGATCGGCGTGCCATGCCGCGTCTTCGAAAGTGTCAGCGAATTGAAACCGCTCGGCGTCGGCATCAATGTGCTGCCGCACGCGGTGCGCGAACTGATCGAACTCGGCCTGCTCGACAAGCTCGACGGCATCGGCGTCCGGACCAAGGAACTCGCCTTCTTCTCCAAATACGGCAAGCCGATCTGGAGCGAACCGCGCGGGCTGGAGGCCGGCTACAAGTGGCCGCAATTCTCGGTGCATCGCGGGCAATTGCAGCAGATCCTGCTCGACACCGCCATCGAGCGCCTCGGCGCCGACAACGTCCTCACCAGCCACCACCTCGTCGACTGGACCGAGACATCCGATGGTGTGCGCGCAAGCTTCATCGACAGGGCGACCGGCGAAAGCGCGGGTAGCTACGATGGCACATTGTTGATCGCCGCCGATGGCATCCATTCCGCGATCCGCGAAAAGCTCTATCCCGACGAAGGCCCGCCGCTGTGGAACGGCCGCATTCTGTGGCGCGGCATCACCGAAGCCGATGCATTCCTCTCCGGCCGCACGATGATCATGGCGGGGCATAAGGTCCTGAAATTCGTTTGCTATCCGATTTCGCGCACGCCGGATGCGCACGGCAAGCACCGGATCAACTGGGTCGCCGAGCGTCACATGCCGCCGACCTATCAGTGGCGGCGGGAAGACTACAATCGCACGGCGAAACTCGACGAATTCCTGCCGTGGTTCGAGACCTGGAATTTCGACTGGCTCGACGTTCCGGGCCTGATCCGGAATTGCCCGCACGCCTACGAATATCCGCTGGTGGACCGCGACCCGCTCGACCGCTGGACCTTCGGCCGCGTCACGCTGCTCGGCGACGCCGCGCATCCGATGTACCCGATCGGCTCCAACGGCGCCTCGCAGGCGATCCTCGACGCGCGAGTGCTAACCCGCGAGATCCTGGCGCAGGGCGAAGTCCCGGCGGCGCTGGAGGCCTACGAGGCCGAGCGACGACCCGCAACGACCGAATTGGTGAAACTCAATCGCCGCAACGGCCCGGAGCAGGTGATGCAACTGGTCGAGGAACGCGCGCCGGACGGCTTCAACATCGTCACCGACGTGCTGTCGCAGCAGGAGCTGGAAGACATCGCCGCGAACTACAAACGCGTCGCCGGCTTCCAGGTCGAGGCGCTCAACGACAAGCCGCCGATCGTGTCACAACCGCAAACATCAACGCTTTCGAGCGCGGGATAACGATGAAGTTCCTCACTGCGGTTTGGGCCGCGGCGAGGAATGTTGATGAATAATGCGCCATTGGCCGTCGACACGGGCAACGACAAAGCTGTAGCGGGCGGGAGCAGTGAAGTTCTGGCCGTCCGCGCGTGTGCCAGTGAATTCGTAGATGCCCGAAAGAACCATCGCGACATCTGAAATCTTCGTGACAGCCGGATTGCCTACGAACTTGACCTGCGTCTTGTTCTTCGCACTGGCTGCAAAATAGCCCCTAATACCGTCCGCACCCGATGTTAGCGCCGGGCTCAGAGTACCGAACAATGTTGCGTCCGGCACATAGAGTCCGACGATGGAGCTAACATTCCCGGCGTTGAAGTCCTTTTCCCAATTTGTCAAAACACCGAGCGCATCGTCGGCAGGCGCGGCAAACGCAGAAGACATGCCGAGGAAAATACTCAAGCAAATCGCAAGCTGTCGGAAAGACTGTCGCATTTCTTCAGCTCCCCATGAAGTCCGGCAACGCAAACAGTTCAAGATCATAGCTTGGGAAAATAACGGAAATCAACTCGGTCTGATGCCATCACCGCCCAACCCATGCGCGATCACCTTGCGCATGACGTTGGGAAGCGCCTCGTCATTTAGCGTCACGAGCGGCACCCAGCGCATGCCGTCCGGGGCGCGGGTGCGCGCCGGCACGCTCGCCGTATAGACCGCAAGCTCGAGCGGGAAATGCGTAAAGACGTGAGTGACGACACCGGCCTTCCGATGCCAGCGCGTTAAGCCTTTGATGACAGGCGCTTGCGCCAGCGCAGCCGTATCGTCGTGCTTCGCGAGCCACTCGGAGCCCGGCACTTCCGTCATGCCGCCGAGCAGGCCTTTCGCCGGGCGGGTGCGCACCAGCAGGGTGTCGCCGCGCGTCACGACGAACGCCGCGCCGCGGCGCAACGCGCCGGTCTTCTTCGGCGCCTTGCGCGGGAACGTCTCCTGATCGCCGCGCGCCCGCGCCGCACAGCCGTCATCAAGCGGACACAGCGAACAGGCGGGCTTTTTCGGCGTACAGATCGTCGCGCCGAGGTCCATCAGCGCCTGCGCGCTGTCGCCGGCGCGCGACGGCCCGAGCAACGTCGCGGCCAGCTCCTGAATCCGCGGCTTAGCCACCGCGTACAGCCGCGACACCACGCGCTCGATGTTGCCGTCCACCGGCATCGTGCGCCGATCGAACGCGATCGCCGCGATCGCCGCCGCCGTGTACGGCCCGATGCCCGGAAGCGCGCGGAGATCCGTTTCCGTGTCGGGGAAGACACCGCCGAGATCGCCTGCCACCGCGACGGCGCAGGCATGGAGATTGCGCGCGCGCGAGTAGTAGCCGAGCCCGGCCCACATCCGCAGCACGTCGTCAAGCGACGCCAGCGCCATCGCGGTCACATCCGGCCAGCGCGTCACGAATTTCTCGAAGTAGGGTCCCACCGCCTTCACAGTGGTCTGCTGCAACATGATCTCCGAGAGCCACACGCGATAGGGATCGGCGACCTCGCCCGGCAGCGCCCGCCATGGTAGGCGGCGACGGTGCCGATCGTACCACGCCAGCAGCCGCGCTGGGCGATCTGGCGCGTCTGCTTTCTTTCGCCTGGTTGTCGAGCCTGCTAAAGTCATCGGCGTATCTACGCAAAGCTCTCCGTCATGTCCAAGCCCGGCCCGATCTCCGCGAAACCGCTATCCACGCTGCTGGGCGGGGTGTTTTCCGACGTGTTCGCCAAACAGGGCTTCGCATCGCGCGAACTGGTCACCCGCTGGGCCGAGATCGCGGGACCGGAGATCGCGCGCCATTCGGAGCCGCTGAAGATGCAATGGCCACGTCCGGTGGAAGGCCAGCCGCAGGAACCGGCAACGCTGGTGCTGCGGGTCGAGGGTCCGATGGCGCTGGAGATCCAGCACATGTCCGACGTCATTCTGCAACGCGTCAACCGTTTCCTCGGCTGGAACGCGATCGGCAAGCTGGCGCTGCGGCAGGCGCCCCTGTCACAACCCCTCGCCCGGAGACCTCCGAAAGCACCGGACGCCAACGCCGTGGCAAAGGTCGCTGCAACGCTTGGTACGATCGAGGACGACGATCTTCGCGCGGCGCTGGCGCGACTGGGCGCTGCGATCAAGCAAAATTGAGAGCCGGCGATCCATCCGCCCCTCACGGATTGTCGGGCGCGCCATTGCCACAATCCCGGTTTCAAGCTAGCCAGACGCGATGCAAAGGCGTCGCCGCACGCCAACCTAGGAGCCTTCCGTTGATGATCACGCGCCGCGCTTTCACCGCCGCCCTGTCGCTGACCGGCCTTGCCGCCGTCGCCGGCCTGTCGCCCTGGCGCTTTATCAATGAGGCCATGGCCCAGAGCCAGCTCGCCGCCGACGTCGCCAAGCCGCCGTCCCTCCCCGACATGGCGCTCGGCCCCAAGGACGCCACCGTCACCATCGTCGAATACGCCTCGATGACCTGCCCGCATTGCGCCGCTTTCACCGAGCAGGTGTTTCCGAAACTCAAGGAAGCCTACATCGACACCAACAAGATCCGGTTCGTGTTCCGCGAATTCCCGCTCGACATCAAGGCAGCCGCCGGCTCGATGCTGGCACGCTGCATCGCCAAGGACGATCCGCAGAAATATTTCGCTGCCCTCCACACTCTGTTCAAGCAGCAGGAAACCTGGGTGATGGGCAAGACCAGCGAGCAACTGACCCTGATCGGCAAGCAGGCCGGCATGAGCGAGGCCGACGTCGACAAATGCCTGAAGGATCAGGCGCTGCTCGACAAGATCGCCGCCGACCAGAAATTCGCCAACGAGAAGCTGGGCGTAAATTCGACGCCGACGTTCTTCCTCAACGGCGAGATGATCAAGGGCGAGACCTCGTTCGAGGAATTCGACAAGCGCATCAAGGCGATCCTCAAGACCTGACGGACCCGGTCGCCACGCAACCTTCCCGATGTCCCCGACGCCGTGCGACGCACGGCGTCTTGGTGTTCAGTCCCGGAGCGCCGGGACCATCCTGACGGCCGCGCCTGTTTCGGTCCCGACGACGCGAAACGGAAGGGCGAATGCCTCGCCGCCGCAGCGGCAAGGACTTTATCGTGGCGAGCTTTCGGCGCGCCGTCATGCCCGCGCCGCGATGTTCTGCTTAAGTCCAGCAAAAGCCATTGGAAAAGCCTGTGAGCGCGGTTGCCCTGCCGGCCCCGGCTCGCCATTGTCCCCTTCGCGAGATGCGCGACTCGGGTGCTAGCCGCAATACTACATATGGTATGGTGGCTGTGGGCTGATTCGCGTCTTGCCAATAGGGCATGTCATTCATGAAACTTACGCGCCTTCGCCTGCACGGATTTAAATCCTTTGTCGAGCCAACCGACTTCCTGATCGAGCCGGGGCTGACCGGCGTGGTTGGACCGAACGGCTGCGGAAAGTCCAATCTGGTTGAAGCGCTGCGCTGGGCGATGGGCGAGACGTCCTACAAGTCGCTGCGCGCCACCGACATGGAAGCCGTGATCTTCGCCGGCACCACCGGCCGCCCGGCACGCAACCACGCCGAAGTGGTGATGACCATCGACAACGCCGACCGCTCCGCGCCAGCGGCGTTCAACGACCAGGAGATTCTCGAAGTGTCGCGCCGCATCGAGCGCGACGCCGGCTCGGTCTATCGCATCAACGGCGGCGACGTGCGCGCCCGCGACGTCCAGATTCTGTTCGCCGACGCCGCCACCGGCGCCCGATCTCCGGCGCTGGTCCACCAGGGCAAGATCGGCGAAATCATCCAGGCCAAGCCGGAACAACGCCGCCGCGTGCTGGAAGACGCCGCCGGTGTCGCCGGCCTCCATGCCCGGCGTCACGAGGCCGAGTTGCGGCTGAAGGCGGCCGAGACCAATCTTACCCGCGTCGAGGACGTGATCGGGCAACTCTCCAGTCAGGTCGAGGGCCTGAAGAAGCAGGCGCGGCAGGCGATCCGCTATCGCGAGGTCGCCGCCCGCGTGCGCAAGGCCGAAGCGACCCTGTTTCATTTGCGCTGGCTTCAAGCCCATGCCGACGTCAACGACGCCGGCCAGACTCACGACCTCAGCGTCCGCGAGATGGCCGAGCGGACCCAGCATCAGGCCGAGGCCGCACGCATTCAGGCGATCCGCGCCTCTGGGCTGCCGGCGCTGCGCGAGGCGGAAGCCCGCGCCGCCGCCGGGCTGCAACGCCTCAACAACGCCCGAGAGATGCTGGATCGCGAAGAACAGCGCGCCAAGGAACGCGTGGTCGAACTCGACCGCCGGCTGACGCAATTCTCCGCCGACGTCGAGCGCGAGCAGCAGCAGAACCTGGATGCCGATGCGGCGCTGGCCCGGCTCGATACCGAAGACGCCGAGCTCAAGGAGGAAATCCGCACCCGCGTCGAGTTGCGCAGCGGCGTCGACGAGCGCGTTTCCGAAGCCGAGGCGACGCTGGCGGCCGCTGAACGGACCTTCACCGAATTGACCACGGCGCTCGCCGACCTCACTGCGCGCCGCACCCAATTCGAAGCCAACGTGCGCACCCATCGCGACCGGCTTGCGCGGCTCGACCACGAGATCGCTACCGTCAACGCCGACGTCGAACAGATCGCGGCGCAAACCAGCGGCTTCGGCGATGTCGATGCGCTCGCCGGTGCGGTCGAGGCCGCGCAGGATATGCTTGGCCAGGCCGAGTTCACCGTACAGTCCGCCGAGGCCACCCACGTCGTGGCGCGGCAGGCGCTGGAAGCAAGCCGCGCGCCGCTCAACGAGGCCGACAAGCGCGTGCAACGTCTTGAAACCGAAGCGCGCACGCTGTCGAAAATTCTCAACGGCGAGACCAAGAACCTGTGGCCGCCGATCATCGACGGCGTCACCGTCACCAAGGGCTACGAGAAAGCCATCGGCGCGGTGCTCGGCGACGATCTCGACGCGCCGGTCGATCCCTCCGCGCCAATGCGCTGGACCGATACCGGCGTCCTCGAAGGCGATCCGGCGCTGCCGGACGGCGTCGAGGCGCTCTCCGCCCATGTGCAGGCGCCGCCTGAACTGGCGCGCCGTCTGGCGCAAATCGGCGTCGTCGCCCGGGAGCGCGGCGCGGAATTGGTGTCGCAGCTCAAGACCGGGCAGCGGCTGGTGTCACTGGAAGGCGACGTCTGGCGCTGGGATGGTTTCATCACCGCCGCGCACGCACCGACCGGCGCGGCTCGCCGCCTCGCCGAGCGCGCGCGACTGGTTGATATCGAAAACGAACTGGAGCAAGCCCGCGAGGATGCCGCGTTCAAGCGCGGCGCGCTGGAAACCGCCGACGCCGAACTCAAGTCGGCCGCGGCCGAGGAAGCCGCAAGCCGCGAAGCCTTGCGCGCCGCGCGCCGCGAAGTCGATGCCGCACGCGAACGCCTTGCCAATGCCGAGCGTGAGATCAACCGCCATGCCGCGCGCAAATCGGCGCTGACCGAGGCGCAGACCCGCCTCACCGCCGATCGCGCCGAAGTTGAAGCCGCGCACGTCAGCGCGCAGGATATGCTGGCCGAACTGGCGCCGAGCGACGAAGCCGAGGCTCGACTCGCCGCCGTGCGTAGCGAGATCGAGGGCCACCGCCGCCTCGCGGCGCAAGTCCGCGCCGAGGCGCAGGCACTGGCCCGCGAAGCCGAACTCGCCGACCGGCGCGTGCAGGCGATCATCGCCGAGCGCGACCAGTGGCAATCGCGCAAGCAGAGCGCCGCGTCCCAGATCGCGACCATCGAAGCCCGCGTGACTGAAGTGCGCGCCGAGCGCGCCGAACTCGAGGACGCGCCGACGTTGTTCGCCGAGAAGCGCGATGCCCTCATTACCGAGGTCGAGCACGCCGAGGCTGACCGCCGCGCCGCCGCCGACGCGCTGGCGGAAGCAGAAGCCGCGATGGCGGAAACCGACCGCGTCGCCAAGCTGACACTGGAAGCCCTCTCCGCCGCCCGCGAGGCCACGGCCCGCGCCGAGGAGCGGATGGAAGCCACCAAGCGACGCCTGGAAGACGTTGAGCGCGAAATTCACGACGTGCTGGAGATTGAACCCAGTGGCCTCGCGGGCATCGCCGAGATCAAGCCCGGCGACGAACTGCCGCCGCTCGACGACACCGAGGCCGAACTGGAGAAGCTGCGCCGCGATCGCGAACGGCTGGGCGCGGTGAACCTGCGCGCCGAAGAAGAGCTGCGCGAGGTCGAAGCCCAGCATACGGGCCTTGCCACCGAGCGCGACGATCTGGTTGAAGCCATCAAGAAACTGCGCACCGGCATCCAGAGCCTCAACCGCGAAGCGCGCGAACGCCTGCTGACGTCGTTCCAGACCGTCAACGAGCACTTCAAGCGGCTGTTCGGCCAGTTGTTCGGCGGTGGCGAAGCCTCGCTGCATCTGATCGAGAGCGATGATCCCCTGGAGGCCGGACTCGAAATCATCGCCAAGCCGCCGGGCAAGAAGCCGCAGTCGCTGTCGCTCCTGTCGGGCGGCGAGCAGGCGCTGACCGCGCTGGCGCTGATCTTCGCGGTGTTCCTCACCAACCCGTCGCCAATCTGCGTGCTGGACGAAGTCGACGCGCCGCTCGACGACCACAACGTCGAACGGTTCTGTAACCTGCTCAACGAGATGACCAGCGTGACCGAGACGCGCTTTATCGTCATCACCCACAACCCGATCACCATGGCGCGCATGAATCGGCTGTTCGGCGTCACCATGGCCGAACGCGGCGTGTCGCAGCTGATGTCGGTTGATCTCGATGCCGCGGTGGAGATTCTCGACCAGCACGTGGCGTAGTCCGGCGAACCGGCTATTGGCCGTCATTGCGAGGGAAGCGAAGCAATCCAGGCCTCCGAGCAGAGCTGGATCGCTTCATGGCTTGCGCTCCTCGCAATGACGGAGTGCCATAGGCATGACTTCGCCATCTGAGAGGTCTGTCACCGCGATGATCTCCCCCGACCTTCCCGCGCCGTTGCGCGCCGCGCTCGAACAACGCGCGCACGGCCTGTCGCGTGGCGACGCCGCCGCGCGCGCGGCGGCCATCTCGCGCACCTATCGCGACGGCGGCAATTCCGGGACGATCCGCAGCGATACCGACGCGCTGGCTTATGCGCTGGCACGGATGCCCGCGACCTACGCCGCCGTCGCCGCCTGTCTCAATGCGCTGATGGAGGCGCGCGGGGACTTTCATCCCGGAAGCCTGCTCGACGTCGGCGCGGGACCGGGCACGGCGACATGGGCCGCGTTGCAAGCCTACCCGTCCTTGCATCGCGTGGACCTGCTCGATGCCAATAATGCCTTGCGGGGATTGGCGCTGACGCTTTCCGCCGAGCAGGTGCAGGGCGTTCCATTCGACTATCGGCAAGACGATGCGCGCTCCGGAATCGTGGCGATGCCGCAGGCGGATCTGGTGATCGCCAGCTACATGATCGGCGAAATCGACACGTCCGCGCGCACGGCTTTCGCCACCGAGCTCTGGCAAAAGACCCGCAACACGCTGCTGGTCGTCGAGCCCGGTACGCCGGCCGGCTATGCCCGCATCGTCGCGCTGCGTGCCCAGTTGATCGCGCAGGGTGCGCAGGTGGTTGCGCCTTGTCCGCACGATCTCACCTGTCCGCTCGACAAGCCGGACTGGTGCCATTTCGCGCAACGCCTCGCCCGCTCGCGCGCACACAAGCAGATCAAGGGCGCGGAGCTGCCGTTCGAAGACGAGAAGTTCAGCTATGTCGTGCTCGCGCGCGAAGCCGTCGCGCCGCGGCCGGCGCGGATACTGGCGCCACCGCTGGTGACCAAGGCGGACATGCGCGTCAAGCTGTGCCAGCCGGACGGCAAGGCCGACATCGTGACCTTCCCCCGCCGCGACAAGCAAACCTACGCGCGCATGCGCCGGCTCGGATGGGGCGACACCATGCCCTCCGCGCAGTCCGGCTCGTCCGGCCTATGACGGCCGCGAAAACACGTAGGCCAGTCCGGTGAGCATCAATAGCGCCACCGCCGCCGTCAGCCACGGTCCGGGATGGCCGCCGAACCAGAACAGCGCGAAGCCCAGCGCCATGCCTCCCAGCGCCATCAGCTTGGCCTTCAACGGAATGGCGCCCCGCTCACGCCAGTTGCGCAGCAGCGGCCCGAACCGGCGATGTTGCAACAGCCAGTTCTCCAGCCGCGGCGAAGAGCGCGCGAAGCAGGCTGCGGCCAATATCATAAATGGTGTTGTCGGCAACACCGGCAGGAACGCGCCGATGAAACCGAGGACAACGAAGCCGATGCCCAGCACCAGATAGAAGCCGCGGATCAGCCGGCGCGTACCGGCCCTTGCCCCCGCAGAATCCTGATCGGTTGGTACCGGCGCAAGTTCCTCGTCCGCCGCCATCATGGGTCGGTCTTCCCGCCTCATCGTTCCACGCTCCTCTGAACGGTTCACACAGAACGCCAGGCCAAACAATTCGAAGGCTTCTAAGCCGCGCACCGAGGGAACAGCCGCACCCGCGCCGGCCGCACGCGCCACCTTTCCCCGTCGATGCGGAATATTCGGGACGCCGAGGCGTTTATCTCTGCGACGCATCGGCGTCGATACATCAGGGAGTTGGAGTTTCTCATGTCTCGTACATCATCGCAGAATATCATCGTCCTCACGGCTGCCCTCGTCCTTGTTTCGAGCACCGCCTTCGCCGAGATGGCAAAAGTCGGGGAGACCGCCAAGGGCAAGGCCTTCGTGAATTCGAACGGCATGACCCTTTACACCTTTGACAAGGATTCGGCCGGCAAATCCGCCTGCAACGGCCCCTGCGCCACCAATTGGCCGCCGCTGCTTGTTGCCGAAGGCGAAAAGCCCGCCGCGGACATGAGCGCGGTCACGCGTGACGACGGCAAGAAGATGTGGGCCTACAAGGGCAAACCGCTCTACACCTTCGTGAAGGACACCAAGCCGGGCGAAACCAATGGCGACGGCTTTCTCAATGGCGCCTGGCATATCGCCAAGCCCTGAGGTCAGCTGTCGCGCGCCCTGCGCGTTGAACGTAAACGGCTCCTGATGAGACCAAGCAATATCTCAGGCGACGAGCATGTGGTGGAGACATCTTCACAGCTCCGCCGCCGAGAGCCTGCCAAGCGACGATCTTTTCGTCTACGGTGGGCGCTGTCTTGTCGTCTTTTCAGGAGCCTTCCCCATGTCGACCGGCTGGATTGTCCTTGGCGTTATCGTCGTCCTCGCCTTCATCGCCTTTACCGCCTACAACCGACTGGTCGCGCTGAGCCAGCGCGTCAATCAGGCATTCGCTGACATCGACGTGCAGCTCAAGCAGCGTCATGACCTGATCCCGAATCTCGTCGAAACAGTGAAGGGTTACGCCCAGCACGAACGTGGCACCCTCGAAGAGGTCATCAAGGCCCGCAATTCGGCGATGGCGGCGCAGGGACCAGCACAGGTGTCGGCGGCGGAAAATCAGTTGAGCGGGGCGCTCGGTCGCCTGATCGCACTGTCGGAGGCCTATCCGGATCTCAAGGCCAACGCCAATTTCCAGCAATTGCAGACTGAATTGTCCGACATCGAGAACAAGATTGCGGCGAGCCGCCGCTTCTTCAACAATGCGGTTCAGGAATACAACACCGGCATCCAGCAGCTTCCAGCGGCGCTGTTCGCCGGGGCGCTCGGCTTCACCAAGAAGGATTTCTTCGATCTTGGCGAGACCCGCACCCAGGTCGAGCAGGTACCCTCGGTGAAGTTCTGAGCGACCTGTTTCACCTTCACCGTCATTGCGAGGAGTGTGAGCGACGAAGCAATCCAGTCTGTCGTGATATTGGCATGACACTCCTGGATCGCTTCGCTCCGCCCGAAATGACGGCATAGCGGCCCGCAACCCCGGCACACGCGCATGGCAGCCTACGGTCTCTATACGCACATCGCCTCGAACAAGACGCGTTCGGTGCTGCTGCTCGCCGGATTGTTCGTGCTCGTCTACGTCATGGTGTTCGCCGGCGCTTTGCTGGCTGAAGTGCTGACGCACCACAACAGTACCGTCGATTATTACCTCAAGGCCGCGTGGCGCGACATGTATGCGGCGATCCCGGTCGCGACCATCGGCGCGGTGGCATGGATCATCGTCGCCTATTTCTTCCACCAGAAGATCATCGATCTCGTTACTGGCGGCCGCGACGTCACGCGTGCCCAGCAGCCGCGCCTCTACAATCAGCTTGAAAACCTCTGTATCTCCCGCGGCATCCCGATGCCGAAGCTGAAGGTGATGGAGAGCCCGGCGCTCAATGCCTTCGCCACCGGCCTCAATCCCCGGCAATACGCCATCACCGTCACCACCGGATTGCTCGCCAATCTTGATGACGCCGAGGTCGAAGCCGTGCTGGGCCACGAACTGACCCACATCCGCAACGGCGACGTGCAGTTGATGGTGGTCGCGGTGATCATCGCCGGCGTCGTCGGCTTCTTCGGCGAACTGTTTTTCCGCATCTTCTTCCACAACAGCCCCACCGGCCGCGGCAGCTCGTCCTCGAGCGGCGACCGCAAGGGCGGGGGCGGCGCGATTATCGCGGTGTTGATCGCGGTGGCGTTGATCGCACTATCGTGGTTCCTATCGCAGGTAGTGCGCTTCGCGCTGTCGCGCTCGCGCGAGTTCCTCGCCGATGCCGGTTCGGTCGAACTCACCAAAAATCCCGACGCGATGATTTCGGCGCTGCGCAAGATTGAAAATCGCGGCGAACTGCCGGGCGCGACTTCGGCGGTGATGGAAATGTGCGTCGACAATCCGCGCGCGGGATTCGCCGATCTGTTCGCGACCCACCCTTCCGTCGACGCACGGGTGAAGGCGCTGGTGAAATTCGCCGGCGGACGCGATCCCGGCCCGCTGGCGTTGCCGGAAGACGCGCCCGCTACGGACGAGACGACCGAGTTGCCGACACATGGACCGTGGAGCGACACACCGGCGCCATCCGCGCCACCGCCGGCACCCGGTGGACAGGCCAAGCCCCTGCCCGGCCCGCTGCCGATCCCCGGCCCATTTCCCGGTCCCTGGGGGCGTCACTGACCACGATATGGGCAGCAGCCCGGTTGTTAACCCACTTTGACGGCATTAACGTTATCGCCGGTCGCGATGATTGAAATCTCCCTCGTTTCTGCCATCTTCACGGCCAAAGTCAGCGCGATGTAGGGCTGCGGCAAGCCTCTCAAAGGCCGCCCGCGAGGGGACCGGGGCGTGAACCTCACGCCCGCTTTAAAAACAGCACGTAAAGGAACGTCATGGCGAAACCAGCAGTGATTGTCGTGGGTGCGGACAAGGGCGGCGTCGGCAAGACCACCGTGTCGCGGACGGTGCTCGATTATTTCAGCGCCAACAATGTCCCGACCCGGGCCTTCGACACGGAATCACCGCGTGGCACGCTGAAGCGTTTCCATTCCGACATCACCGAGATCGTCGACATGACGTCGACGGCCGACCAGATGAAGATCTTCGATACGCTCAATTCGGCTGCGCCGTCGGTGACGGTGATCGACGTCCGCGCCGGCCTGCTCTCGCCCGCCCTGGCCTCGCTGCGCGATATCGGCTTTCTCGACGCCGCGAAATCCGGCCAGATCACCTTCGCCGTGTTCCACATCCTCGGCCCGTCGATCGCCTCGCTCGACGAGATCGCGGAGACCGCCAACTTCATGGACGGCGCGAAGTATTTCCTGGTGAAGAACTTCATCAACAACACCAGCTTCTTCGAGTGGGATCAGGCGACCTACAATTCCTATTTCCACCGCATCAAGGGCGCGACCGAACTGACGATCCCGAAGCTGAACGAAATGGCGTTCGAGCAGGTGGAAGTGGCCTCGGTGCCGTTCCTGCAATTCGTCGCCAACAAGGGGCCGAAGGATGAAGCGGCGAACTATTCGTTCGTGTTGCGCGGCTACGTCCGCCACTGGCTCGCGAATGTCTGGAGCGAGTTCGATCGCATCAAGCTGACCGACATCGTCGGCAAGGACAAGGCGGGCAGCCCGGCCGACAAGCCGACGGTAAAAGCCGCCAGCGACAAGTAAGCCGCGGCTCTTTACGAGGCATGGCGTCATGCGCGGGCTTGACCCGCGCATCCATCTCCCTTCAAGAATGATGGATCGCCGGATCAAGTCCGGCGATGACGGTGCGCGAAGCCCGTTTGGCCCGGAATCCAGCTCGCTCGTTGCCATCAAGCGCCATGCGCCGCACGCCCGCCTATATTATTTGCTCGCCACGGCCGCAGGTCGGCAAGACGCTGATCGCGCGGCTGTTGTGCGAATTCCTGTTGCTGCAACGGGGCGGCGTCATCGGATTCGACGTCAATCTGAAGGAGCCGTCGCTGCTGGATTTCCTGCCGCGCACCACGGAAACCGCCGAGATTGACGACACTTTCGGCAAGATGGCGCTGATGGATCGCCTGATCCTCAACGACGGCATCGCCAAGGTGATCGACCTCGGCTTTCATGCCTTCGACGAATTCTTCGGAATGACAGGTGAAATCGGCTTCTTCAAGGAGGCTGCACGCCGCGGCATCGTACCGATGGTGCTGTTCGTCGCCGACAGTGACCGGTTGTCGATCCGCAGCTACGCAACGCTGCAAACGACGGTGCCGACGCGAGCGCTTATCACCGTCGATAACGAATACGTCCTGCGCGGCGAGGTACCGGCGATCTTCGGCCGGGGCCGGCAGTTGAAACTACCGGCGCTGCCGGCGTTCCTCAACACCTATATCGACCGTACATCGTTCTCGTTCACCGGCTTCCTGCGCGGCCAGAGCGACCGATCCAGCGAACTGCACCAGTGGACCCGCGACGCCTATTTCAGCTTCCGCGAACTCGAATTGAGCCTGCTGCTGCAAGGCGGGTGAGGAAATCCGCACGCGCCCCGTTTCGTCATTCCAAGCACAGCGACGCAACCCAGCAAGTAACGGAGCAAGGACTGGATTGCTTCGTCGCTGACGCTCCTCGCGATGACGGTCCGATTGCTCCTCAGTGTCCGTCAAATTGCATCAAGGTGCGCACCGGCACGTTCATGCCGCGTAGCTTGTCGGCGCCGCCGAGGTCCGGCAAGTCGATGATGAAACACGCGGCGCACACCTCCGCGCCGATCTGGCGCAGCAGTTTCACCGCGCCCTCTGCCGTCCAGCCGGTGGCGATCAGGTCATCCACGAGGATGACGCGTTCGCCGGGTGCAATGGCGTCGACATGTATTTCCATTTCGTCGGTGCCGTATTCCAACGCATAGGCCATCCGCACGGTCTGATGCGGCAGCTTGCCCTTCTTGCGGATCGGCACGAAGCCGGCCGAAAGCTGATGCGCCACCGCGCCGCCGAGGATAAATCCCCGCGCCTCGATGCCGGCCACCTTGTCGATCTTCGAGCCGGCCCACGGATGCACCAGTTGGTCCACCGCGCGGCGGAACGCCCGCGCGTCGCCCAGCAGCGTGGTGATGTCGCGAAACAGGATGCCCGGCTTCGGATAATCCGGAATGGTGCGGACGGCGGCTTTCAGATCGTCTTCAAGGATCATCGGTGTCTTTCCCAGCTAAACCATTCCGCACCGTCATTGCGAGCGAAGCGAAGCAATCCAGAATGGTGAGGAACGAAGCCTGGATTGCTTCGTCGCTTCGCTCCTCGCAATGACGAATGCCGATGCTACGAATTTCCACGCCCCAATCGAAACGCGTTCTCGACGATGCGCAGGCCCACCTCGTCGCCAAGCGACATCAGCGACTCGGGATGAAACTGCACACCGCCGACCGGCAGCGTCTTGTGTTCGATTGCCATCGCCACCCCGTCCTCGGTCGCGGCCGTGACCTGCAACACGTCCGGCATGGTCTCGCGCTCGACATAGAGCGAGTGATAGCGGCCGATAGTGATCTCATTTGGCAGGCCGTGCATCAGGGTGCCGCCGCGCACAACGACTCTTGACGGCCGCCCGTGCGCGGGCTGCGCCAGTTGGCCCAACTGGCCGCCGAAGTACTCGCCGATCGCCTGCACACCAAGGCAGACGCCGAACACCGGCAGCTTCTTTTCGAGCGCGGTGTCGATGGTCTGCTTGATATCGAAATCCTTCGGTCGCCCCGGCCCCGGCGACAGCACCAGCAAATCGTAGCTGCCACCATTGAGCATCGTTTGCGCATGCTTGTAACGCGTGACGCTGACCTCCGCGCCGACCTGCCGGAAATAATCCGCCAGCATGTGCACAAAGCTGTCGTCGTGATCGATCAACAGCACGCGCTTGCCGGAACCGCTGGCATCCGGCGCGACGCTGGAGAGCGGCTTCGGCGGATCGCCGCGCAGCGCCTGAAACAGCGCCGCCGCCTTAGTCTGGCACTCGCGGTCTTCCGCCGCCGGATCGCTGTCGAACAGGCAGGTGGCGCCAACCCGCACTTCCGCCAGGCCATCCTTCATGCGGATGGTGCGGATGGTGAGGCCGGTGTTGATCGAGCCGTCGAAGCCGACCACGCCGAACGCACCGGCATACCAGCGCCGCGACGAGCGCTCGTTGTCCTCGACGAATTGCATCGCCCATTTCTTCGGTGCGCCGGTCACCGTCACAGCCCAGGCGTGGGTGAGGAACGCATCGAGCGCGTCGAAGCCGGGCCGCAGGATGCCCTCGACGTGATCCACGGTATGAAACAGCTTCGAGTAGGTCTCGATCTGCCGCCGCGCAAGCACCTTGATGGTGCCCGGCATACAGATGCGCGCCTTGTCGTTGCGATCGACATCGGTGCACATGTTGAGTTCGAATTCGTCCTTCTGCGAATTCAGCAGTTCGCGAATCTTCTCGGCGTCGCCGATCGCGTCGGCGCCGCGCGCAATCGTGCCTGAAATCGGACAGGTCTCGATCCGGCGGCCATCGGAGCGCACGAACATTTCCGGAGAGGCGGAGACCAGAAATTCGCCGTCGCCGAGATTGACGAGGCCACCATAGGGCGACGGATTGATACGGCACAGCCGCTGAAACACTTCCGCCGGCGTGCGTTCGCATGGCTCGCCGAACAGCTGTCCCGGTACCGCCTCGAACAGATCGCCGCGCGCGAACGACGCCCGCGCGTACTCCACCGTCGCCTGATATTCGCCCGGGGCATGATCCATGAATCCCTGGCGTCCGGTCTGGACATAGACGCTTTCGCCGGTGTCGGTCGGCAGCCCTTCGGTGGACCGGCCATTATAGGCGAACTCGAAATTCAGGGTGACACCACGGCCGGTGGCGCGGTCATAGGCGAGCAGGCGATCCGGAATGAACAGCACGATATCGCGCTGGTCGGCCTCGCGCGCGCGCCGCTGCACCAGATCCTCCATCTGGAAGACGAGGTCGTAGGCAAACGCGCCGTACAGCCCGAGCAGCGGATCGAGCGGCGATGCCAACACCGCGACGATGGCACGCACCAGCGACATGGCGCTGGCGCGGCGGGTGCGCTGGTCCTCGTCAACCGGCGCTTCGCCAAGCAAGATCGTTCCGGACAGCCGCGTCGCGGAAGTCTCAAGGATCTCGAATGCGGGATCGCGCAGCGTCGCGGCAAGGAATGCGACCAGCACCTCGCCGCGCCCGTTCAACGCCCGGATGTCAAATCGCGCCCCCGCCGTCTCCAGCACCAGCGGCGGATCGGCAAAGCCCATGTCGAAGCTCTCGTAGCGCCCCGGCACGGTGGTACCGGAGGAGAGCACCACGCCACGGCGGCGGTCGAGCAGATCGATCAGGTGATCCAGCGCCGCGCCGCCGGTGAAATGCGTCACGGTGCGCGAGACGTCGAGGCCACCGGCGGTGCGGTAGCTCGCCTGGGCGGGAAGCAGAAAGACGGTCCTGTTCATGGCATCCTCTTACGAAACTTGCCGAAGGAGCGCCACACAGGACAGGGATGCCGGATCATGAAAAAGGCCGCCGTCTTACGCGGCGACCTTGACGATTGGGAAAACGAAATCGCACCGGCCACCCCTTCAGGAGGTGCGCCACCACAGAAGGCTCTGGGACGGGGTGCTCATGGCCGGCATGATCACCACGCCGACGCGGCCGCGTCAAGACTAACCCGATCCGGCGTTTCGGAACAAATCCGCCCTCGCCCGCTTGTACCGTTCTCGATGCAAGCGACCAATCCAGCCCGGCGAGGACACCGTTCACACGCTCGATCCCGATGACACCGAACAAATGGATCTGCGTAGCGGCGTGGCGCCCTGGCAGGCCGCCGCGGATTCAGGCATTCCCGCCCTGACGCAAGACGCCCGCTGCGACGTGCTCATCGTCGGAGCCGGCGTCACCGGCGCCCTGATGGCGGAACGGCTGACCTCCCAGGGACTCGCCGTTACAATCGTCGATCGCGAGCGACCGGCCCATGGCAGCACCGCTGCCAGCACCTCGATGCTGCTATGGGAAATCGACCGTCCGTTGCGGGACCTCACCTCGCTGTACGGTTTTGAACGCGCCGCGCGCGTCTATCGTGCCAGCCTCGATGCCGTGCAGGGTCTTCGCTCCCGCAGCGCAAGCCTCGCCTTGCCCTGCCGGATGCGAGACAAACACTCGCTTTATCTTGCCGCCGGCGACAGCGACCGCGACCTGCGCGAGGAGCACACTCTCCGCCGCCGAGCCGGTTTGCCGGGTGACTTCCTCGACCATCGCGCGCTGATGGAGACTTTCGGTATCGCGCGGGCCGGCGCACTGCTGTCGCCGGCCTCCGCGGACGCCGATCCGGTGCTGCTCGCGCAGGCTGCGCTGGCAGTTGCGATCCAACGCGGGGCAAAGCTGTTCGACGGCAACGCCGTGACGTTCGATCCAGCAGGGCGAAGCGTCGGCGTTGGCTTCGCGAGCGACCATACCATCGAGGCGAGCCATGTCGTCCTCGCCACGGGTTACGTGATGCCGGATATCGTGCAGTCCACGATCCACAAGGCGACGTCGAGCTGGGCAATCGCAACGGCGCCACAGCCGGACAATCTCTGGCGCGACGGCGTACTGATCTGGGAAGATCGGGACGATTATCTCTATGCGCGAACCACCGCCGATGGCCGCATCGTGATCGGCGGGGAGGACGACGACAAGGCGATTGAGCAGGAGGCGCGCGACACGCTGATGCCGGCCAAGAGCGCCGCCTTGACGCGACAACTGAAAGCGCTCTGGCCCGCCGCGCGTGCCGAGGCGGAATTCAGTTGGTCGGGCGTGTTCGACACCACCGGCGACGGCCTGCCGCTGATAGGTCCGGTGCCCGGCGCCAAGGGCGTCTATGCGGCCTATGGCTACGGTGGCAACGGCATCACCTTCAGCTATCTCGCGGCGGAACTACTCGGCAACACCATCGCCGGCGCACGACCCGCGCTGCTCGACGACTTCGCCATTGATCGCCAAGCCTGACAGGTCCAGGCCTGACAGGTCAGGACTTGAAGGACACGGCGGGCGACGGCGTGGGACCGATCAGACCAGCCGCCGCCGCGTCCCAGGTCAGGATGGTGAAATCGAGATCGCCGACACCCTCCTCGATCGCCGTCCAGCCAAGTTCTTCGTAAAGCGAGCGGCGTGACGGCCGCGCCGTGAGATAGACCGTGGGGACACCCAAACCCAGCGCATAGCGCGCCGCGTGGGAAATCAACTGCCGGCCAATACGTCGCGAGCGGAATTCCGGCTCGATCCACACCGCCCCGACCCACGGCGTATATTGTGGCCGCTCGTCGAGGTCGGAGGCGATCACCGACGCGGTGCCGGCGAACACCGCGCCCTCGTGGGCAACGAAGGCACGCGGCAGTCCGGCGGAGGCAAGCCCCGCCTTCATTTGCTCGGTGATGTAATCGAGCGGCACGCCATGCGGCTGCCACCAGGCGCGCCAGATGCGATCGGCAATCCGATCGAAGAATTCCGAGCGCTCGTTCAGCGGCGAGATGGTGACGCTTGCGGTCATGGCTCTGGAATAGGCAACGGCGCCTGGCCGGTCAATCGGACGTCAAATGCCGTTTCCATCCGCGCGCGGCCTGCTCTAAAATTGCAGCCATCATCCCAATCACGGAGAGCATGATGACGTTCAAGGTCGAAAGCGACAGTTTCAAGGATGGCGATTATCTCGGCAAGGATCACATCCTGTCCGCCGACTTCGGCTTCGGCTGCGCCGGGGGCAACAAGTCGCCGCAGTTGCGCTGGAGCGGCGCGCCTGAAGGCACCAAGAGCTTCGCCGTGACCTGCTTCGATCCCGACGCACCGACCGGTAGCGGCTTCTGGCACTGGGTGGTGGTGAATATCCCCGCCGACGTCACTGAACTGGCGCTGGACGCGGGAAATCCGGCCAGCGGCAAGCTGCCCGCGGGCGCACTACAGACCCGCACCGACTTCGGCGCGGCGGGCTATGGCGGCCCCTGCCCGCCGGAAGGCGATCACCCGCATCGCTATTTCTTCACCGTCCACGCCGTGAAGGGTGAAGTCTCCGCGACCGTTGACACCTCCGCGGCTGTCGTCGGCTTCCAGCTTCACTTCAACACGCTGGCGAAATCGGCGGTGATGGGACTATTCAAGCGCTGAGGCGCGATCGTTCGACGTCGCAGAGATAGGCTCCCTCCAAAGCAAAAAGCCCCGGCAGTGCCGGGGCTTTTTCATTGGAGCGAGAGCGATCCGATCAAATGGATCAGTGCGCGTTTGCCCAGACTTTCTTCTTGGTGAAGTAAAGCAGGCCCGCGAAGATGATCAGGAAGATCATCACCTGCATGCCGAGGCGCTTGCGTGCCTCGAGATGCGGCTCGGCCGCCCACATCAGGAATGTTGTCACGTCGCGCGCGTATTGCGCAACGGTCTGCGGCGAACCGTCGTCGTAAGTGACCTGATCGTTCGACAACGGCTTCGGCATCTTGATCGCATGACCGGGGAAGTACTTGTTATAGTACGATCCCTCGGGAACGGTGACGCCTGCCGGCGGATTGTCGGCATAGCCCTGCAACAGCGCGTCGATGTAGTTCGGCCCCTGCTCTTGGAACTGAGTGAACAGATCGAAGATGAATTGCGGGAAACCGCGGGCATAGGACCGCGCCTTCGCCACCAGCGAAAGGTCCGGCGGATATGCGCCGCCGTTGGCGGCACGCGCGGCGTTCTCGTTCGGGAACGGCGCCGGGAACTTGTCCGCGACGCGGCCCGGACGCTCGAACATCTCGCCGGCATCGTTGGGACCATCCTGCACCTTGTAATCCGCGGCAACCGCAGCCGCCTGCGCGGCGCTGAAGCCCGGGCCGCCGGGATCGGCGAGATTGCGGAAGTGCACGAGATTCATCGAGTGGCAGGTGGCGCAGACTTCCTTGTAGACCTTGTAGCCGCGCTGCAAGGCACCACGATCGTACTTGCCGAACGGGCCGGCAAACGACCACGACAGCGACGGCGGGATATCGGCGTGATCCGCGGCCTTGGCCTGTTGAACACCACCCGTGAGCAACGCGGCTCCGGCGAGCAAAGCCACCGCAACCGACGCGGCCACCTTCTTGCCGGACTTCGCCAGCACGTCGTCAGCGATCGAGTTCGGCACCGCGCGCGGGGTCTCGATGCGGCTGAGGATCGGCAGCACGATCAGGAAGTAGGCGAAGTAGCAGAACGTCAGGATGCGACCGACGGTGACGTAGATGCCTTCAGCCGGCTTGCCGCCGAGCCAGCCCAGCAACAGGCAGACCACGACGAAGATCCAGAAGAACTGCTTGGCCAGCGGACGATAGCGCAGCGAGCGGGTCCGGGCCGAGTCGAGCCAGGGCAGGAACGCCAGGACGACGATGGCGCCGAACATCGCGACAACGCCGCCGAGCTTGCTCGGGATCGAGCGCAGGATCGCGTAGAACGGCAGGTAGTACCACTCCGGCACGATGTGCGCCGGGGTAACGCCCGGGTTGGCCTGAATGTAGTTCTCCGCGTCGCCGAGATAGTTCGGCATGTAGAAGATGAACCACGAGAAGAAGATCAGGAAGCAGGCCATGCCGAACCCGTCCTTGATGGTCGCGTAAGGCGTGAACGGCACGGTGTCCTTCTCGGTCTTGGGCTCGACGCCAGCCGGGTTGTTCTGGCCGGCGACATGCAGCGCCCAGACGTGCAGCACGACCACGCCGGCGATCACGAACGGCAGCAGATAGTGCAGCGAGAAGAAGCGATTCAGCGTCGGGTTGCCGACCGAATAGCCGCCCCACAGCAGCGTCACGATGCTTTCGCCGACGTAGGGAATGGCCGAGAACAGGTTGGTGATGACGGTGGCGCCCCAGAAGCTCATCTGTCCCCACGGCAGCACGTAGCCCATGAAGCCGGTCGCCATCATCAGCAGATAGATGATGACCCCGAGGATCCAGAGCACTTCGCGCGGCGCCTTGTACGACCCGTAATAGAGACCGCGGAACATGTGGATGTAGACGGCGATGAAGAACATCGATGCGCCGGCGGCGTGCATGTTGCGCAGCAGCCAGCCGTAGTTGACGTCACGAACGATCGACTCGACCGAGTTGAAGGCCATATCGACGTGCGGCGTGTAATGCATCGCCAGGATGATGCCGGTGACGATCTGCAACGCCAGCATCATCGAAAGGATACCGCCGAAGGTCCACCAGTAGTTCAGGTTGCGCGGCGTCGGATAGGCCACGAACGAGGAATGGACGAGGCCGCCGATCGGCAGGCGCGATTCCAGCCATTTCAGGAAGCCGTTTTGTGGCTGGTAGGTCGAGGGTCCGCTCATGATGCGATCCTAGAAATTATGCGGCAGCGCTGTTGAGGAAGGCTATGCGAGGAATTTGCGAAGCCGGCATCAACCAATCTGAACCTTGGTGTCGGAAACGAACTTGTAGGGGGGAACCGGCAGGTTGGACGGAGCCGGACCGCTGCGGATACGACCGGAGCTGTCGTACTGCGACCCGTGGCAGGGACAGAAGAAGCCGTCGTAATTGCCCTCGTGGGCGAGCGGAACGCAGCCGAGGTGGGTGCAGATGCCGATGACGACCAGCCAGTTGTCATGGCCTTCCTTGACGCGGGATTGATCGGTCTGCGGATCGGGCAGGCTCGCGACCGGAACGGCGCGCGCCTCGTCGATCTGCTTCTTGGTGCGGTTCATGATGTAGATCGGCTTGCCGCGCCAAAACACCTTGATGTCCTGTCCTACGGCGATCGGAGCCAGGTCGACCTCGATCGGCGCGCCGGCCGCGATGGTCGAGGCATCCGGATTCATTTGTGAAATCAGCGGCCAGACGAAAGCTGCCGCGCCCACCGCAGCGACGGCTCCTGTGGCCACATAGAGGAAATCACGGCGTGTCGGATCCGCCGAAGACGCTGTCGTCACGATTCCAAACCCTTTCTCTCCTGCGACCAGCCCCCAGCCCGGAAAGCGCCGCGGAAGCGGCCGGGACGGACTGCCGGCGCCCGCGACCCCCGCGGCGGCAGAATGTGACCGCATATCCTGCCTATATCGGCAGACTACACAGTCGAGAATCGTTCTATTGGCACCCTTGCCGATGGAGCGCAAGCCCGCTATCGGCTGAGCCGCGTGCAATGCACGAAAACCGCTGAATCCGGCGAATGATTCCCTCGTCTCAGTGGACCCGAAAGGACGGCGCCCCATGCAGATCGCGCTCTATCAGCCCGACATTCCGCAGAATACCGGAACGATTCTGCGGCTGTGCGCCTGCCTGCGCGTGGATGCCCATATCATCGAGCCGGCCGGCTTCCCGGTTTCGGACCGGCACTTCCGCCGTTCCGGCATGGATTACCTCGACCAGGTGAGCATCACCCGGCACGATTCCTGGACCAAATTCGAGGAATGGCGCGCCACAACCGGCGCGCGGCTGCTGTTGTTTACCACCAAGGGCAGCCGCTCCTACCTTGATCACAGCTACGCACCGACCGATATCCTCCTTTTCGGGCGGGAAAGCGCCGGAGTTCCCGAGGCCGTCGCGGACGCGGCCGACGCCCGGCTGCTGATCCCGATCGCGCCGGGCCTGCGCTCCCTGAACGTCGCCATGGCGGCGGCGATGGCGGTGGGCGAGGCGCTTCGACAGACCGATCCGACCATGCTGGAGAGCAGCCGGTGAGTTATGCCGTCAAGGAAATCTTCCTGACTTTGCAAGGCGAAGGCGCCCATGCGGGCCGCGTCGCGGTGTTCTGCCGTTTCGCCGGCTGCAATCTGTGGAGCGGCCGCGAGGAGGACCGCGCGGAAGCCGTCTGCACCTTTTGCGACACCGATTTCGTCGGCATGGACGGCACGCTCGGAGCCCGCTATGGCACGGCGGACCATCTGGCCGACACCATCGCCGCGCAGTGGGCCGGAACGGACGCGCGCTACGTGGTGTTGACGGGTGGCGAACCGCTGTTGCAGGTAGACGACGCACTGGTGGCGGCGCTGCACGCGCGCGGTTTCACCATCGCCATCGAGACCAACGGCACCCTCGATCCGCCGGATGGCATCGACTGGATCTGCGTCAGCCCGAAAGCCGGCGCGAATTTGCGGATACGCAAAGGCCACGAACTCAAGCTGGTCTATCCGCAGGCTGAGAACCGCCCGGAGGATTTCGCGAATCTTGCTTTCGAGCGCTTCTCGTTGCAGCCGCTCGACGGTCCGGATATCGCGGAGAACACTGTGCGGACGATCGATTACTGTCTGCGCCATCCGCAATGGCGACTGAGCGTGCAGACGCACAAGACGCTGGGGATCAGGTAGGGCTACATCGTCATTGCGAGCACAGCGAAGCAGTCCAGCGACCTCGGGAAAGACTGGATTGCTTCGGAGCTCACGCACCTCGCAAGGACGAATTCAGGAACAGGTTTCGCAAGATGTGGGAATTGACCAAGGCATTTCACTTCGAGGCCGCGCACGCGCTGCCGGGAACGACGCTGGGCGAAGCGAGCCAGGAAATCCACGGCCACTCCTTCCGCGCCGAGGTCGCGATCCGCGGCACGCCGGACCCGGCGACCGGAATGCTGCTCGATCTCGGCCTGCTGGAGCGCGCGCTCGGCGACGTCCGCAAGACGCTCGACCACAAATTCCTCAACAACATCGAGGCGCTCGGCGCGCCGACGCTGGAGAACATCACGCGCTTCATCTGGGAGCGTGTGCAGCACGCCGGCCACGTCACCCGCGTCAGCGTCTACCGCGACAGCTGCCAGGAATCCTGCACCTACTTCGGGCCGCAGAATTAATTCGTCATTGCGAGGTGCGTGAGCTCCGAAGCAATCCAGTTCTTGCTTGTGACTTTCTGGATGGCTTCGCTACGCTCGCAATGACGACGAAACGTTAGGAGCCATCGCGTATGGACGTTTCCCTCATCGACCAGCAAAAATCCTCCGCCCGTGCCTGGTTCGAATCCCTGCGCGACCAGATTTGCGCGGCTTTTGAAAAACTCGAGGACGATGCGCCCGCGTCGCTCTATCCCGGTACGGCGGGACGCTTCGTTCGCACGCCGTGGAATCGCACCGATCATAGCGGCCAGCCCGGCGGCGGCGGCGTGATGTCGGTGATGCGCGGACGGCTGTTCGAGAAGGTCGGCGTGCACTGCTCGACCGTGCACGGCGAATTTGCGCCGGAGTTTCGCGCGCAGATTCCGGGCGCCAGTGAAGATCCGCGTTTCTGGGCATCGGGCATTTCGCTGATCGCGCACATGCGTAACCCGCACGTGCCGGCGGTGCACATGAACACCCGCTTTGTCGTGACCACGAAAGCGTGGTTCGGCGGCGGCGCGGACCTCACCCCCGTGCTCGATCGCCGCCGCACGCAGGAAGATGCCGACACGCAGGCGTTTCATGCCGCGATGAAGGACGCATGCGATGCGCACGCGCGGATCGCGCCCTACGACAAGTACAAGACCTGGTGCGACGAATATTTCTATTTGCCACATCGGAAGGAAGCGCGCGGCATCGGCGGCATTTTCTACGACTGGCACGACTCAGGCGAATGGGACGCCGATTTCGCCTTCACGCAGGACGTCGGCCGCGCGTTCCTGAAGATCTACCCCGAACTGGTGCGTCGCAATTTCAACGCCGCGTGGACGCCGGCGGATCGCGAGGAGCAACTTGTCCGCCGCGGCCGCTATGTCGAGTTCAACCTGCTCTACGACCGCGGCACGACCTTCGGCCTCAAGACCGGCGGCAATGTCGACGCCATCCTCAGCTCCATGCCCCCCGAGGTCCGCTGGCCCTGATGTCGTAGACCATTGTTCTACTACCACAAGAAATCCACGATCCCGGCCCGCCATTCGTGCAAATCACAACGCCTCTAGCTCGTCTGTAGCCACCATCGGCAACCAATCTGTATCGTGCGCGTTTCCTCCTGTTCAGCATCAGGAGGTTGCGATGAAGCAATATGAGTGTCTCGTTCCCGGCTGCCCCTGGCAT
>CAUJJN010000156.1 GCA_963204905.1 Pseudomonadota bacterium
CGCCGACCACTGTGGTCGCGATCAGCCCGCTCGGATCGACAATCATGCTGAGTCCGACCGACAGCGGCGCAGGCTGGCAGGACGCTGCGATGTAGCAGGTGTTTTCGATCGCCCGAGCCCGGATCAGCGTTTCCCAGTGCAGCTCCTTGAGCGGACCGGCGACCCAGCCCGCGCCGAGCAACAGCACATCGGCGCCCCGGTCGATCAGCACGCGCGCCATTTCGGGAAAGCGCAGATCGTAGCAGTTCATCACGCCGAAACGCAGGCCGCCGTGATCGAACGTGCATAACTCGGCGAAGTTCTCGCGCAGCGGCGCGCGCTGGTTCTTGCTCGATTCCTGGTAGTGGAACGCATCGTAGAGATGCAGCTTCTCGTAGCGAGCGCGTATCGTTCCATCCGCGCCAGCGACGATGAAAATATTGCGGGACAAGGGCTCCCCGCCATCGGAATACATGCCGACCACGAGGATGATCCCGACACGCCTGGCGACGGCGCGTATTGCCTGTTCGAAGTCCTTGCCATCGCGACGGGCGACAGCAGCCAGTTCCGCGGCAGGCGCCGTGAAATCATACATGGACGCCTCGGGGAACACTGCTATTTCCGCACCCCCGGCGCGCGCCGTCGCGGCGAGACGCTCGATCGTCCGAAGATTTGCGGAAACATCCGCAACCGCCGCGAACTGCGCGACAGCAACGCTGACTGCGGGGGACCCTGTCGAAAGTGAATCGCTCATGATGCCGGACTCCGGAGACCTGTCGCGCCGACGTCGGGAGACCCAGCCAATTTTGCAACGGCTGCCGACCGCAGCCCGGTCCCGACGACACGCTTCCCGGCCGAAAGCTTGACCAAAGCCGCGCGGACAAGTCTAATATCAATCACACATCATTTGATAAAATATGCGTATCAATGCTGATCGATGACCTTTCCCAACTGCGCTATTTCCTCACCGTCGCCGAAACTCTGAATTTTCGGCGCGCAGCCGAGCATCTCAACGTCGCCCAACCGGCGATCAGTCGCGCGGTTCAGCAGCTGGAAAGCCGACTGGGATTCGCCCTCCTCCACCGGACCACGCGACGCGTCACGCTCACGACAGCAGGCGCAGCGCTTGCCAAACAGGCCGGTGATGCCGTGCAGCAACTGGAGCAGGCGGTGCGAAACGCAAGGCAGATCGCCACCGGCAAGGCAGGTGAAATTATTGTGGGGTATTCGGCGCAGGCCACGAATGGCGTGATGCCTGGACTTGTCGTGCGTTTCCGCACCGCATTTCCGGATGCGCAGGTCGGGCTCTATTCGCTGGCGTCGGATGAGCAGGTCGGGGCGCTGCTGTCGGGCCGCATCGACATCGGGTTTATTCTGACCGACGCCTGCAAGGCGCCTCTCGAACACATGACCATCGCGCGCGAGCGCTTCGTTGTCCTGCTGTCGAAGTATCATCCGCTGGCAAAGCGGACATCGATCAGCATCGCCGATCTTTCAAGCGTCCCGTTCGTGATGGGCACGCCGAGGCGCTGGGCCACGTTTCGATCGTTGATCGACAATGTGTGTCTGAAGGCCGGCTTCCTCCCCCTCGTGAAGGAGGAAACGGACGATGTGCCCGTCCTGTTCCAGCTCTTGTCCCTGCAACGGGGCGTGACGCTTTACGGCGCGTCGATCGTCCCGTCGTTGCCGCCGGATCTCAAAGCCATCCCGATCAAGGATGCTTTCGCGAGTTTCAACCTCGGCCTCGCGTGGCGCAAAGAACCGCCGCCGCTTGTCCAGGCCTTCATCGAGGTCGCGCGTGCATCCAGACACGACGGAGGCAAGCGCTGACCTCGAATATTGCAGCTGAAGGGCTTAGCGATGATGATAAGCGCGCGGGCCGTGTTGGAAACCGCTGCGGTAGGAATAGCTGCCGCTGTCGCGGAAACGCGGCGCATGACTGGCGCGCGGACCGACGGCGCGTTCCGCGCTGCGATGAATCGCGTAACCGTGACGCGGCGCGTAACCGTAGCGGACGCTCGGCCGAACACTATGACCGTAGCCATAACGAACGCTCGGCCGCGCGGCGTAACGATACGAGGAATGCGCGCGGTACCCGTAGTGCACACGCGCCGGACGCACGCGGTGCTGCCAGCGATAGGTCGTGATCGCCGGGCCACGCCATGCGACGCCCCCGTAACGATAGTGATTGATCGGATTGGCATACGGCCCGCCGGTGTAGCCGTAGTGGCGCGGCCCCCAACCGATCACGGTCCGCTCCTGATAATACGGACGCGGCGCAAACTGACCGGGACCGTCATAGGCCGGCCCCTGATTGACCCAGTAATATTGCGGCGACGGCACGGCCAGCCGCTGATAGTGGCTATATCCGGCATAGCCGTAACCGCTGGCATAACCCTGCTGGGCGCACGGGCTGACATAGGCCTGACCGCACGGCGAGCACGGGCTGGAAAACAACCCGCCTCCGCCGCCGCACGCCATGGCTGGCGCGGCACCAAGGCCGACGACGGCAACGACAGCCGCCAATCCTGAAAACATCTGACGCATCACTCTCTCCTGTTGGTTTTTTTAAAGGCTCTTTTGGTATTCGACGGTTGCGTGATCTAGGGGCGAGGAAGCAATCCGCGCGGGTGCCAGTCCGGCGGCCGGCGATCTGACGGCGCCTCGATCACCATCGGCGGGTAGAACGGAACCGCGGCGGCGGCCTGCGGTGGGGTCGATCGCGCCGACCATGACCGGCTGTAGCTTTCAGCCTGCGGCGGCAGCTTGCGATTGGCGGGCGGCTCGCGTTCCAGACGGCCATATCCCGGCATCTTGCCGGCGCTGGGATAATAGTGCCCGACGTCCGGCTGTGGCTCGACCCTGCGCCCGCCATAGATGGTGGGTTGAACGTGGATGTTCTTCGCCAGGCCCCAATCGCCCTCGACCACGGCATAGGACGCGTCGATGCCATTGATGATGATCGGGACGCCCGCGCGTCCCGGAATCACGACGGAAAACCCGTCATTGGCCGAAGCCGCCAACGGCATCCCGACCAGCATCATCAGTGCGTAAACCCCACGCATCGCGCATGTCCTTGAATGATGGATCACCGTAGCCGAAGGGCGCGTGCGAGGTGTTAAGATCGGATGGCATTCTGCCGGTAAGCCTAACGCGTAAGGTTTCCGCGCACCCCAATTGCAACCAATCGGGCGAGAATTTTTTAACGCGAGCGCAGGCATCCGGTTGCAAACACCCCGAATAAAGGTGGCCGTTCGGACTTGTCGCGGCGGAATTGCACTGCTAGCTGTCACCCCGGCAGCCGGCGTAGCACAGCGGTAGTGCAGCGGTTTTGTAAACCGAAGGTCGGGAGTTCGATCCTCTCCGCCGGCACCATATTGCCCTCGCCCGCATGGCGCAGCGCTGACAAACCTCCCGACATCGCGATATGATCCACGCGGGCCAGTCAGTGCGGCCGATCGACATAACCGGGCCGGAGCGCCGGCCCTCACGGAGTCGTCGCCGTGACGCACACCAGCGCGCGAAAGATTGCATGGCGGGAGGCCGGTCAGGTCACGGAGCCCGGCCGATATCTGTTCAGGTTCGGCTGGCTCACGGTCACGCGCGAGGACATCGCGATCTGGCGCGATCACCCTCACGCATCGTTCACGCTGGTCGCAGTAGCGCCGCTCGGCGAAACGCCCGATGAATTCCGGCTCGGCGCTTTTGACCTCGGCGACACCTGAGCATTGTCGACGACATCCCGCGATCGGCATCGGTCAAACGAAAGGCCGGCCCAACCGGCCGGCCTTTCGCCGAAGATCGTGGATACTCCCGAAACAGCTAGTAGTTCGATGGCCCCGGGCCGCCCCAGCCGAAACGGTAGTTCAGGCCGGCCTTGACCGTGTGTTCGTCGTTGCGGAAGCTCGCGCCGACAATATCGGGCGGGCCGCCGGTGAAGGTGGTGTTGCCGAAATTATAGTACTGATACTCGACCTTGGCCGACCAGTTCGGCGCGAACATGTATTCGAGACCGGCACCCACGGTGTAGCCGTCCTTGCGATTGCCGTCCGCGCTGAATGGTTGCGAAACGCCGGCGACGTTGACGTTGAGATTGCTGTCCCGGAATGCGTAACCGCCCTTGGCATACAGCAACACCGGCCCGGTGGTGAAACCGAGTCGACCGGTGACCGATCCGAGACCGCGATTGTCCAGCGACGCGACCGAGCCTCCGGGAAATCCTACGCCGGTTCCGGCCGAAGCCAGCCAGCTGTAATTCGCCTCGAGGCCCAGCACCCAGTTGTTGGCGAACTGGTAATCGTAGCCGCCCTGCACACCTCCCATGAAGCGCGCGTCACTGCCTTGCAGGCTGTTGTCGCCGGAGAACACACCGCCAAGGTGGCCACCGATGTAGAATCCTGTCCAGTTATAGACGATCGCAGGCGCGGTGACCGGCGGCGGCGCTTTTGTATAAGGCCGCGGCGGCAGGTCCGCTGCATTCGCCACGCCGGTGACGGCCGATAAGCCCAACGCGAACGATGCAGCCGTCGCGAATAAAAAAGTCTTCATGGCAGGTCCCCTTATTGTGGCGAAGACCCTCTAGAAACAACGTGGCATCAATTTGGTTGCGCGATGGCATTCAAATAGCATCGTTCGCCATAACTGTGTCAGAGCGCCACCCCGGGTTCCATCAGAACCGATCTGCCAATACACTCTCGCGCGCAGCCACCAACGCTCGCACGTGCGTCATAGCCCGCCGAAGCGGGCAAGGGAGACAACATGATCGCCAAAGACCTGATGAACGACTATCCGCCGACGCCGGACAGACAAGTGACGTTGGCGAACTGGCGTCGGTCGCCGTTCAATAGCTGGAGCTATCGCAACGTGCGCCGCCTGCTGCCGACCGCGAATATCGCGGCGACGCATCCAGGCAAGCCGTTTGAAACGGGTCTGGAGAGCATCGCGGACATCGAATTCGTCGGAGTTGACGGGCAACCGACGACGTTGGCGAAAGCGTTGCGCGCAACCCATACCGACGCGCTGGTCGTGCTGCGGCGCGGACGCATCGCCGCCGAATGGTATGCCAACGGCATGGATGCGCGAACGCCGCATATCGTGTTTTCGGTCAGCAAGTCGATCTGCGGCTCGCTCGGCGGCATCCTCACCGACCGCAACCTGCTCGATCCCGAGGATCCGATCACCGACTACGTACCCGAACTCGAACGTTCGGTTTATGGCAACGCCACGGTGCGTCACCTGCTCGACATGACCGTCGGCATCCAGTTCGTCGAGGACTACGACGATCCCGACGGAGACGTGACCCGTTATCGCTACGCCATGGGCTGGGACATCCCGCCGCCTGGCCGCGAGGTGACCGACGTGCGCCGCTTCCTGGCAACAATGCGCCCGGACGGCAAGCCGCACGGCGACACTTTCCATTATGTCTCGACCAACACCGACGTGCTCGGCTGGGTTTTTGAACGCGCCTGCGATCAACCGCTTTCCGATATTCTCAGCGAATATCTGTGGGGCCCGCTCGGCGCCGAACACGACGGCTATATCACCGTGGATTCTCATGGCGCGATGCGCGCCGCGGGCGGCATCTGCGTCACGCCGCGCGATCTCGCGCGGTTCGGTGAAATGATGCGCCGGCGCGGCGTCGGCGCCGACGGTCGCCAGGTGGTGCCGGGTTGGTGGATCGACGATATCAACGAGCACGATACCAGCGAGGCGTGGGCACGCGGCGATTTCGCCGAACTGTTTCCCGGCGCCAGTTATCGCAGCAAATGGTATCAGATCGATCGCACCGAAGGCGTGCTCTGCGCGCTCGGCATTCACGGTCAATGGATCTACATCCATCCCGAGGCCGAGCTGGTGATCGTGCGCATGGCGTCGGAAGCGATTCCGCTCGATCCAGCGCACGCGCTGGCATGGCGGCGCGGCCTCGATGCGATCGCGGACGCGTTTTTGTGATGTGACATAATAAAAATTCGGGCTTCGCGCTGATCCGACGCGAAGCCCGGTTTCGCACTCAGCCAGCGTTAGTGACGATGGCCGCGATGCATCACGACCGGCTTGTGGGTGTGATGCACGCGCAGATGACGGTGATGGTGGCGCACCACGCGATGCTTGTGCATCCGCGCCTGCGCATTCAGTGCCTTGGCGCCGACATGCGACCCGCCAACGGCGACCGACTTGGTATGGGGCGCGACATGCGACGGGCCGGCTGCCATGGCGGGCACGGCAAGCATGGACACGGCGAGCAACGCAGCTGAAATCGTCTTGATCATGGTCATCTCCTGTTCGATCACGAAGTTGACCGGTCAAATGGCCGGGCTCGTCGATCATGGTCACGAGCCTAGCGCGCCGCGACTGAACCCCGCCTGAAGCCGACCCGCGGACGATGTTCATCTGAATGAATTGTTTGTCATCATCGGACGGCCAACCGCTCGACAAATCCGGCAAAGGTCGTATAGACGACCTTGAGCGACGCCCTTTCCGCGCCGCGCGCGTCAGATGGGCCCACAATCGATGACGACACCCACGCGATACAACCGGATCGCCTTCGTCGCGGGAACGAGCGCGGAAGCCCAGCAAGCCCTCGCCAGCCTGGTCAAGACCTATGGAAATCATCCGCCATCGAAGGCTGACGTCGTGGTGGCGCTCGGCGGCGACGGGTTGATGTTGCAGACACTGCATCAACTGATGCGTTCGGGAAAGCCGATCTACGGGATGCATCGCGGCACCGTCGGATTCCTGATGAATGAGTATCGCTCCGAGGATTTGTATGCACGCCTCGCCGCCGCGCGCGACACCGTGATCCATCCGCTGCTGATGCGCGCGACCGACACCAGCGGCAACGTGCATCTGCATCATGCCATCAACGAGGTCTCGGTCTTCCGCCAGACCCATCAGGCCGCGCGGCTGCGTATCCTGATCGACGAACGCGAGCGGATGGCCGAACTGGTCGCCGACGGCATCATGGTGGCGACGCCGGCCGGCTCCACCGCCTACAATCTCTCGGCGCAGGGGCCGATCTTGCCGATCAACGCGGCATTGCTGGCGCTGACGCCGATCAGCCCCTTCCGCCCTCGCCGCTGGCGTGGCGCTCTGCTCCCGGATTCAGCCTTCGTGGTGATCGAGGTGCTGGAAAGCGACAAGCGGCCGGTGGCGGCCGTTGCCGATCACGACGAGGCGCGCAACGCGGTGCGGGTCGAGATCCTGTCGGACAAAACGCTCTCGATGCGGATGCTGTTCGATCCCGGCCACAGTCTCGAAGAACGCATCCTGAGCGAGCAGTTCGGCTACTGAGCGGCGCCGGCCCTGGTGCGCCAGGATCGGTCGCGGTTCTGGCAACCATTCCTTAACGGCCAAGACATATAGTTAACGCGGCGTATATCGGCCTCCGCCGGCACCGCGTTCAGAGCCGCTTAATGTATCGCATCGATTTCAACAAGCTTCGCTTTCTCGTGTCCGACGACAATCCGCACATGCGCCGGATTTTGCGGACGCTGCTGCATTCCTTCGGTGCACGCGAAGTGTACGAAGCCGAGGACGGCGCGACCGCGCTGGAAATGTTCAGCCACTACGTGCCCGACATTGTCATCACCGACTGGGCGATGCCGATCTTCGATGGACTTGAACTCGCCCAGATGATCCGCCAGCCGGACAGCAACGGCAACCCCTACGCGCCGATTATTATGCTGACCGGACATTCGGAGAAGCGCCGCGTCACGCTGGCGCGCGATGTCGGCGTCACTGAATTTCTCGCCAAGCCGATTTCGGCGAAAGGCCTCTATCAGCGGATCATGAATGTCGTCACCAACCCGCGCCCCTTCATCAAGACGAAGAACTATTTCGGGCCGGACCGTCGGCGCAACACCAACACCTCCTATGTCGGCCCCGAGCGCCGAACTGGAAACAAAGCCGATGTGGTGCAGCAACCGTCCTTGATGGACAAGGCACGGATGCCGGGATAACCCCGCCAAGGAATTGAACGATGGCCAAACCGAAGCCACCGGCGCCGCAGGTCAAGGCATATGCGGACCATCAGGTCATCACGCAGCCCAATCCGCTGCGCCATGTGGTCAGCTATGTCGAAGAAAAGGGATCGGATGACCCCGTGGCGCGCGCCGAGCAGGCATTGGCAGGCCTCGCGGGCGAATTCGACGACTGGATGCAGCAGGAATGCAACCGGCTTGCCGCCGCCTACGGCGTGATCCTGAAGGACGGTTTCACACACTCGGCGCGCGACGAACTGTTCCGCGCCGCCCACGACATCAAGGGCGAAGCGGCTACTTTCGGATATGCGGCGGCCGGCGCGGCCGCTGACAGCCTTTGCCGCATCATCGAGCACGCGCCCGATATCGCGGCGGTGCCGCCCGAATTGATCGCACATCACGTAAAGGCGATCCAGGCCATCGTCCGCGAGCAAACCAGCATCGATCGGATCGGCGTTGCCGAAACGCTGAGTAAGCACCTGCGCGGCGTTGCAGACGACTATCTGAAAGCGGTCAACCACGACCGCCCGGAACACCTTGAAGCCATCCTCGCCCCGAGCCTAGTGCCGGGCGCGTAAGTTCGGCCGCCATTGCGGGCGGCACAATGACCAAGCATCCAGCCCTCAAGGAAAAGACTGGATCGCCTCGCTCGCTGTGAAGATTCAATGTTGATCGTATCGCTTCCGACCGCCGCTCACGCCGCGATGCGCTGATGCTCCGGCGCGATATCGACGACGTCCGCCACCAATTGATCGCAGAACACCCGCGCTTCCTCGCGCGCGGATTCGGTGGCGAAACGACGCAACAGGATCAGCAACGGCTCCGACACATCCGGATCGGCCTCGCAACGCGTCAGCACGCGCTCCACCATGCGGCGACGCAGCCGCGCCGCGCCGTCGACCATGCCGACAAAGCCGATCTCGTTCGTCGCATCCAGCGCCGCGCGGAACGCGGGGAACGTCGACGCCGGCAAGCCGGCGCGCGTCAGCAATGCGTCGAGACTTGCACCGCCGCGATCGTACAGCAGCGCAGCAACGCGTTGCGACGGCAGCCCCGACAGTTCGACCAGCGCACGATCGAACAATTCGAGATTGCCCGACAACAGCGCGCGCAGGATCAACCCTGCCGTCAATTGTCCCGTGGCGCGCAGATGCGCCACCAATTGCCCCGTTTCGTCGCCACGCGAACGGGTCGCGAGATTGATGGCGGAGCGATCGCGAGCTTCGACCACGATCCGTTCGGCGCGATCAGAGCTGAGCCATCGGCGCGCCACAACAAACTGCGCCAACGTCCCGGACAGTTTTTCGATCAGCGCCAGCCGTGTCGCAGGCGGCAGATCGTCAAGCGCGAGCATGGATTCGCGAATGGCCGCGAGATGGCCGTGACGTTCGACGATCCGATCCCATGAGAACGGTGCCAGCACGGCGTGCGGATTCTCGATCAGTTCGAGCGCCGCGGCCGGCGACCCGACTTCGGCGATTGCGGCGCAAACCGACGCCGGCAAATCAGTGCGGCGCGCGATCGCGCACTGCGCCTCGGAATTACCGGTTGCGACGAGATCGACCATATCCGCATCGATGAGCAACGGTGAATGTTCGAGGATCGGCAACGCGACGGAGGGCTGATCGAGTGACAACGCGCGCACGATGGGGGCCGGCGCCTCCGCGCTGCCGGCGAAAACCTCGGCCATCGCCTGACGCACCAGCGGCGACGGGTCGTCGAGCAGCATCAGCAACGCGCCCTCGGCCGCCGCGCGATCATCCTCGGAGAGATTGGAAATCAGCCAGGCTCGCGCCAGCGACCGCGTGGCTTCCGCGCGCTCACCGGCCGGCGCGGTTCGAACCCAGGAAATGAACTGCCGAACGATCATGCTTGTTCAGGCCTACGCAACATCAAGACACCGGACGCGATGCCACCGTCATACAAAATAAACCATGACGCTTAACAAAGGGTTCACCATAACCCGCCGCGTTGATCTGGATATTCAGGGCTGTCGGCCGGCTTGCGGCGCGAGGATTGCAGGCTAGCCGCTGAACGTCCCGGCGCGATCGCTGAACAGATCGAAGGGCCGCGGCGCTCGCACGTCCGGCGTTGCGCGCAACGCATCCGCCGTCGCCGAGGGCGATTGGCCATTGGCCCAGAGTTGCTGCACCGCTGGCGACAGCGGCTGAGTTCGGTCGCCGGTCTGGAATAGCGTGCGAAACGACAGATCCTGCGACGACTGCGGAGCGGTTACCGGCTTCACCGCTCGCATATCTGGAAAGCTGGACAGATAGGCCGCGTTGTCGACCGGTCCCGAAGCCACCCGCACCGCCGGCACCGCGCTCGCGGACGCGACAGCCGTGCCGCTTCCGTTCGAACGAGCCGCGCTGGCGTAGCGCGCCGACAGAACGCCATAGACCTCGGACACGCTTCGCTCGCGACCGCTGCGATCGTAGAAGATCGGCCGATTGGCGGCGGCCGCGCTTGGGAACAACTGGGCGCCGCTGGCGCCGGGATTGTTCTCAGCGTTGGTGATCAGCTTGGCAGCGCCACCGACGCCCATGAAGTGAGCCATATAAAGCTCGCTGTCGGTCGGCCGGCGGCCGATGGCCCCGATCAGCTTGAAACCGTTGGAATGAGTCAGCACCCCCGCCATCGCGGCGCTCGCGGCCGGGTCGTCGCGCAAATCGAGGATAGCCTTGCGCATCGCCGGATCGCTCACGGAATAGCTGCCGGACGACGAGCGCGTGATGGCGTCGGCATACTGGCCATAGCCCAACGCCGCGCCGGCTTCCTTCACCGTGCCGAGCCAGGTCTGATCGATGAACTGAAAAAGCCCCCGCGCCGACGACGTCGTCGCCACCGCGCCGGGATTGAAGTTGGATTCCATCTTCGCAGTGGCGAGCAGATATTCGAAGCTGGTGCCGGTGGTGGCGGCCGCCTGCTGGATCGCACCAGTCACGCGGCTCCGCGAGGCGTTCGCGGCCATCGTGTTGGCGCTCGCGGCATCGACCGACATAACCTGTTGCCCCTGCTCCCCACGGCATCATACGCCAACGGCGAAACGATCAGCACGGCGGCGGCTCTTGACGCCGAACGCCGCCGTTCTCCCAAACGGCAATCGTCACGCGACAGAAACCAACCTGGGCGATCATGGTTAATGGCCGGTTAAAGAGGCCGGCGGGCAATCAGGACGACTTGCCGTAGACCTGTTCGGGATCGAACATCTTGTCGGCATCGACCAGGACCAGTTTGCCTTCACCGCCCCGCACGGCGGCGCGATAGAAGCAAGAGCGGCGGCCGGTGTGGCACGCCGCGCCGCCCGCCTGTTCGACGCGCAGCCAGACCGCGTCCTGATCGCAATCCACCCGCAATTCGACAACGCGCTGAATGTTGCCGGAGCTTTCGCCCTTGCGCCACAGCGCGCCGCGCGAGCGGCTGTAATACCACGCCTCGCCGCTGGCGATGGTCCGGCGCAAGGCCTCGTCGTTCATATGGGCCACCATCAGCACATCGCCGCTGGCGGCGTCGGTGGTGACACAGGTGACGAGCCCGGCGGCGTCGAATTTCGGACGCAGCCACAGCCCTTCTTCAAGATCGTGCGTATCGGTGGATGAAGACACGGCAGAACCTCAGCGGCACGGAGCTTTGAAATATAACAATGCAAGCTATTTCAAATGGATATCAACCCATTCGTGAGCGGAACATGATCGTTGCGCCCTTGCTGGACGCAAATGCGACAACTTGATCCGGAGCGTGAAGACCGGCCTGATTCCATTTGACGTCAGTGGATTTCCGCCAAATCCAGAAGACGCGGCCGGCTATCGCTGCGGGCCGCGCACCACCGACATGAAGCGGGCCTGCTCGGCGTGGTTATCCCGGAAAATGCCGGTGAACCGCGTGGTCAGGGTCGAAGCGCCGTGCTTGCGGACGCCACGCACCGACATGCAGGTGTGTTCCGCCTCGATCATCACGGCGACGCCCCGCGGCTTCAACACCTCGTCGATCGCCGCCGCCAGCTGAGCCGTGAGATGCTCCTGGGTCTGAAGCCGATGGCCAAAGATATCGACCAGCCGAGCCAGCTTGGACAGACCAACAACCCGCTCCACCGGTACGTAGGCGATATGCGCGTGCCCATAGAACGGCATCATGTGATGTTCGCAGTGCGAGGTGAACGGGATGTCCCGTACCAGCACGAAGTCGTCGTAACCGGCCGTCTCGCCGAACGTCCGGTTCAGGACTTCGGCCGGGCACTGCTGATAGCCCTGGAACAGCTCATCGAAGGCTTCCACCACCCTGCGCGGCGTATCCAGCAAGCCTTCACGGCCGGTATTCTCGCCAATGTAGGACAGCAGGGTCTTCACCGCCTGCTCGGCCTCGGCGCGCGATGGCCGCGGCTGGTCCGGACGAACCGCAGCCTCGAGATAATCCGACGGGTCCAACTGCGCAGGCCTGCCCTCGGACGCACGCCCATCCGTTGCCTTGCCTTCAACAGGTCCAGGCGTGGATGATTTGTCGTCGCCGGCCTTGCCCGCGCGCAACGGCTTGATCAATGCGTCCATCCTCACTCCGTTCGACCGGCCCAGCGGGCCGGAGTGTCACCGGGCAGACGGGGCGACCCAAGGGCCGCCGGACGCCTGAGTCCGACCATGCCAACATCGTCATCGTCGACCCCGGCCGTCCGATTTTGCGGCCGAAGGCTGGCGAGACTGTATTTTCTCGTTCCGACACTTATATAGGGTAGTGAACCGGACCGCCAAGGGCGGATACCGGAGCGACCGATCCGATCGGCGCAAGTCCGGGCTCTACTGCCATGCTCAACGAAATCTACAATCAGCGCATCATTGCCCTCGCCGGCAACATTCCGAGACTGGGCCGGCTCGACGCCCCCGACGCCACCGCAACCGCCCACTCCAAGCTTTGCGGCTCGACCGTCAAGGTCGACCTGAAGATGGATGGCCCTGTCGTGACAGACTTCGCCCACGACGTGAAGGCGTGCGCACTGGGGCAAGCCTCATCTTCCATCATGGCTCAGCATGTGGTGGGCTCCACGGCGGAAGAATTGCGCGCTTTACGCGAGACCGTTCGCCGGATGTTGAAGGAGAACGGTGCGCCGCCCGAGGGGAAATGGGCCGATATCTCATTCCTCGAACCGGTGCGGGACTATAAGGCCCGACACGCCTCGACGATGTTGACCTTCGATGCCGTCGTCGACGCGATCGGCCAGATCGAGGCCAAGGCAACTCAACTCAGCGACGCGGAAAGCTGACGAAGCCCCTCGCGGTCATTGAACCTGCGCGGGTACGGCTGCCGCAACTCCGCCGACCGGAGCCCCTGCTTCCGCTGTTTTCGTCGCCTTGGCCGTCGCCAACGCGGCCGTACCGGTTTCGCCGCCGCTCAAGAAGCGGTCCTGAATCGGCTTGCTGCCCACCGCTGCCACCGGCGTTGCAGGGTCGACAGTTCGCGATGGAAGCACGTCGGCAACGGTATCCGTAGTGACGATATGCGTCCGCCACAGTTCAGCCTGCGACAACTGGTGCAGCGCCTCCCACGGGGGCACACTGAGCGCCAGCTCCAAAAGGTCGCCCGAGCCGCCCATTTCAAACGTGTACTTGGCGAGGCGGCCAATATCGCGCTCGACGATCATCAAATCCTGCGCGGTATAGGTCGCCGCGCGGGCATCGTTGGCGCGATCACCCATCCAGATCTGATGGACGCGCACCCGAGCCCCCGGCGGCACGTAACGCACCTTGCCGGACAAAAGCAAGAAAACGCACATCGACTCGCAGGATGCATCGGGGATCACGGCGGCCGCGCCGGTCGCCGATCTCGGGTTGTCGATGGTCGCGCCAACCGTGGTCAACAAGCCGAGGCCACGCCACAGGCGGCCGAGCGCGATGGCGTCATTCACCGAGCCGCCGCTGGAATCGAGCACCATCGTGGCGCCGGCGAGGTCGCGGCCGCGAGCGAAATCCTCGAAGGCCTTCGGCGTCTCCGCCGTGATCACTCCCGTCGCGCCGATCCAGCCGCGACAATGTTCCGTGCAGGGAACCCATTCAAAGCGCATCGGCAGCTTGCGAATGTCGACAACATCGCGGGCGCGGGCGGGCCATGCTGCGATCACTATCACGGCCAGCGAAATCGCGGCGAGCACGATCATCAGCGTCGTCGAGACTCGGGTCTTCAGCAAAGCAGCGGCGCTCACGAAATCCCCTCCTCCGACCGCAATCCCTTCGGCCGGACGATTCAGCGCAATCGATTTGTCACAAACGAGCCTAATGGGGCGCGCACGGCGCTCCAACTGTCTTTTGCTGCCTTGCGATAGCAAACGTGCGATATTTCGCTAAGTGTGTCGCAAATGCCAACCCGACGGTTCCACGTGTGAAACCCGCGGCTCAGGAAGATCGGATGCCGATGACTTCACCCTGCCCTCACTGCGCGGCAACGCTGCTGAACCTTCCACGCCGGACCGGGCAGGCGGCCATCTGGTGCTATCGTCATACGCTGTCGCCGCTTGTCGGCTACAATTGCCGTCACCTTCCGACTTGCTCGGTCTATGCCGACGAGGCAATTGGCCGCTTCGGCTTGTGGGGAGGAGGCTGGATGACCCTGGCGCGCCTGCTGCGCTGCCAGCCGTGGGGAACCCACGGGATCGACAACGTGCCGGAGACAAGGCCGCCGATGGCGACATGGTATCTGCCATGGCGCTATGGACGATGGCGCGGCGTCAACGACAAGGCAGCCTAGATTGCGACTGATGAGACGGACGATACAAGCTCGCATTGCCGGTCGGCCTTGCCTTGCATTCGTCCCGTTTGAGAGCCCCGTTCTCAGTTTCCAGATTGTCCCTCGACCTCACAAGCCATAGGATTGGGGTCGTCCTCATCACCATTCGGCGGCGAACGTGCGTAACGGTCTTTATTCGGTCGAATTCCATACGATTCACGGAACGGGTTGCGGCGTTGTCTATGCCGTTGACGGCAAAATTCGCGGCGGCAATTCGGGTTTCGCTTTTATCGGAAGCTACAGCGGCGTCGACAACGACATCGTGGTCAAGGTTTCGACGCAGCGGCACAATCAGGACCCGAACTTCAAGCCATTGTTCGGTATCGACCAGGTCACGCTGACTTTGAAGGGCGCGATGATCAGCGACATCATCGAGCTGGAAGGCAACGCCATGCAGCTTCCCGGCGTCAATTTCCGCGCGATGCTGACCCGCCTCTGCGACTGACGGGAGAACGCTTCAAGCCCGCTTGTCCGCGCCGACCGTCGCTTCGAAACGTTTCGTCATCAGCACCACAATCAGCGCCGCGGCCACGAACACGACTCCGACGTAACCGGCGGCATGCAGCATGTCGCCCGCGAACAGCACGCCCCCGATCGCCGAGCCAACCGCCTGCCCGACATACAAGACCGACGTATTGAGCGACACCGATGCACCGGCGAATGGCGGCGCCGCGCCGACAAGGCGGACTTGCTGCATCGAATTGGTCGACGCGAAGCCGACCCCCCAGACGCTGACGCCGATCGCCATGACCGCGAGCGTTCCCGCGCCAAGCGCCCAGATCGTCATGCCGGTCAGCAGCACCGCGACGAACATCAGCGATGTCCGATAACTGCCCCAGCGATCGACCAGTTGCGAGGCCATCACGTTGCCGATGAAGCCGAAGATGCCATAAAGCGAAAACACCACCGCGATGGCGCCCGGCGTGGCTTGCGCCAGTCGCGTCAGAAGCGGCGCCATGAAGGTAAAGATGATGAACTGGCCGGACATCTGAAGAGCGGTGATCAGCAACAGCATCATCACCAACGGATTGCGACCGAGCGCAACCCACGTTTTCAGTTCGACCGCGCTGCCGCTCACGCGCGGCGGCAATCGCCATATCAACAACAGAAAGCTGATACAGGACAGAGCGGCGATACCCAGATATGCGGCCCGCCAGCCGGCATAACTTGCGATGATGGTGATCATCGGCAAACCGGCCGCCGCCGCCAGCGACCAGCCGAGAAAGACATACGCGATCGTGCTGCCACGCTTCTCGACCGGCACGATCAGGCTCACCGTACCGGCCGCTTGCGGCGTGAACGGGGCTGCCACCGCCATCATCACCAGCCGGATCGCCATCAAGGCTCCGTAGTTCGGCGCGAACGCAGATGCCAGATTGCACAGCGCCAGCAACACGATGAGGCTACCGAGAAACTTACGGCGGTCGAAACGGCCCGTCAGCCACGCGCTGAGCGGCGAACAGATGAACAGCGCCGCCGCGCCGAAGGTGATCAGCAACCCGGCATCGCGGATCGACACGCCGAGATCTGACGATAGCTCGGTCAACATGCCGCCCGGCCCCATAACCGAGGTGCCGATGACAAAGTTTCCGAGCAGCAAAGCGGTGGGCGCAAACGAGGATTTCACCACATTGCCATATCACGGCTTTAATGCAGTTGCATGAAGTATCCGGGGGCATCCACAACCACTTCACGCCTGGACGAGGGCGCGGAGCGGAATGGCCTCACATCCCGAGACCGCCTTTCAAGCGTTGCAAGTCACCGGGCGACTGCTATACCGCTGCTTTCCGCTTACCTGCGCCCGTTCGCAGGAGTGAGCCAGAGGAGATCAGAATGTCAGACGACAAGAACAAGCCCGCTTCCGGATTCCAGTTTGGCCTCGCCAATCTCAAGCCCGCCGAATCCCTGGGCGTCACCCTCACCTTTCCCGATGGCGCCCGCCGCGATGTCACCAAAGGCATCACCGGCCTTGAGATCGTCAAGGGTATCTCGCCCTCGCTCGCCAAGCGCACCGTGGCGATGGCGTTGGACGGCGTGGTCACCGACCTGGCCGACCCGATCGAGCAGAACGCCCGCATCGAATTCCTCAACCGCGAGGATCCCCGCGCGCTGGAGCTGATCCGCCACGACTGCGCGCATGTGCTCGCCGAAGCGGTGCAGACGTTGTGGCCGGGCACGCAGGTCACCATCGGCCCGGTGATCGAGAACGGATTCTATTACGACTTTTTCCGCAACGAGCCGTTCACCCTCGACGACTTCGCCGCGATTGAGAAGAAGATGCGTGAGATCATCGCGCGCGACAAGCCCTTCACCAAGGACGTCTGGGATCGCGAGAAGACCAAGCAAGTATTCCGCGACAAGGGCGAGGCCTTCAAGGTCGAACTGGTCGACGCCATTCCGGGCGACGAGCCGATCAAGATTTACTATCAGGGCGACTGGTTCGATCTGTGCCGTGGCCCGCACATGACCTCCACCGGAAAGATCGGCAACGCCTTCAAGCTGATGAAGGTGGCCGGCGCCTATTGGCGCGGTGACAGCAACAATCCGATGCTGACCCGCATCTACGGCACCGCTTTCGCCAAGCAGGACGAACTCGACGCCTATCTGAAGCAGATCGAGGAAGCCGAGAAGCGCGATCACCGCAAGCTCGGCCGCGAACTTGACCTGTTTCACTTCCAGGAGGAAGGCCCGGGCGTGGTGTTCTGGCACGCCAAGGGCTGGGCGCTGTTCCAGTCGCTGGTGGCCTACATGCGCCGCCGCCTTGCCGGCGACTACGACGAGGTCAACGCGCCGCAGATTCTCGACAAGGTGCTCTGGGAGACCTCGGGCCACTGGAATTGGTATCGCGAAAACATGTTCGCGGCGCAGTCCGCCGGCGACGAGGCGGAAGACAAGCGCTGGTTTGTTCTCAAGCCGATGAATTGCCCGGGCCATGTACAGATTTTCAAGCACGGCTTGAAAAGCTATCGCGACCTGCCGTTGCGCATGGCGGAATTCGGCATCGTCCATCGCTACGAGCCGTCCGGCGCGATGCACGGCTTGATGCGCGTGCGCGGCTTCACGCAGGACGACGCTCACGTCTTCTGCACCGAGGAGCAACTCGCCGAGGAATGCCTGAAGATCAACGAACTGATCCTCTCGACCTATTCGGACTTCGGCTTCGGCGACATCGTGGTCAAGCTGTCGACACGGCCGGAGAAGCGCGTCGGCACCGATGAGAGCTGGGATCATGCCGAGCGCGTGATGGCGACGGTGCTGCGCGAGATCGAGAGCAAATCCGGCGGCCGCATCAAAACCGCGATCAATCCGGGCGAAGGCGCGTTCTACGGACCGAAGTTCGAATACGTGCTGCGCGACGCCATCGGCCGCGACTGGCAATGTGGTACCACGCAGGTCGATCTCAACCTGCCAGGACTGTTCGGGGCGTTCTACATC